>JAFRBA010000080.1 GCA_017405115.1 Kiritimatiellia bacterium
GCCCCGGTCGTGCAACCCGCCGCACCGCAAGCTGCCGCGTCGCAACCCGCCGCACCGCAGGCTGCTGCGTCGCAGCCCGCCGCGCCGCAGCAGTAGACACATGTAACGCAAAAGGAAGGAACACAGTCATGAGCAAAGAAAGAAACAAGTTCGCGGAGGCGGCGAAGCGCGGCTTCACGCTCGTCGAGCTTCTGGTCGTGGTCGCCATTCTCGGCATTCTCGGCACAATCGCCATACAGAACGTGACGGGGCATATCGCAAAGACGCGCATCACTGCGGCGGAGGCGGGCGTGAGGTCGCTTCAGGAGGCGTGCACCACGTACTACATCCAGCACAAGAAGCTGCCGAGCAGCCTTGACCAGCTCATCGAGGGGGACGACCCGATTCTTGACGGCGGCGAAGGCGCGCTATACGACCCGTGGGACAACAAGTACGAACTCGAGACCAAGGGCAAGAAGATAATCGTCAAGTCCGCCGGCGAGGACGGCTCCATGGGCACCGAGGACGACATCCGCAGCGACGTCAAGAAGAAGTCGGAGAAGGACTGACGGGTATCGCTTTCGACATTAGGCGAGGGTTTGTTCAAAGAACACTTTGAAGTTTTTTTATTCGACTGGCGTAGTCGCGCTCATTTCGTAAAATTGGCTATAATTTGTTTCGCATAAGTTGATGCGCAAGGTGCCTGTTGTGGCATAATATCCTGCAAACTTTTGCAGGAAGTCGTACAATGAGATATGCGGAAAGAATGGCGCGGCTGACGGCTCGGAAGATCAGCCAGACGAGGGAGAAGCAGGAGCGGCTTGGCGCACGCGACGAGGACGACTACGGCCTTGTGCTGCCGCCGGAGTCGTTCAAGGTGGATTTGCCCGTGCGGGATGCGACCGGACAGTGGTCTGGGCCGCGTTCATGGGCGGCTAACTTCCGCTGGCTCATGGAGAACCACCCTTGCTACATCGACCCCGACGACGCCATTGCCGGACGCTGGATGTTCATGCTTTCGCGGATGCGGCTTGGCTACCAGCTCTCGCGTTCCAACTTCGCGTTCGACTACTCCCATCTCGAACCGCTCCAGAAGAAGTACGACATCACGACCGGAATCGGCAAAGACGCCCACTTCGCGCCTGACTATCAGATTGGTCTCGACCTCGGCTGGGGCGGACTTCTCGAGAAAGTTAGGGCTTCAAGGCGGAAGTTTGAAGATGTTTTAAACGCAGAGTCGCAGAGTCGCAGAGAACTCAAGTCCAACTCTGCGTCTTCGCGTCTCTGCGTTGAGAAATCAGAACGAGAAAGCGATGCATTATATGCCATTGAGCTTCTTGAAGCCGAGGAGCAGGCGATACTCGGCGTGATGACATGGACGCGTCGGCTCGCCGCCGCAGCCGACGACCGCGCAATGACAGAGGACGATTCGGAGCGGCATGCCAACCTCGTCGAGATGGCGAGAATCTGCTACAAGATTGCGGACGCGAAGCCCGATACGTTCCGTGAAGTAGTGCAGTGGATTGCCATATTCAACATGGCCTCGCGCACGTACAACCGCGATGGCGCGGGCGGACAGCTCGACGAACTTCTGCGTCCTTACTACGAACGCGACAAGGCGGCGGGCATCCTCACGGACGAAGACGCCGAGTTCTATTGCTTCTGCCTTCTCCTCAACGACCCGCACTACTACCAGATCGGCGGCCCGGCTGCGGACGGACGAGACCAGACTTCCCGCATGAGCTACATAATCCTCGAAGCCGCCGCGAAGCTGAAGTCCAGCTGCAACCTGACGATTCGCGTGTGGGACGGCATGGATCGTGGGCTGTTTCGCCGCGGCGTGGAGATCCTTCTCGCGAATCGCCTCGGCTATCCGCGCTTCTCCGGCGACAAGGCGCTCGTAGACGGATTCATGCGGAACGGCTATGATGCTTCGCTTGCCCGCCGCCGCATCGCCGTCGGCTGCAACTGGATGTCGCTGCCGGGGCTGGAGTACACCTTGAACGATGTTGTGAAGATCAACATCGCAAAAGTCTTTGAGGTTGCGTTCGTCGAATCGGACAGCCTTGAATCGCTGGAGGCGAACTATCGGCGACACTTCAGGGCCGCCGTAGATGTGACGGCGAAAGGCATAGACTTCCACCTCGCGCACCAGTACTTGAACGAGCCAGAACTCATGCTCAATCTTCTTTCGCACGGGCCGATAGAGAAAGGCAAAGACGTTTCGCACGGCGGAGCCGAGTACTACAACATGGCCATTGACGGCGCGGGGCTTGCAGTTGTCGCCGACAGCTTCGGTGCGATAGAGCAGCGCGTGGTCAAGGAAAAGGCGGTATCGTTTGCGGAGTTGAAGGCGGCGGTTGCGTCGAACTTCGACGGCGAGGAAGGAGAGCGCATCTGTAGACTCATGGAGAGTGCCGGACGTTACGGCGCTGGTGGTACGGACGCCGACCGCTGGGCCGTGAAGCTTACGGAGATATTGAATGGCGAGATAGCGAACCACACAACCCCTGACGGTTTCAAACTTATTCCAGGCTGGTTCACGTGGGCGGACACACTGCGCTTCGGACGTGCCGTCGGCGCAACACCGAACGGTCGCAAAGCGGGTGAGCCGATCTCGCATGGCGCGAATCCGCTCCCCGGCTTCCGCAAAGACGGTGCGCTGACGGCAATGGCGACGTCGATAGCGTCCGTGCAGCCTGGCTACGGCAATACCGCGCCTTGGCAGCTTGAAGTTGACATCGGCCTTGCGAAAGACGCTGAGGCCGTTGAGAAGATCATGGCGCTCATAGACGGGCACTTCAAGCTTGGCGGTACGCTCGTCAACATCAACGTCGTCGATGCCGAAAAGATACTCGCCGCCCATAAAGACCCGGCAAAGTTCCCAGACCTCGTCGTGCGCGTAACCGGCTTCACGGCGTACTTCAACTCGCTTTCTCCCGCATTCCGCGAACTCGTAGTGAAGAGGCTGGTGAGGGAGGCTGTCTGAAATGCTGCTGAACGGAATTGATTGGGCGGTGATCGCGGCTTTCTTCGCGATACTTGCGCTCATACCGTCTGTCGCGTCGCTCAAGTCGCGACGGACGGCGAACGATTTCTTCACGTCGGGACGATCCATGCCCTGGTGGCTCATCGGCTTTTCGATGGTCGCGGCGACGACTGCGACGGACAGCGCCAACTTCTTCACGGAAGTCATACGCCGCGACGGCATGAGCGGAAACTGGGTGATGTGGGCGTTCATCCTGACTGGCCTGCTCACTGTGTTCGTCTACGCGAAGCTTTGGGTCAGATCGGGCGTCACGACGGACATCGAGTTCTACGAACTTCGCTATTCAGGCAAGCCCGCAGTTTTCCTGCGCGCATTCCGTACGCTCTACCTCGGTGTCGTGTTCAACGTGCTTGTCCTTGGCAACGTGATCCTTGCGGCGGTCAAGATCGGCGTCGTCCTCTTCGGAATAGAGCCATCGACGATCTACGTCGTCACAATCGTCGCATCTATCGTCTATACATTCTTCGGCGGGATACGCGGTGTCATTTGGACTGACTTCTTCCTTTTCCTCGTCATCATGGCTGGGGCCGTCGCGGCGATGGTGTACGGTCTCTCCCTTCCGGAAGTCGGGGGGATTGCCGGAATCGTCTCAAACCCCGAGACCGCGAAGCGGCTCTCGATCCTACCGGACTTCAGCGACTGGAACACGCTCGTCCCGGTATTCGTCATCCCGCTCGCGGTGCAGTGGTGGAACGTATGGAAGGCCGGGAGCGAGCCCGGCGGCGGCGGGTACATCGTCCAACGCATGCTCACCGCCAAGAGCGATGCCCATGCGCTTGGCGGAACGCTTTTCTTCAACGTCCTCAACTGGGTGATCCGTCCGTGGCCGTGGTACGTGGTCGGGCTCTGCTCCGTGCTCGTCTACCCCGACCTCGCGTCCATACAGGCCGCATTCCCGAACGTTGACCCTTCGCTGGTGCAGGGCGACATGGCGTATCCCGCGATGCTCACGAAAGTCCCCAATGGATGGCTCGGCGTTGTCGCCGTCTCCATGATGGGCGCGCTCTTCTCCACCGTTGCCGCGCATCTCAACCTCGGCAGCGCCTACATGGTCAACGACTTCTGGAAGCGCTTCGTTCGTCCAAAGGCGTCCGACCGCGAGCTCATCTGGATAGGACGTTCGTCTATGCTGCTTTTGCTTCTTCTCGGATGCATCATCGCCCCGCACCTCAAGAGCGCGAAGGGCGCCTTTGACCTGATGCTTCTCATCGGCGCAGGTTCGGGAGCAGTATTTCTTTTGCGGTGGTTTTGGATGCGCATCAATGCGTGGACCGAGATAGCGGGGATGGGCGTGTCGTTCGTCGTCGCTATCATCATGCAGTGCTGCTGCGGTCATTTTGAGCCATGGAAGAAGATGGTTGTCACAATAGTGATCACTTCCGTGAGCTGGCTTGCAGTTACATTCCTCACGAAACCGACGGACGAGGCGACGGCGAGCCGGTTCAAGGCGGCAGTCCGCGCCAAGGGCCGCGACGTCGGAAAGGGTGTTCTGTATACGGCACTGTCCGCATTTGCGATATTCTTCCTGATGTGGGCCGTGGGGGCTTTGCTTTTCCGATGAAGGGGATTGTCTTTGACATTCGGCGCGGCGTTACGAAGGACGGCCCGGGACTTCGCACGAGCGTGTTTCTGAAGGGATGTCCGCTCCGATGCGTCTGGTGCCACAACCCTGAATCGCAGTCGCCGGAGATCGAGCGGGCGGCGACGACGGACGAAGTGTGCGGACGCGAGATGTCCGTCGAGGAGGTGATGGCGGAGGTCTGCCGCGACAAGGTGTTCTACGCCTCTTCGGGCGGCGGCGTGACGATCACTGGCGGCGAGCCGATGATGCAGGCGGATTTCGCGTTTGCGCTTGCTTCCGCCGCGCACGAAGACGGTATCCATGTTGCCCTCGACACGTGCGGCTTCGCGCCGTGGGGTGCGTTCGAGAAGATGATCCCCGTCGTCGACCTCTTTCTCTACGACCTGAAGTGCATTGACGCCAGGCGTCACCGCGAGCTGACCGGCGTGGACAATTGTGTGATACTTGAAAATCTGCTGCGTCTTGATGAGGCCGGCGCGAAGACGATGATTCGCTGTCCGCTCGTGCCGGGGCTGAACGATTCCGATGAAGACATCGCCGCCATCAGGGATTTCGTGGTAGGGTCACGCGTCCCGCGTGACCACGGACGCGCGGGACGCGCGTCCCTACCGGGTTCTGGCCTTCGCAACATGGAGAAGTTTGAGATCTGTCCGTACCATCCGCTTGGACTGGAGAAGTACGCCAAGTTCGGAAAGAAGGTCTTATACGACAATCCACATCCTGCCAGCAAGGAAGATGTAGCGAGATGGGAGCGTAAGTTTCACTTTGAAGCCTGACCCTCATGTCCAGTCGCGCATTGCGGCTATTCTCTGCCGGGCAGACGGGTGGCGTCGGAGCGCCAGGCGCTCATGGTGGTGCCGATGCGCGACTTGAAGAGCCTTTTCAAGTGTGATGGAGAGTTGAAGCCGCAGAACGTCGCGAGGTTGTTGACGGGGATTGTCGTCTTGCGCAACAGTGATTTTGCCTTCTCCAGCCTTACTTCCTGTATCGCGTCGAGGATCGTCGTTCCTGTTACGGCCCTGAAATTCCGCTGAAGGACTCGCGGCGACACTCCGACGGCCGCCGCGACGTCTCCGACGCCGATCTGCGTCGTCGCATACTGGCGGATGAACTTCTTCGCGGCGGTTATGCGCTGGGCAGTGCCGTATATGTCAGTGGTGGATATCCGCTCCACGATTCCCCTGATGCCGAAGGCGATATGCCTCGACTGTCCCTTGGCCGCTCTCCCCCGCTCCGAGCCGCGAAGCACTCCGTCCAGGAACTCTGCGGCGGCGAATCCCCCCGCTTCGTAGTCGGGCGCTATCGACGAAAGAGTCGGCACGGTCTGTTCGCAGATGTGCGTTTCATCGTCCACGCCCAGCACCTGTATCTGCTCCGGGACGGAAAGCCCCGCGAAGCGGCATGCGTCGAGGATGTGCTTGCCGCGAAGGTCGTAGGCCGCGAACACTCCGCAGGGCAGTGGCAGCGATTTCAGCCATCCGGCAATCGTCTTTTCATGCATCGCCCAGCTGTTTTCGGTGGGCTTGCCGAAGCGGTGCACTGCCGCGTCCGCCGCGCCTATGGATTCGGAGAACGCCTCGTAGCGCTCTCGGTCCCAGCTTCGTGGACTGGCATCGCCTATGTATGCGAAGTTGGCGAGCTTTTTGTGGAGGAAGAACGCGGCGGCCGTCTTGCCGATCTGCGAGTTGTCTGGTTCGAGAACCGCGCACGGATGCCGCCAGCCTTTCGGTGGGGCAGTGTTCACGAACACCGCCGCGCGTCCGCTGGTCGCCGCAAACGCCTCGTTGTCGACGGTGTGGCAGCGGCAGTCGGTGATGATTGCATCGGGTTTCCAGTCCCTGTAGAATGACAGGTTGCCGTAGGGCAGTTCGCGGTCGGTGAACTGCACCTCCCAATGGTGGTTCGTCGTGGCGAAGTGAAGGATTCCGTACAGGATCTTTCGCGCCGCCTCGTACTGGGCGTCGAGATGCACAAGCATCCGCAGCAGTTTCGTGTTTGCCGTCTTCATCGCGGTGAAGTATATCATATGAAAAAAGGCATGGCGCGAAACAGAACCTCCTCCGTCGCGATATGAGACCAATGGTGGGGTATAATACACGGTGGAAAAATGATGGATTCCATTCTGCACATGAGAGGTCGTTCACTGGTATTTTTGCTTGTTTTCGCAATGGCGGCAATCTCCGCGCATTGCGAGGTCCCGTCATGTCGCGCCGCATTACGGGCCGAGGACATAAGATGGAGCGGTTTGACCTGCCATGCGAGACGAGACGGTGACAGACTGGTGGTGAACGTTCCGCAGGAGAAGAAGTCCACGGCGTTGTTCGGCATCTCTGGCATCCTTCCGGCGGACAGGATCGGCTCCGCACAAGCCCTGCGGGCGACGATACGTGCTCGCGGCGCGGGAATCGCAAAGCCGAAGATATCGTACCTTGGCCTCAAGTTTCAGTTCCGCCTTTACGATGCCATGACGGGCATGTCCATGCACCCGAATACGCCCACGGTACGATATGGATCGTTCGAGTGGCAGACGCTCGACGTATATGCTGTCCTTGGCGGATTGCAGATAGGGCATGACGTCACGCTTTCGCTCGGTTTGCAAGGAACCTCGGGAGAGGTGGAGTTCGACCTCTCGACACTCTCCATCAAATTGGACGAGGTCCTCTTTCCGTGCAAAAACGCCGACCTCGTTGCGTCGTATTCTCCATCAGTCCGTGATATGACTCGGCTGCGAGGTGTTATGTTGCCTGGCGGGCGTGATCTACAGGAAGATGATTTCCGCGAAATGGCGCGTTGGGGTGTAAAACTCGGTCGCTACCAGATGATTCGAGGATGGAACGCATGGGTGAACGGTCCGACGGACATTGATCTTGCCGAATACGACAAATGGATTGACGGCCGCCTTGACCATCTTGATGCCGTTGTGTTGCCCATGGCGAGGAAATACGGCATGAAAATCGTGGTGGATGTCCATTCGCCCCCGGGAGGACGCAAAAAGACCGGGGAGATGGAGATGTTCTTCGACGCGCGTTTTCGCGACCACTTCATCGCGCTTTGGCGGCGAATAGCAACCCGCTTCAAGGGCAATGCCGACGTGATATACGGCTATGACCTCGTGAACGAGCCGCAGCAGTTGCGTCCTGCGCCGTTCGACTACTGGAGCGTCCAGCAAGAGGCGGCCACGGCCGTGCGGGAGATAGACGCCGACACGCCGATAATAATGGAATCGAACAACATGGATTCGCCGGCGGCTTATGCGTACATGAGTCCTCTCGCTCTCACAAACATCATCTACCAGGTTCACATGTACATTCCTAGCGACTACACGCATCAGGGAGTGTTCGGCGGAGGGTCGATGCCATATCCCGATCCTGAGCGTGGGCGTGATTATGCTTGGCTGCGGAAGACGCTGGGGCGCGTTCGTGATTTTCAACTCCGGCACGGTGCGCGCATATATGTCGGCGAGTTCAGCGCCGTCGCATGGGCACCGGGCGCGGCTCGCTACATTGAGGACTGCATCTCCATTTTCGAGGAGTACGGCTGGGACTGGACGTACCATTCCTTCAGGGGTTGGAACGGCTGGAGCGTGGAGCATGAAGGCTTCGACATCTCGCACATGACCCCATCCGCCGACAATCCTCGCAAGCGAGCCCTGCTTGCCGGTCTTGGATCTTCCCGTAAACCCAAAGGAGACAAACATGGTGCGCCAAGCAAAGCTCGGCAGAGCTAACAGAATGAAAGGAGTCTGTACGGCAAAGAAAACGAAGTGCCGTTAGGAAGATTGGCTGCGCGGAGGGCGACCGACGCGCAGAAGCCCAATCCTACAAAGGAATGAGCC
>JAFRBA010000081.1 GCA_017405115.1 Kiritimatiellia bacterium
ACGATTTGGGGACGGCCTATGTCGGTTTGGCAGGACTATGTGGCGGGGACTTGTCCCCACGAACCTTGAAAGTACGCTAAAGGCGAGGATTGAAATGCAGGGCGAAACACCTATCGTGACTTGGGATCCGAACCTGAACGATGATGGCGTAGCGCGGCGGCTCTACAAGGTCTACGGCAGCGAGACGTTGGAAGACGGCGGAGTGTGGCAGCACCCGACCAACTCGCTCCACCGCTTCTTCAAGGTAACGGTCGAGATGCCGTAAGGTCACGTGCTGGCGGGTTGGAAAGGGGGCTATAGTTGCCCCGAACGAGGGGATTTTTGAGACCCACAGGAGGGAATTTTGAGACCAACGTCAAAAAGGTGTTTGCTCACTGAAGGGGAATTATGAGCCCCATGTCAGATTCAAACCGCCGCCGCTACGCAAATCGTTTGAGGCGGTAGAGGATCGTCAGGATGTCGGATCCTTGCCTGATAGGTGCAGAAAAACTTTCGATGAAGCCAGAATTGCGCAGGTTTGCGATTTCGCGGCTGATGGTGGATCGGCTTACGTGTAGTCGCCGAGCCATTCCTTTCCAATCAGGCCGGACGGTGTTGTTGGCCTTGTCCATTCTGCTTTCGAGATCGCACAGAATCTGCTCGCCGAGATCCCATGGTATGATTGATGGACGACCTCTTGGCCGCCCTGTTGCCCTATGACTTTTCATGGCGCGTATTCTACCATGTTCATCCGCCGCAGACAAGTAGATTCGCGTGCGGAGCGGCGCAATCGGAAACGACGGCACTACGTACCTGATGGCGTCCGTCAAGAAGGCGGGCACGGTATCGTTCTGGTGGAAGGCGCAGTGCGAGGAGCCCGACGAGGAAGTTGGCGAGGACGGCTACTACGGCTACGGCGCGTTTCTGGTGGATGATGTCGTCAAGGCGCGGATTGCGGGGAATGACACGGGCTGGCGGTTTGTGTCCGTAGAAGTGCCGACGGGCGGCAAGCACGTCCTGTGATGGGAATACCGCAAGGACGGCGCGACGTCATACGCGCCGGACTGCGTCTGGGTCGATCAGGTGCAGTGGAGTCCGGCGGACGGAAGCGGCTATACGCTGACCTCGCCCGAGCCTGTGCCATATTCGTGGCTGTCGCAGTATGGCCCCGGCGTTGCGTCCGGCGACTTCGAGGCGGCGGCGAACGCGGCAAGTGGCAAGCTGAGCTGCGGCAGTCCGACAGAGGTGTGGGAAGAGTATGTCGCTGGGCTTGACCCGACGAATGCGAACAGTTAGCTGAAGGCGATGATTGAAATGCAGGACGACACACCTATCGTGACATGGAATCCAAACCTGAACACGAATGGCGTTGTCCGCACATACAAGGTCTACGGCAGCGAGACGCTGGAGAACGGCGGCAGCTGGCAGTACCCGACCAACTCGCTTCACCGCTTCTTCAAGGTAACGGTCGAGATGCCGTAGGGTGCAAGAATCCAGATTGAATGCGCGGATGATGGCGTAACACACACCGTGCCGCACCTAAGTGTTCTCCTTCGTCCAGACCACTTATTATAATAAGTGGTCTAGGAGTGCGAATGTACGGGTCGCGAATGGCTTGGCGGCCTTTACG
>JAFRBA010000082.1 GCA_017405115.1 Kiritimatiellia bacterium
CAACGAGACGGGCCACTCGTTCTCCATGCCGTCGAACGCAGCATACGTCGGGCACCTGCACGAACACGGGGCGAGGTCCGACTTCGGGATGCACATGGTGGACTTCGGCGCATGGGCGTTCCCCTGCGGGACGAACGGCGGTCCCCGCTCGCGGCTCTGGTGGTTCATGGACGGAAGGCTCCAGGACGCGCCCAGGAACCCGGGCTTCGCGGCGTCCGCCGGGCTCGGCGACACGCTTGCAGTGCAGGGCGAGAGCCGGCTGTGGCTCCTTGCGGACGGCGACGGGCGGACGGTAACGTGGGAGAGGTTCTTCGCCTGCGGCGACACGAACCGGGAGGCCAACGCGCAGATATCCCTCCGCGGCGACGGCGGCTTCACCGTCCGGAGCAACGACCTTGTGCGCGTCTACCGCCGCGTCAATCCCGACGACTGGGACGACGACGGGATTCCGAACGACACCGACCCAAATCCGCTCGCCTACGACGGAGACAACTTCGGCCCGCACCAGACGCTGCCCGAAGGCGCGAACACGAACCACTACTATTGGATTGACGTCGTGGTAAGCCAGGCGAACGCCCGAGTCACTTTCGAGGGCAACGGATATTCGCATCTCCCCGACCCCGTGTTCATCGCAAGGGCGGGCGACACGAACCGCGTCATGCTGCTCCTTGGAAAGACTTATGCGATGCGCTGCAACATGCCCGTGCTAATCGTAGGCAAGGAAGACGACGAGGTCGAAGTCTCGGAGACCGGCGGCGATTTCAGCGTCGTGTGGCCGGTGAGCCTCGAATTCGTTACGCTGGAGCAGACGCGCTCTTCGGTGCTCCGCTCGCATGGTGCATCCGGCGGAACGACCATCGCGGTGCATCCGGAGAGGGCGGGCGGCGGCGGATTCAGCTGGACGGACGGCTTCTGCTGCTATTACCTGACCGCCGACGGCACGCCGGTGTTCAACTGCGAAGGCAACTGCGGATGCTGCGGATGCTTCACCGGCGACATCACGTATGTGATCGGCGGGTTCCTGATGACGTTCGATGGGTTGCAGTGCTCGTGCGAAGACGGCTCCGGGGACGACCCTTCCGGCGAAGGCGGCGGCTACGGCGAAGACGACGGGCCTCATGCGGCGGGCGCGTCAGCGACGTTCTCGAAGAGAGCGGTCATATTCGAGGACGGCTACTGGAGCACGCCAGGGAACTGGGTCGAGCGCCTGTCGACCGTCACCGAGCTCCATTGCGTCGCGCACGGCGGTCCGAACGGTGGACACGTCCGCTTCGAGATCTCGGCTGGCGCAGGGAAGATAGAGCACGTCTCGGGGCGGGTCCTCCCCGTGGAGCAGGACATCGAGGCCGGCATGAAGCTGGACTTCACCGTCGGCTACAGGGGTAAGCTGCCGAGCGGAGAGGCGAACGACATCGTCGTTACGACGACGTTCACGGAGAACGCGGAGGGCGCAGAGCCGGTGTCGTCTCAGGCGAAACTGACGAGCGTGAAGGTGGAGTTGGCGGCAATATATGAAGCGCTGGAGAATCCATGCACTAATCGGCATGTATACGGTGTGGGCGAGAAGGTCAAGTTTACCGTTTCGCCAAGTTTGTCTGGCATGACGATGCAGGTGGTAAAGGCAGACTCGGACGACATGACAACGGCTTACGACACGTTTGGCGGCGAGCTTTCAGTGCCTGCGGGCGGGGAGCATGTCTATACATGCCCCGCAGCCGGCACAACGCCGAACATCACGATTTCGTACGCGGACGCAGAGCATCACCCGTCGATGACGGTTGTCGAGCCACAGCTTGTTGTCACTACTAATGCCACCGGCATTGGAGCCTTCTGGCCGGGCGATGTCGTGATGGGCACGCTGCGTACGGTGAACTGCATCGGGCCGAGGACGGTGTCGTTCCAGGGCGTAAAAGTGGTTGAGGTTCCATGCACAAACGCCGTCCCGCCTACGGGGTATTTTGACAGCACCAACTACACCGGGTATCTTATGCACACGTCGGGTGCCGGGGCGGGGGTAACACATAGAATAGGCGGAGGGAACTATTGGACGGTTGACGAGGCGGGCCGAAGCATTCCGTATCCCAACTGGTCAGAAGGACATCTCACATGGAAAATTCCTATTGGATGGAAGCGCTTGTCCTCAGACTACGACAATTCGGCATTTGCGGAAGAATGCGACTACGAGAAACATTGGAATCGACAGTCGCGGCCTCTTTACATTGGCAATCGCGAGGACGCCTATACACAGGTATTTTCCATTTCAGAGAACGGAACATCATATGTGGAGAAATTCGGCTATCGCCTCTCGCGGTCGCGGTGGAGCATTTTTGGCGAAGTGACAAACACCCAATAATGAGCAAAATGAAGAAATACGTCTATCTTGCGATTCTCGCGGCATTTGTGCCGCTGACGGTTCATCTTGTACGAGAAACGCGGCGGTTGCAAGACCGGGTGCAACAGCTTGAGGAAGAGCGGAGGCGCACGGCAATTGCTGCGATAGGCCCGGGGTTGATTGGCATCTCGGATGAGGAAAAGGAAAGAATGGTTGACATTTACCGAGACATCGCGCAGGCATACACCACGCGAGACATGATGGCAATGCGTATAGCCATGCTGAGACTACCGTCGACAAGCGACCATCTGACTTGGGATATGAGGCCGCAAGTAGAGAAGCCTCTCGCTGAGGCCTTCAACGACACTTTCCTAAGAACAACAAAACTTCTCGACTTCGACACTCCTGCGCAACTAGCGGAATTCCTGAAAGCGAACATTGAGGTCGCATTGTTCTTTGGAAATGTCTATACGCGGCAGAAATGCTTCTCTGCGGCATCGTTCATGGAATCCTTGACATTCCAGCGCCTCAA
>JAFRBA010000083.1 GCA_017405115.1 Kiritimatiellia bacterium
CGCGCAGCCGTCCGGGGCGTGGGCGTTCCAGACGAACGACGTGTACACGACGGGCGGCGATCCCGTCCATTCGGCAGACCTTATTCCCGTCGGCGGCGAAGGCGTGGAAATCGACCCCGCCGACTACCTCGGCTTCGGCAACTCGCCGGGCGTCCTCGCGTTCGAAGCAGTGGGCGAAGTCGTGCGCCCCGACGCGCTAACGCTGCTTGTCGTCGACGGCGAAGACGACACGCTGTTCAGCTGCAGCATTCCGCTGTCGCTGCGCTCTGTGCATGACATGTATAGCTGGATAGGCGCACGGCATCTGTCTGGTGAGGCAGACTATCGAAGTACTGCGGTTCACAGGATGTGGGAAGGAGAGACGGTAAAGTCGCTTGTGTTCTTCCACGGATTTAACGTCACTGGGTCAGGGGCGCAGGAGTGGGCTGACGCGGTGTTCAAGCGGCTGTGGCTTTCAGGCGCGAAGGTGGAGTTCTACAATGTGGACTGGCGCGGCGATATCGGCAGCGACGCGAACTACCATCAGAATGCGTCAAACGCCTTTGTGGTCGCAAGCCAGCTTGCATCCACAATCGCGGCGATTCCCGGCGAGAAGGTCGTAATGGCGCATTCGCTCGGCAACATGGCAGCTGCGTCGATGAGACAGGATCATGGACTTCAGGTTTCAAGGTTCTTGATGTGCGACTCCGCCGTTCCTTCCGAAGCATACTACCCAGCAAACGACGTATCAATCCGCATCCCGCAGTTGGTGCATCCGCAGTGGGAGGAATATCCTACAAACTCCTGGGCGTCAAATTGGCACAAGTTGTTTGCCGGCGATGTTTACGACGACAGGCGAAAGCTTGGCTGGCCGGGGCGCTTCTCGAATGTCGCGCAGTACGCGGTCAACTTCTATTCGACCGGCGACGAGGTGCTGGAACTTCTGGACGACAATGACATCGGGATCCTGACGGGCGTCACATCAGGGTATGTACAGTATTCATGGCATCATCAGGAACTTTGGAAAGGACGTGGTGTCGCGAACATGCTGGGCGGTACGACATGGTCTGGCTGGAACATAGAGGAAAACCTGTTTGGCGTCGATAAAATCTCCGTGCCGGAGGCGCAGCAGATGTCGCCTGAGGACTTCAAGACCAATACAGTGTTCTACTGCTATCCTTCAAGCATGAATTCGACGAACATCAGCCTGTTGGTCAGGGCGGCGCATCTAACACAGGGCATCCCCGCGTTGGCCAGGCCGACTGGAGGAACAAATCTGATTAATGTCGTAAGCATGGATGATGCGTATGATCTGAACCTTGACGAATCGTCTCTTTCAGAAGAAGATCCCCCAACAATTCATGGTTTGGAGAGACCTAATGGGTGGCCTTTAAGGTCAAGTTGGGGGGCGCGATGGTTGCACTCTGACATGATGGATATCTCGTACTTTTACAATTTCAAGTTCTACGAAAAAGTGATAGAGAAAGGAAGCCTGCAATGATGAAAAATCTAGTATTCATGATAGTTGCGCTGACGGTCGTCATGCCGATCTTTGCCCATAAGGAAGATCCTGAATATCTCAAGGCCAGAAGGTTCGGAGGTGAGCTTCGTATGATAGTTTCTGCCGTTGACGATGATGGGAACGCCGTGTCGAATGCGACGGTGCGTGTGTTGATGGGCATGAACTTTCGTGAAAAGGCGCATTTTATCAATGGGATAACAGATTGCCAAGGTCAATTTGTCATAGAAGGTAAAACCACTGGTAACGAGGTTGAAATTGTGGTCACAAAAGACGGATACTATAAAGGGCATCAGAAATTCTGCCTTATTGCCATGGGAAAAGAATTTGAGGTGAAAAACGGTAAATGGCAGCCATGGGATATGAAAGCCACCATCCCCATGCGATTGGTAAAGAACCCTGTTGCGTTAGTCAAGAAGAAAGGCGGAGTTGTTGTTCCAGAAACTAATAAATGGATTGGATTTGACATGAAGCTGGGAGATTGGGTTGGTTATGGCGGCAAAGGACTCATCCCAGACTTTGAAGTGAAACTTCAATGGGACGGAAAACCTGTTGTGTCATCTGACTTTGCAAGACTTGCGTTACGCTTTGTCGGTGATGGTGCAGGATTTTATGCAGTGAATACAACTCCGAACAGTGCATTCTCTGGCGTTTATAATGCCTCTACAAACGAAATGTATCACACGGAGTTTGTGTGTAGTACAATTCGGAGTAATGGAACGGTCATAACACAAGAGATACCTAGGGGAAGACTCTTTGTTACGCGCAGTCGGTGCAAACTTGATGACAACGGTGGTATTGTGGAGGCGAACTATGGATTCGTCAGGGCGATGCCGATAGAAGGAGGATACGGAGGAAAGGCAAAGATATTTATGAATTATCGATTCAATCCCATCCCCAACGACACGAACCTTGAACCGAAATGAATATTGAGAAAGTAGATTTTCGATGATAAAGAAGCTAGCATTCATGATGGTTGTGCTTCTGTCTGCAATCATTCTTTCATCCGTCGCCACCGCGACAGACATGCGGCCAGTTCTTCCGCCTGTCCACCACCTCGACACGGAGGTGGTGACGAACGTTGCTGTTTCGGCGCAGGGGTCGCGCGAATACTCCTTCGAACTGGCGTTCTCGGGCACGATGTCGAACAATGTTGAGATTGCGTTTGGCGCTGACGCCGATGGGGACGGTGCGCTCTCGGTCGACGAGATTGGGCTTTCCGCAGGATGGGACTGTGGCGAGTGGTTCGTGATGAACACCGCGATTGGCGAGCGGGTGTCAGTTTCGGCGGCGGAAGGTGCGCACAGTTTCGTCGGAACGATTCGTCTCCGCACGAGCGGGCGCGTGCGGGAGATCGCATTCCGCGATGGTGCGGCGGCTCTCTTTCCGATGCTCCATGGTGCGGCGCGGACGTGGTCGTTCCCCGCCGGTTGGAACATGGTGCGCCTCGTCGGGCGCGGCGAAAACGTCCGCTCCGGCGAGCAGTTTCACGTCACGGCCACCAGCCACGGAATAACGCTCCGTTTGAAGTGACATCCGCCAACGAGACGTAAATGCGATTTGCCCCCTTGACGCGGCGCAGGGGTTTTTGGTAGACTATGCCGCGACAGGACGAAAAGTCATGAGAAACATAGCGATCAACAACTGCTGGTGGTGGCGCCGCGCTTACGAAGCGAGGTAGTCCGCAGCATTTGTCTTGATCAGGTTAGGACCGACGGCCCCGCTTCGAGTGAAGCGGGGCCGTTCTGTTTTCTGCCGTAATCACCACAAAACCAAACCAAGGAGAGAAATGTTGAGAGAACTGACAAAGGAGGCATACGAGGCGAAGGGCGCCGGAGGCGGGATCATCCCCGTCTACCGGGAATACCTCGCCGACATGGAGACTCCGGTCTCCGTGCTGGCGTACCTGGGCCCCGAGGAGGACGCGTTCCTCCTGGAAAGCGTCGCCGACGGCACCGGCGCGCGCTATTCGTTCATCGGCGTCGAGCCGAGGGAGACGCTGATCGCCGACGGGCCGAGCGTGCTCGTCCGCCGGGCGGACGGCGCCATGGACTTCGTCGCGGCCGAGGGCGGGTTCCTCGCCGCGCTAAAGGAAAGGCTCGCGCAGCGGGGCTTCCGCCCCGACCCGGACCTTCCGCCGCTCCAGGGCGGAGCCGCCGGGTACGTGTCGTACGACGCCGTCGCCGAGTTCGAGCCGCGCGTCAGGCTGAAGCACGAGCAGGGCACCCCGTCCGCCGCGTTCATGATATCCGAGAAGCTGCTCGTCTTCGACAACCTCCGCCGCACGGTGACCGTCATCGTCGCGGCGGACGCGTCCGACCCAGACGCCTACCCGAAGGCCCGCGACAAGATAGACGAGCTCTACGCGCGCTTCTTCCGCAGGGAGCGTCCGATGCCTCGCTCGCACCGCGCCAGGCCCGGCGGCGACGAGGGGTTCGTCCCCGAGATGAGGGCCGAGGAGTTCGCCGAGATCGTCGCGAAGTGCAAGGCCGACATCCTCAACGGCGAATGCATCCAGATCGTGCCGTCCCAGAAGTTCACGCGCGAGAGCGACGTCGACTCCGTCTCGCTCTACCGCGCGCTGCGGATGGTCAACCCCTCTCCGTACAACATCTTCATGAAGATCGGCGACCGCACGATCATCGGCTCCTCGCCGGAGGAGCTCGTGAAGCTCGAGGGGCGCCGCGCCACGACGTGCCCGATCGCGGGGACGCGTCCGCGCGGCCTCACCGCCGCCGAGGACGCCGCGAACGAGCGCGACCTAGTCTCCGACGTGAAGGAGAACGCCGAGCACGTCATGCTCGTGGACCTCGGCCGCAACGACCTCGGCCGCGTCTGCGAGACGGGCAGCGTGAAGGTAGCATCCTTCGCCCACGTCGAGCGCTACTCGCACGTGATGCACCTCGTCTCGGACGTCGAGGGCACGCTCGCGCCGGACAAGGACGGCTTCGACCTGCTGCGCGCGGCGTTCCCCGCGGGGACGCTCACAGGCGCGCCGAAGATCCGCGCGATGGAGCTGATCGCGCAGTACGAGAAGTCGCCCCGCGGCATATACGGCGGCGCCGCGGGCTACTTCAGCTACACGGGCGACATGGACTTCGCCATTGTGATCCGCACGCTCGTCAAGGTTGGGCGGACGCTCACCATGAGGGCCGGCGCCGGCATCGTCGCCGACTCCGACCCGCTGAAGGAATACCAGGAGACCATCAACAAGTCGAAGGCCGTCTTCGAGGCGGTCAAGTTCGCGGAGGCTCTATGATACTGATGATAGACAACTACGACTCGTTCACCTACAACCTCGTGCAGGCGTTCCGCTCGCTTGGCGCCGACATGCAGGTGGTGCGCAACGACGCCATCGACGTCGCGGGCATACGCGCGCTCTCGCCAGAGGCGATCGTCCTCTCGCCCGGCCCCGGCAACCCCGACTCCGCCGGCGTCACGCTCGAGGCGGCGAAGGCGTTCGCGGGGACTGTCCCCATCTTCGGCGTGTGCCTCGGGCACCAGTCCGTGGCACAGGCGTTCGGCGCGAAGATCGTGCACGCGAAGCGGCTGATGCACGGCAAGACGAGCCCGGTCACCCACGACGGCAAGGGCGTCTTCGCCGGCCTCCCGCAGGGCTTCGCCGCGATGCGATACCACTCGCTCGCAGTCGACCGCGACACGCTGCCAGACTGCTTCGAGATAAGCGCCGTGGCCGACGACGGCGAGATCATGGGGCTCAGGCACAGGACGATGCCGATAGAGACCGTGCAGTACCACCCCGAGTCCATAGGCACGCCGGAGGGCATGCGGCAGATGCAGAACTTCCTCGAAATGGCGAGGGGAAAGGAGATGTCGTGATGGTGCGCCAAGCAAAGCTCGGCAGAGCTAACAGAATGAAAGGAGTCTGTACGGCAAAGAAAACGAAGTGCCGTTAGGAAGATTGGCTGCGCGGAGGGCGACCGACGCGCAGAAGCCCAATCCTACAAAGGAATGAGCCA
>JAFRBA010000084.1 GCA_017405115.1 Kiritimatiellia bacterium
ATCACCTGTTCATGCTCTGCGTCCGTCTCTGTCTTCTTGACCTTCTGCGTCGCCCACTCGGGATTCGTGAGCGAAAGCGTCGTTTCGACTCCATAGACGTGGCCGCCGGCATATTCAAAACTGAGCGTGTGAAGAGCGTTCTGCGGAGCTGTGTAGGCGGTGATCGCGAGCCTGTCCGTCTCGTCGAAGGGATTGGTCCCCGCGCGGTATTCGTCGTAGTTCGACGCGCCGTCGTTGTCGTAGTCGGCGAAGGGATCGTAGTCGCCCTCGATCTCGTATGCCTCCATCCAGGCGGCGATCGTGTCGACGTATTCCGCAGGGACGCTCGCCGTCGTGCCCGTGCCATTGGTCGAAGTGTAGTCTTTCATGTTGACGTACGCAAGAGCGACCGTAGAGACGGCATTCGCCTCGCCGACCTTGATCGGACTGACCGCGAGGGAAAGCCCCGAATCCTGCGCGAGGACGCAGTTGAGCGTGTCGCCGACTGCCGCCGTCGAGGCGGTCGCCGTCGTGGAAAGCGGAATCTGCAGGAGGAAGTTGTAGCCGTCCTCCGTCGGATTCGCCACCTTCGTCGAGGCGATGATGTTTCCATCCTCCGCAACAGCCTGGATGGTCACCGCGGCGGACGACGTCAGCACCTTGTTCTGCCAATCCTTCAGCGTCCCCTTGACAAGGTGGGTCCCGACCGGGAAGTTCGCGGCCGCCGCGCCAAACGACACGAAAACCGCCGCAAAAACGGCCGTCAAAAAATATTTACCCCCGTGGCAAATACTGTTTCTTGTGGAAGCTGTCATAGCTTTATTCCTTTTGCAAATTGAAAAATTGAATTATATCATATTCCTTGCAGTCGCGCGACTCTACCGAGTTGTTTCCGCGATCTGCGATCAGTTCCCCTGACGCGAGTAGGCGCGTATGCCGAGCTTGATGTCCTTGACGCCCGCCTCGATGAGTTTCATCGCCTTTTCGCGGTCGGCGTCGATGGCCGACGCGGGGATGACGATGAGCCAGCGGTCGTTCCAGACGCTGCGCCCGACGAGGCGCGTGGACTTGAAGTCCGCCCCGGCCCGCAGGGTCGAGTGGCGGCGGATCGTCGCGGTCGCGTCGCTCGTGCCGTCAAGTCCGGAGAAGGTCGATATCCAGTCCTGCGCGTCCAGCTCGGCCGAGCCGACGGTGTAGGGAAGCGGCATCACCTGGTCCACCACGTTCCAGCTGAGGAGCGCGCGCTCCGTCCCGGCCGGCGAGCGCATGTAGTCGAGCCCTGCCGGCACGAGGTAGATGTTCGGCTCGACATTCTCTCCGCCCGGAATCTCATTCAGTCCGACAAGATTCACGCCCACCGCGTCGATCTTCGTCGCGTAGTCGGAGCTGGAGAACTGTCCGTCGCCGAATATCAGCGGCCTGCCGAAGAAGTTCTCCGCGTTGTTGATCGCCGTGGAGAACGGAATGATGTATCCGGGCTCGCGGCAGACGACTGCGTTCTGGCTCGCCGGAGGCTGGCAGTGGCGGAGGAAGTCGGGAACCGTCAGGATGTTGTCCACGCGGTACTTCGCGAGCTCCTTCCTCCACGCCGCGTCGCCGTCCGCGCCTTGCTTGATGCGGAAGAACTCGCGGCGGAGCGAGAACCACTTCGCGGGCTTGTCGGGGTTGTTTATGCCGAGGCGCGGCTTCAGGACGTCCCAGTTCGCCTTCATCCTGTTCACGATGTCGTAGAGGCCGCCGTCGGTCGTCGCGGACGAGATCGAGACGCCCGGCTGGCCGAGCGAGCGGGTCGCGATGATGTCCGCGAGGAACTGCTTGCCGGCCTGCGGGTCGGAGGAGAGGAGCCCGGTCTCGTAGTCGTAGACCTTTGCAAGCTCCCACACGTAGCGTTGCGCGGTGTCGAACGCGGTGGTGTACTTCGTGAGCGCGATGTTGCGCTGGACGCGGTTGTACATGTCGAGGTAGCGCTGCCCGGTCGCGCTGTTCGAGGCCTGCTGGCGCCAGAGCGCGCGCTGCTCCTGGAGCTGTTCGCCGATCTCCACTTGGGCGCGGTACGCGGCCTCGGCCGCGGAAAGCTCGGCAAAGGCCGGCGGAATCGCCAGAATCGCAAGGTTGAGGTCCATCGCCAGGTTCTCGACCTGCTCTTTGATCTGCTTGTACGTGTCGCGGATCGATTCCTCTGTATCGTAAACGGCCTTCATGGCGTCTATTATCGCGGAAACCGTCTGCTTCGTGTGGCGCGTCTGGTAGGCGAGCATGTTGAGCGCCGCAAGACTGTACAGTTCCATCTTTTCGACGGGGACCTGCGGCGCGTTGATCAGCGCCTCGGGGTCTATCGCGATCGTCATGCCGGCGGAGCTGATGCCGGGTATTCCGCTATCGACGATGTCGCTGTCAACCATCATGAGATTGAGTTCGAATTCTCCGAGATCGATGTGGTAGTCGTCGTCCATCGTGTCCAGCGGCAGCTTGACGAACACAAGGCCGAGTTCGATTCCCGTCGTCTTCCAAAGCGCCTCCTCCGCGCTTTTGGCCATCTTCACGCCTTCCTTCAGGATCGTGAGCTTGGTGTCGTAGTTGTCCATCGCCTCCTTGACCTTCAGGTAGGCGGAAATGTAGTTACGGTAGGCGGTCTGGATCGTTCCCTCCATCCGGCGCGCGCCGGTGACGGTGGGCGGCTTCATGCGGATGCCGCCCTCGTTCACGATGTAGTAGATGCTGATCTCGTCGTTCGTGGTCGTTTCCTCGCCGAGCCAATCCCTCTTGTTCTTGTACTTCCAGCCGATGCCGTCGGCCTCGACAAGCTTGTAGCTGTTGGTGAACTGGGTCTGCATGTCCTCGAGGATGCCGTAGGGCAGGAGGTCCATGTAGGTGTAGTTGTAGAGGTCCGGCCCGTCATAGCCCTGCGGGTAGGTGCCGCCCGGCCCGATGTCGCCCGAGTAGGGCGTGCCGTAGATGGAGATGAGCTGGTTGTTGAAGGCCTGCTCCTGCGCCGCCACGTTGGCCAGCGCCGTCTCCTCGTTGCTCGCGATCTGCGCGAGGCACGAGCCGTAGACGTTCGCGTAGTCGAGCACCGTGTAGCAGTTCGCGAGCGCCTTTTCAGCGCGCTCCAGGATCTGCTCGAAGTGCGACTCCTTCTGCGCGAGGCGGTCGGGGTCGATGTCGAACGGAATCGCGTTCTCGGAAAGCCCAAGCGGGTTCGCGCCGGCCTCGAAGCCCTGGAGTTTGCGCTCCACGACGCGGACGGACGACGCGAGGACGGGCAGCTGCGAGGCCGTCGTGCGGTCGATCTTCTTGATGCCCTTGTCCGTGAAGGCCTGGTACGGCGCGTCGTTCGTCGGCAGAAGCGCGTTGGCCGTCATCCAGCCGTACGCGGCGGCGAGACCGGTGCGCGTCGCCCACTCGCCGTAGCCGAAGGCCTGTTCCGCGTTTGCGTCGAAGTAGGCGGCGGTCGCGTCCCCGCCGTTCTCCTTGTACGCCTTGCGCAGGGTGAGGTCCATCGCGTCCGTGCCGGTCTGGACGAGCTTCACGGCCGCGTCGGCGAACTTCGCCTCGTCCTGGTAGTCGACGTTCATGAGCTTTTGGTCCATGAGCATCTCACCCATGGCTGCCGTCCAGTCGAACCACGGGTTCCTGAGGAGACGGTAGTAGCCGGTGAGCGCCGAGAGGTAGTGGCCCCAGGCGTCGCCGTGGCCCTGCGGATACTGCGCCGCCGCGCAGTTGACGTCGAGTATGCCGTCGCGGGCGCGGATTCCGTAGTTCGCGACGTACGCCGGCTCGCCCTCGGTGATGCCCTTCGTGAGGTTCCAGGCGAGGCGGTTGTAGAGCGGCGCCTCGGTCATACGCGGGAACTGCGTCGCCGCCGTGCGGCCTCTGAGGAGCGCCAGCTCCTCGTCGAGGAGCGAGGGAACCTGGTTCGCGAACGAGAAGGTGCCGGACGCGAACTGCTGTCCGTCCGTTCCGGGGGAGATGAGCGGGTTCTTCGCGTCGGAATATGCCTCCGCGCCCAGCAGCGAATAGAACTCGCCCATGCGCGTCTGCGCCAGCATGAGCTGCTTGGACATGTCGATGTTGTTGCCGCCCGCCGAGACGAGGAGCGACTCCGCGCGGTTGAAGACGGTCTGGTAGAGCTCCAGAAGCCCCACTTCGGAGAGGTTGTCGTTGTTGAGCGCGACGTCGCCCTGGTATGGACGGCCGATCTGCTCGAGCATCGTGAACCAGATGTCGCTCGGGTTGTTGTAGAAGTCCTCCACGCGCTGCGCAAACGGCGTGAGCGAGTTGAGGACGCGCTGCAGCCATCCTTCTGCGAGTTGTTCGTCCGCCCACCGGCTCCAGAACTGCTCGTCGCTCGTCCAATCCGGATGCGCCGCCGCAAGAAGCTGCCACGCCGTGGTTCCCCTGAGCGGACGATAGCGGAGCGTGTAGTAGGTGTTCACGTAGTCCTGGAGGTTCGCGCCGCTCTCGCCCAGCTGCACCGAGACGAGTCCCGCTTCAAGGGCCTTGTCCTTCCAGTTCGGCGTCCCCTTCTCCGGCACGTCGCCGTCCGCCAGGGGCGTCGTGTAGCACCACTGGAACTCGTAGTTGTTCGCGGCTGAGCCGAGCGGCGTGCGGTAGAGGAGCGTCAGCTTCTCGGAGAGCTTGTTCAGCGGGTCGTTCAGCACCGCGATGCCGTCCGCATAAAGCTCGGGCACGACCTTGATGACGTGCATCTGCACGGGCAGCCCCTCCGACACCTGCGTCGGGTCGGGGTTGTCGTTCTCGATGAGCGTCACGTATCCGGCGCCCATGCCGTTCGCCACGAGCGCGTAGTGGTCGCGCGGCAGGTAGGTGTTGGCCGCAAGGTACTCCTTGGACTTCCAGGCGAAGGTACCCTCAACAAAGACGACGGACCAGGGGGCCTTGTTCGAGACGACGTCGTCCCATTCCTTGCCGAGGTAGGTGTTGAGCCCCGCCTCCTCGTAGCACGACTTGGCGTACTCGAGACGGTCGCCCTTGACCTTTTCGGTCCGCATCTTCTCGAGTTTCCAAGACGCGAAGGCGGTGTTCTCCACCTCGACCTCCTTGCCGCCGACGACCCGGAAGAGCGAGCCGATGTCGGTGAGCGTCAAGGCCTCGACGACAAAGCGCTTGTCGACGATGGCGGCGGCGTCGTACTTCATCTTGTACGCCCAGTCGTCGTAAAGTTCCTTTGACGGGAAAGCGAGCGACATCGTCTTCTTGCCCTCGGTCTCGACAGGCGCGCCGAAGTTCGTGCGCGGGGACGGCAGCACCTCCGTCACGGCAAGCGAGTCCGCCGCCGCGTTCCAGGCGGCTACTTCCTCCGGCTTCTGCGTGGCGTCAAGCTTGCACAGCGCCTTGATCGCCGCGCGCTCGGCGTCCGTCAGCACGTTGAGCTCGAGATAGGAGCCGCCGGACTCCTTCTCGACGAGCTGTCCGATCAGGTTCATAGTGCCGTGGAGGCCGGGATTGAGAAGCCCACCGTCCTCGACCGTCACGTAGAAGCGGTCCGAGATCGACGGCGGCAGCCCGGTGAAGAAGTACTTGCCCTTGCGGATGAACGTCGTCCCGGACGCTCCGAGCACGAAGCCGTACTCGTCTGGGAAGCTGGCGTTCACGGGGATCGTCACCGACGACGACTGCTTGACGGTCGGGTCGATCAGCTCCACCACCGGCAGGCCGTCCGAATTCCCGGCCGCGACGTCGGCGGGCGAGGGATTCGGATAGCAGACGGCCATCGACGCGGCGTTCCACATCTCGGGCAGCCCCAGCGCCGCCTTTGTAAGCACCTGCCCGATCTTCATCGTCGGAACCTCGGCAGGCCAGTCGATGGTCCACTTCCAGCCCACGGCGTTTTCGATGTCGGTGATCTGGGCCAAGGTGGGGTTCGCCACGTCTTCGCAGGCGAGCCACGCGATCGGCGTGCCCACGGCAGGCTGCACCGCGAGCGACGGAAAATAGAAACCCTCCTGCATCGGATAGCCGTACTTGGCGAAGGCGATGCCATCGCGCCGCGCCCAGAGTCCGTTCTTGCGGTCCTTGTAGACGACGGCGTTGTCCTTGAAGTCGAAGGCGGACGCAGCCGTGTCGAGGGACGTCTTGCTTCCGGCGAGGCGCCCGACCGGCGCCGGCGGCAGGAGCATATTGCCGACGATGTTGGCGCTGGCCATCTCGGGATATTCGGGCGACGTCTTCGCCACCGTGTAGGCCTGCATCATGCCCTTTCCGCCCTTGGCGTACATCACCAGCACGAGCGGACGGGAGGTCTCTTCCGTATTGAGGTCGTTGCGGAGTGCCCAGGCCACATAGTCGCCGTTGACGTCAATGAACGCATGTTCTTCGTTCGGGTTGTAGCCGGTGCTGTTCGGGTTGTTCTCGTAGTAAATCTCCGGCGCGACGCCGCCCTCGGCCGCCAGCTTCAGCGCAAACGGCTCCGGCGCGCCCGAGCCAAGCGTGGAACAGTTGCGGCAGGTAAGGACGTTTCCGAGCGCGTCGGTCGCCGTGCGAACCGTTCCGTTCGTGCCGAGCGTCGCGAGGTCGCCTTCGGCGGCGAAGTCGAAGCCGTAGACGACGTCGCTGTCGTTTGTCCCCCCGCCGTACCAGAGCCCGAGGCTGTCGAGCGCGATGAAGGTCGCGGACTCGCCCGCCGCGGCGTCCGACGCGCCGTATGTCGCGGTCACTCCATGCCCTAGGGCCGCGGCCGGAAGCGCCACCTCGACCTCGAACCACGTGCCAGTCGGGACAGCCTGCGTCTCGGAGGTTTCCTCGGCGCCCGCCTTCTTCACGACCTTCACGCCGTAGCCCTCCGTCTCGTCATTCACGAGCATGGCGTCGATCTCGACGGCCGTCCCCGCGGTGCGGTCGCCGAACGTCCACCTGGCGATGCGCCCGGGCGTCGCCGCCATCTCGCCGTCCTCCGTTGCATCCGGCGACACGTAGCACGCGAAGCCGACGCTCGCCGACGACGCGCCGGGCGCAAGCCGCTGGCCGCCGAGGTCGACGCTGGCAGTCGAGTTCGTCTCGAGAAGCATGAGGGAGCGGCTGCCGCACGCCACCATCTGAGGATCGGCCGAGCCGAATTGGGACGCCAGCACGATCTCCGGGAAGAGCCCCGGCGTCATCGTCGCGTTCCACGTGACGTTGTAGTTCTGCACAAGGGCCGGATAGCTGACGGGAACGCTCATCTGCTGGGTCTGGAAGTTCGCGCGCCACCACACCTGTATCTTGGATCCGCTCTCGTTGACGCCGTAGATCGCGGAGTCGAGATTCTCAAACGGGTCGTCTTCGGAACCGCCCGTCACTTCATTCATCAGCTCGTCGGCCGACATCGCCATGTCGATGGGGAGGAGGGATGTTCCGTCCGGGCGGTGGTAAAGCCGCGGATTCCAGTTGCGTCCGCGCGATTCCGGCTCGTAGATGTAGCCCGCGAGCGTGTCGTCCACGCGTTCGGACATCGCCCGCGCGTCGGGACCGGCCTCGAGTCCGATGCGCGGCGTCAGCTCCTTGCCGATCGGCCACTCGAATATCCAGGGCGTCGCAACCAGTTTGTCGTCGCATCCCGTCAATTCTACGGGGAGATAGGACGGGCAGCCGCCTCCGCTCTGGTTCGCGAGCTTGACGAGGATTTTGCTGCCGCGGCTCCCGCTGAACGCGAGCGTCCCCCTGCTGGCGTCGTAGTTCGCCGAAACCGTCGCCGGCATCTTGAATCCGGACATCGTCACCACGTAGTTCGTGGGCACGTTCATGGGACAGCCCGCCGGCGCGCCGTCCGGCGCCACGACGACGCGCAGGGGCTTCTCCGGCCAGCTGACGAGATAATAGTCGTGCTCGAAGTTCCACTTCGTCTTCATCGGGTCTTCCGTCTGCCAGAAGACCTCCGCCTTCCACGGCATGGCCATGCCGGACGAGCTCGTCGTCACGTCGGTCGGCGCTATGGCGAACACCTTGCCGTGGTTCGGGTCGGTCAGTTCCCTGCCATGTTCGGCCTGGTACTGCTCGAGATACGGCGAGTACGGGTCGTTGGCCTCGCGCTCTAGCCCGGAGGCGGCGACTGCATAGAGCTTGCCGTCCGCGTATCCGCCGCCGATCGGCTGAAGGCAGTCTCCCACCTCTGCGTTGAGCGTCGCCACGTTGGGCGGGCATATCTCGACCACGATGTGCGCGATCATGTGGTCTTTCGTCTCCGTGTCGTAGTAGGCGAGCACGAACTGGCCCTGCGGACAGTTGATCGCGCCCGTCTGTTCGTCCACGTTGTAGCGCACGGTCAGAAGCTTCGAGTTCGACGAGTCGTAGTCGATGCCGTATACGACGTTTGAGGTGCCCTGCCCGTTTGCGCGATAGACGCTCGTGAGGAGGGACTTGTCGCCGAAGAACTTGACGAACTTGCCCGAGAGGTCGATGAACGCGGCGTTGTTGGCCTCGTCCACCCGCGTCGCGAATAGCCTGTACGGCCGCGCCGACGACGAGCTGCCGATCGAGTAGGTGCGCGAGTCGCTCTCGCCCGAAACGGTCACCCACGTCAGATCCGTCGCGCCGCTCGCGGTGAAGATCACGCGCTCGCATTCGTTCGACGCGCCGACGTCGAATACGATCCTGCCCTCGGCGACCGCCGTGGCGTTCGAGGCGAATGTGGCGGCCCAGTCGATGTCCTTCGGATCGAAGATCGTGTCGGTGCAGAAGTCGCCGAGCTTGGCGTCCGGCGGCTGCTCCGAAAGCGTCCGGCCGACCGTCCACGCCGCGAGCTCCCACCGCATCGACCTGTCCTTGGCCGAAATGGACGTCACGGCCTCATCGGGCGACGTCGGCGCGCGGACGGTCGAGATCGGATACACCACCGTCGGCTGCACGAAGCGGGAATCGCCGCCGACCGTGTGGATGTAGACCGGAAGGTCTACCTCGCCGAGCGTAAGCTGCGAATCCGCCGGCTCCGCCGCGTTTGCCGTCGCGCAGAGCGCGAACGCAAACGCTGCGGTTGAAAAGTTGAAAGGTTGAAAAGTTGAAAAGCACCTTTTCAACAATCCATTCCTTTTCGTGTTTGACGAAATATTTTTCATAAAGCTCATTTCCTTTCTGCCTTTCAACTTTTCAACTCCTCAACAGGCGAAGCCGAACCTTTCAAATTTTCAACCTTTCAGCGGTCGTTTCCGACGAACGGGAAGAACGTCACCTTGAGTCCGCCCGCGTCGGACGTGGGCGCGCGAACCTTTTCATCCTTGCGGCAGTACTGCACGACCGCCGGACAGCGCAAGGCGCGATCGCCCGTCGCACAGCTTGAGACAAGCGCGATGCCGTCCGCCGGCGCGGTCGCAAGCACATCCCCGCGAAGAACCGCGCCGGACGTCGCGAGAACAGTCGGCTTCGCCGAAGAAAGCGCCTTCACGCCCTTTCCGCGCAGAAGCTGCGTGCGTTCGCCAGCGCCAAGGGCGAGCGGCGAAACAGACACCTTGCCCGCGCCCGGCGCCGTCACGGCGCCAGCAACTTCAAGATGCGACACCGTCGCGTCCGCCGCCACGACGGCGTTTTCGGTCACGAGGTTTCCTACGCGGATGTCAAGCGCGGCCCCTTCCGCCGCAAGCGCCCTGTTGACTGCGGCGACGGACCTCAGTTCGCGCCTCGGCTTCAACTCCGTCGCGAGACTGGCCGTATTCCCGAGCGCCAGCCCCACGTGCGACACGCGCCCCGTCGCGATCAGCGCGGCAAGCGCCTCGTCGCCGAACGCATGCACGAAGCTGCCGTCGGCGTTCACGGTCACATCCACCCCATCAGGTTTCGTCTGCCAGAGCGGCGTCGTCGCCTCCGATCCGTCGTACACGCGGAAGTGCATCTTCTTCGTGTAGGTCGTGTCATGCACGGCAGGTTCGCCCGTCAGCAGATTCAGCTGTCCGCGGTAGACGAGCTTCACGACGCTGCCTTCCGGGATCTCCCACCTCGCGTAAAGCGTAGTATCCGGCGTCAAGGCAGAAACGGAACTTTCTACGAAAGCGCCGTTCTCGTCGTAAACCTGCACGCCGCCATCCGTGTAGTAGCCGAGGAATTTGTAGTCGCCCCTGCGTGTCACGACCGGCGCGGCAGGCGCCGCGCCTTCAAAATTGTAGTTGGTGGCTCCGACCGTCGAACCGGACGAAACAAACTTGAAACTGACGACCAGGGGACGCCATTGTGCGTAGAGAGTCGAAACCTCCGCCGGCGTCCAAGCCGCGGGATTCGTGTAGCGGAGGTTGCTGGCGAAAATCTGTTCTCCCCCCGTTTCCTGCGTATAGTAGCCGATGAAAACGTGGTTCCAGAGGTTGCCCGGCCACGGAGCCGTCACGCCAGAGATGTTGGAGCAGTAGACTTTATTGACCTCCGCGCCTTCCGACACGAAGGCAATGGAGTAACGCGATGTCGTCAGGCTGCAATTCTGGAAGGCCGGCCCGTTCAAATAAACGCCGTTCTCCGGGCTCTTTCCGTTCAACTCGTATTTGAGTTTTCTCGTATTGGAGTTGAGCGTGATATTGGCCGTGTAGTTGGTCGGATCGAACTCTCCGCCGGGCCTGTCCACGAGAGTAACGGTATCCAGGACGTTTCCGCTCGCATCGAGCTGATAGACCTTGACGTTGGCGACCGTGCTGCTGCCCTCGCATCGCGCCGCAACGGATGCGGTCACGACAACGCCGGTCTGGATTTCGCTAGACGTGATTCCAAAGTCCGCAAGCGTCACCGTCTGCGACATCGTGGAAAGCGCGTGGTTTTTGGAATAATCCGCCATAAACCAGTCTCCCCCGCCCGATGATATGCAGTTCCACGCGCCGTACTCGACTGTCCATCCGTCTGTAGTGCTGCCTTCGCCATTCGTCAAAAGTTCCACCGTGCCCGTCAGCTTCCAGAGCGGAGCAAAAGCCTTGAGCATTGCCTTGCCTTCCGAAACAGTCCAATTTTCGCCAAGAGACGCGGCAACCGCCGCTGCCGACATCGAAGAGGCGTCGTCGCCTTGGATTTCATCGAGCGATGCCGTGTAGTAGCAGCTAATCACACTCACGGAATAGCCCTGATGCCTGGAAAACGTCGAAGAACCCGTCTTTTCCGATACGACGATATTTTCGGGGGCGAACAGGGAATTGTAAATACGGAGATCCGTCGCATTGAAATTGAAGCCGACAAAACCGCCGATATTGATTCCGTCCGCAACAAGCAGCGAGCCGTCGAAATGGCAGTTCTTCAACTCGACACCCTGCGATTCCCAGTAAGTCCTGCCGATGAAGCCACCGCTGGTCGCATCGCCGCTTACGGTGCTCGTGATGCTGACTGACGAACGGCAGCGCGTTATGGTAGCGCCGCTGGTAGCGCCGCTGGGGCGCACTTCGCCGATCAACCCGGAGGCGAACTGGCTATCGGTGACAATAGCGCCAGCCGTATGCAAATCGGAAATCTTCGCGCCGGAAACGTAGCCGAACGGAGCGAGACATTCGACGCCGGAAGAATCCCAGTTCAAAGTCAGCGTGTGGCTGTTGCCGTTGAACGAACCGACGTATGGATGCTCCCCGGAGTCGCCGACGCGCGGGGAGTCTTGCGCGAGCGTCACGTCGGCGGCAAGTTCCGCGTCGAGCGTCGTCTCGCCGTTGTTCACGCGGGCCGCGAACGCCGCCCAATCTTCGGCATCCGCTATTTGCACCGTTTCCGCGCCGGCCTGCAGCGCAAAGAGCGCGGCGGCCGTCGCCAGTATTCTCACAAGATTCTTTTTCATATAACCTTTCAACCTTTCAACTTTTCAACCTTTCAACTTTTCAACCGGCTATTCGGCAACTCCGAAATAGATGAACTGGGCCTTGACGAGCGTGAGCTCGCCGGCGGACATCGTCAGGCGCAGCGAATCACCCTTGCGGACGGGCACGGTCCATACGAAGCGGCGCATCGCCGACGCGTTGCCGAGCTTTCCTTCCGGCGTCACCTCGGCGGCGACCGCGCCGCCGGCGTCGAGAAGCTCCAGCTTGAGCGTCGTGTTCGCCGGATCCGCGCACCGGGCCTGCAGCTGGATGAAGCCGTCGTTCGCCGCCTTCCAGGAGCGCGTGGCGCTGCCGGAAAGCGTACCGGCCGCATCCGCGTCCGCTCCGCCGCCGACCGTCATCTCCGCGAGGTTGGCGAACGTCTCGCTCTTGGCGGCGGGAAGCTGTCCGCCGAGCCAGTCGAGCGTTCCGCCGGCGACGTCGACGCGCTCGAGGTCGATTTCGCCGAAGCCCTTGAGCGCCCCGGCCGTGAACGAGGCGGCGCTGCGCGCGTTCAAGGAGTTTGTCACGGAAATGGAGCCTGCGGCGAGATTGCCGATTGAGACGGCGTCGCCGTAGAGCGGCAGATAGTCGTTGGAAGCGAGCAACTCCACCGATGAGGCCGTCAGCGCGTAAGGCGCCATCGTAACCGAGATCGGCTCCGGCCCGAGGGCATCGACGCTGACCGCCGTCACATTGTGCGCCAGGCCGTCCGAGCCGTCCACGGGAACGGAAAGCCCGAATACGCCGTAGTCCGCCGTCTTGATGACCATGTTCGTCGCGGGCGCGTCGCCGTCGCTGTAGAAAACGGTCACGGATGCCGGAACCGTCTCGTTGGCCTTCGGCGTACCGTCCTCATTGTAAAGGACGCCGTCGAGCTCCACCGTGACGGGAGCAGTGCCGACGGCCAGGCGGATCGCGCCGCGCACAGGAGCCGTGCGCACCGCCTGAAGCTCGTCAAGGACGAACGGCATCTGCGCCTTGTCGGGGTGGCCTGCAAGCGTCACGCTCGTACCGTCGCGGCCGACCGCGCGGATGTTCTCGTAGCTTGGATCGTAGTAGATTTCCGCCGCGTCTTCATTGCCGGCAGCCTCGCCGCCGAGCGGCTGATAGATGACGTGCTTCACGCCCGCCACAATCTGCGCAAGGGGGCTGCCGGACTGCGCGAACACCTTTGCGGGTTCGGCGTCCATCGTACACCAGTATGTCGTAAACTCGCCGCCGCCGTTCATGGACACGGCCGGGGCGTCCGCAAAGACGCAGTTGACTGCGCGGATCTTCGCGGCGGCGCCGGCGCTGTAGATGGATTTGCCGGAGTTGTTTGCCGTATTCTTGGCGAACGTGCAGTTCAAGAGGTCTATCTGCCCGCCGCCGTCTTCCATGATGCCGCCGCCGTTATTGCCGCTGAATGTTGTATTCACAAAGAAAGCGTAGGCGCCATTTACTTGCACGGCTGCGCCACGGTTGTTGCTTTTGTTGCCGGAGAATGTCGTGGCCGACACAAGCAGTTCCGAACCGTCGGCTACCGAAATCGCGCCGCCATTGCTAGCCGAACCATTTATCGTGTTCTCGATGAACGAGCAAGCATCGATTGCGACCAACGCGCCGCCCGAAATGCGAACGGCCCCGCCATGCGAACCATCGGAAACATTCGCTTCTTGAATATTCAAATCTACGAGAGAGAAAACCCCGCCTTCGTCGGACGCCGCGCCTTGGAAAACGAATACAGGCGAGTTGGACCCTGCGAGAATCTGCACGCCCATCTCGTCTGTCACAAGCGTGACAAGTCCGTTTATCTCAAACGAACGCGTGCCGGACGGAATTACAATGGCGCTCGAAAGGCGCACGACCCTGTTGGAGACGTCGAGCTTCTCGAAGGTGACGCGGCGGCGTCCGTCAGGGCCGACAAGCTCGGAATTCGCGACAAGCGCGTTCACCGCATCGCGCAGGGTAATCGCCTCGTTGCCGTAGACGTCGAGCGTCGAAGCCGCGTCGCCGGACGACGTCACCGCGAGAACGCTCGAATCGACCTCCCAGCGCGCGTAGAGCGTCAGGTTCTGCGTGTAAGGCGAAAGCATCTGCGTCGGCTTGTAGTCGGGACCATACACGCACGTACCGCCCTCGCCGGGAGTGGTCCAGAAACCGGCGAAGCGGTAGCCGGGACGCTTCACGCGCGGATTCACGCCGTTTACTTCAGCGTCGCCGATGGCCTGCATCTTGTTCGCGAACGGCTGCTGGAACGTGGTCGTCGCGTTCGCGCCGTTCGCGTTCTTGAGCCCGAGGTCGAGCGTGACCGTGACGCTGAGGAAGTTATTCTGCGGGAGGTTGTCAACCCCGTCGCTTGCGCGGTAGGGCGACATGGAGAGCCCGACGGAGGGCAGAACGTAGAGCGAGCCTTCGCCGCCTTTGACAAAGCCCTCGCTGCCGTTGCCGCCGTTGCCGGCCGTCGATTCCTGCAAATCGGCCTCGTAGTTCTTGTGTTTTCTTCCGACCTGACCGTCAGACTTTGTGCCGCCGCCGCTCGCGGAGCCGTCCGGATTCTTCGCGCCGCCGCCATTGCCGCCCTTGCCGCCGCGGATTGCGCCAGTATCCATATTCCCGTCCGCATCGAGAAGGTTGATGTTGCCCCTGTCATCCCAGTCATC
>JAFRBA010000085.1 GCA_017405115.1 Kiritimatiellia bacterium
CGCGAGAACACGGGCTCCGGGTCTTCCAGTATCTTCGCGACGACGCCGTGGCGCGGCGTCTCCTCGAGAAGGGCGGAGGTCGGCTTCGGGTCCTTCGTGCCCGTCGCCTGCCTGAGCCTCGCCGCCATCGCCTTGTAGCGCATCAGCGTCTTGTACTTCGGCAGGAGCTCCGGCAGCCTCTCGCCCAGCCACCCCTTGATGCCGCCGTTGCGCCCGGCGACTTCGCCAGACTCGTCGAACCTCAGGCAGTTGTCCACGTAGCACTCGAGGTCGTGGAGCATCCCCCCGAGGCGGACCATCGCCTCGCGCGACTCCTTCCGTGCGTTCCATGCGGCAAGCACCTCCTCCGGCGTCGGCATCGGCGCCGAGGTCGCCCGTCGGGACACCCTGCGCCTTTCGGCGGCGAGCCTGCGGCGCCGCTCGGTCTCGCGCTCGTAGTAGAAGGGCCGCCTGAGCCTGCGCAGGTCTCGCATGAGCTCCCGCTTCATCCTGTCGCGCCCCGCGGGGTCGGCGAACTTCGAGGCCCCGTCGCGCATCGCGAGGCCCACGTCCACCATCGCGCAGGCGCAGAACACGAGGGGGTCGAACGTCGAGTCCGGGCAGGGGGCGGAGTTCCGCCACTTGAGCCAGTCCCTGCCCCGGAACTCTCCGTCGGGACGCTTCCTCATCCGCGGGCGGTAGGTGTGCATGTCCAGGTACCGCCCCGTCCAGGACTGCGCCTCGCTGTACGTCCAGCCCCTGTGGCAGGCGTACCAGTACGCCGAGTGTCTATAAGCGTTTCGTGCCATCGGCGCGTATTATACCATAAAATGAGATTTCGGTGCGGAAAAATCTTGGGGTCTCCATGACTGCGATGGTGCCGTTTGGGTATATTGCTTGACAGCCAGGCATGAAGTATAATTGAGTCCAAGAAGTACGGACTGTTCCTTGGCGTGTTCTACAAGGGATGCGTGTTCTACAAGGAACGGAAGGGAGAACATGGACAGAAGAGAATTCATTAAGACTGGACTTTTTGCGGCGGTTTCATCCACCGCGACGAAGGGCCTCGCCGATCTGCCGGGGAATGGCGACGGCATGTCGGGTCGGGCCATGCCGTGCAAGGCCATCACCATCGCCAAGACATCCTGCGGTTTCGAACGCGAGCCGATGATAAGGCCGTTCGGCTTCAAGGGCGGCTATCTCACTGAGGAGTGGATCGTCTCGGCATTCGTCGCGTCGACGTCCGGCAAGCACAGCATAGGCCTTGGAACGCAGAGCTGCCTCTGGTCGGACGCCAAGGTGTTCGCGGCGAACTCCGAGGCCGGAGGCAACGCGATCATGTTCTCGATGACGCAGTACGCGCTCAAGCTTCTCGTCGGAAAGACCTTCACCTCGCCCGTCGAGCTCAACGACTGGCTCTGGCCGCAGGTGTGGGAGTACGGCAAGAAGGTGTCGGCGAACCCCGAACTTCGCGCCACCTATGCCTTGAACGCACTCGTCGCGGTGGACAACGCCATTTGGGTCCTCTTCGCCAGAGAGAACGGCCTCGCCTCGTTCGACGAGATGATCCCGGACGCGTATCGTCCCGCCCTCGCTGCGCATCACGCGAAATGCGCGTCCATTCCGCTCTTCTCCTACAAGGTGCCTGTCGCGGAAATCAAGGACGCCGTTGACTCTGGCTACTTCTTCATGAAGATCAAGATCGGCCAGCCCGGCACACAGGAGGAAATGCTCGCGAAGGACATGGCGCGCGTCTCAGAAATCCACTCGGTGCTAAAGGGCTGCCGCACGCCATATACGAAAACCGGGAAGCTTCCATACTACTTTGACGCGAACGGGCGCTACGAGAAGAAGGAGACGTTTCTGAAGTTCATCGACCATCTTAAGAAGATCGGCGCCTACGACCAGGTGGCAATCGTCGAGGAGCCGTTCGACGAATATGCCGACATCGACGTGAACGACATCCCTCTGCGCCTCGCGGCGGACGAATCGGCTCACACGGTGAATGATGCGCTTGAACGCATTCAGATGGGCTACCGCGCCATGGCCCTGAAGCCAATCGCGAAGACGATGTCGATGTCCATGAAGATCGCGCAGGCTGCGTACGAGAAGGACATCCCGTGCTTCTGCGCAGACCTCACTGTCTGTCCCGCGATGGTGGAATGGAACAAGGCGGTCGCGGCGCGGCTCCCCGCGTTTCCGGGAATCGGCGATCTCGGCCTCGTCGAGACGAACGGGCACATGAACTTCCGCAACTGGGAGGCGATGCGCCGCGACCTCGCCTACCCCGACGCGCACTGGACGCGCACCGAGAGGGGCGTCTTCGAGTGCGACGCCGACTACTACGCGAAGTCCGGCGGGATCCTTGAGCCGATGCCGAGGTACGAGAGGATGTACGAGGGAATCTAGAAGACGAGAGACATTGGACAAGAGACGTGGTTGAACACCCTCGTCTCCCGTCTAACGTCTCATGTCAGGAACAGACAAATGGAAACCAGGCAAATGCAAAGACGTGAGTTCATAAAAACGGCGGCCATGGCGGCGGGTCTGCCGTTCACATTCGGCGGTTGCCGTTCTTTCCGCGGCAATTCGAAGATACACGTTGCAATCATCGGCTGCGGGCGCATCTCGACGGAGTTCGAGGTGCCGGGCGTTCTAAATCGGCCCGACATCGCGCGCATAGTCGCCGTCTGCGATCTCGACATGAAGCGGGCGCGGCAGACGGCGGAGCACGTCGAGCGGGAGTATGCCGATGGCACTAAGATTCGCATTTACAAGGACTACAAGGAAGTCTGCTCGCAGTCCGACGTTGATGCGGTGATGATATGTGTGCCGGACTTCTGGCATGCGCTCGTTGCGACGACCGCGATCTGCTCCCTTAAGGCCGTCTGGCTTCAGAAGCCGTTTGCGCAGACGATCCGAGAGGGACGGCTTCTCTCCAATCTCGCCAAGCGGCACAAGACCGTCTTTCAGGTTGGCTCGCAGCAGCGCAACTGGAGCCAGTTCCAGGCTGCGGTCAAGGCCGTGCGGTCTGGCGTCCTCGGCGACATCAAGCGTGTCGAGGTCGGTTTGGGGACAGACCCTGCGGGCGGGTCGAGCATACCGCAGAAGATTCCCGCTACATTCGACTACCAGACTTGGCTTGGGCCGACTGATCCGTCAGCGCCCTACTGCGAATCGCGCTGCCATTCGCAGACGAACCAGCGCGCCCGTCCCGGCTGGATCGAGCTGATGCCCTACGGCTGGGGCATGATCACGAACTGGGGCGCGCACCATCTCGACATCGCGCGGTGGGGGCTCGGCGCAGTCGGGCCGGAGTCGGTGTGCGGCACATGCACTTGGCTCGATACGAGCGGCGGGAAGCTATGGAACGTCCATGACACCTACGATCTCCACTTTGCGTTCAACGGCGGCAAGACGGACGTGCATGTCACCGACAGGTATCAGCTTGGCGTGAAGTTCGTCGGCGAGAGGGGCGACTGGATATTCTGCACGAGAGGCGCGTTCAAGGTGACGCCGACCGACCCCGACCCCGTGGTCAGGCCCGGCGAGCTCGGGCCGCTCGAGGCATCGCGTCCCGAGCTTCTGCCGAAGATGTGGGCCATGAAGAAGAGCTGCCTTCAGCTTCACGTCGACGACTGGCTTGAGGCGATTGCCGCGAACGACCCTTCGCTAACCGCGACCAACGCGGAGGAGGGGCACCGATCGACGGCGCTTTCCTCCCTGGGCATGATGTGCATGGAGCTTGGCCGCGGCAGGAAGGACGGCTTTTCGCTCAATTGGGATACAACGCGCGAGACGACCGGCAAGGCGGAGTACGATGCGCTCATGAAGCCCTTTGCGAGCGGCAAGTTCGACCTCAACGTCAACCTCGCGGAGTTCGGACTGGACCTCTGCCAGGTGCTGAATGGGTGACGGCGTTGCTGCGCGGAATATGGTAGAATACGCACATGAACAGAAGGGAATTCATTTTTGCAGGGGCTGCGGCGGCGGTTGCGCCGAGCGGCGCCTTCGCCGGCGCTCAGAAGGGCGAGTACCACGCGTTCTCGCGTGTTTTCCAGTTCCTCAAGGACATGTACAAGGCGGCGGATCTGCTGCGCTCGTGCGGATACGACGGCGTTGAATGGACGGCACGCCGCGGCGGTTTCGTCGAACCCTCTGCCGCGACCGCCGCCGACCTGAAGCGCGCAAGGGACGCGGCGGCGGCGGCGGGCATAAAGGCCGAGAGCCTCATAGTCGATTTTCTGCGCGGCGACGAGCCGGGTGCGGAGAGACTGGTGATGAACGCGGCCGAGGCGGGGTTCAAGAGCTTTCGCGGCGCGTACTTCCGCTACGACCGCGCCAAGACGCACCGCGAGAACATGGACGCCTTCCGCAGCGGGTTCGATTCGCTCGCCGCGCTTGCCGAGAAGTCGGGCATGAAGTGCTGCTACCAGAACCACTCGACGTACAACAAGTCGGTGCCGCTCTTCGGCAGCCTCGTGTGGGACCTCGCGGCCATTGTCGGGTACTACGACCCGAAGGCCGTGGGCATCCAGTACGATCCGATGCACGTGAGGGCAGAGGGAGGCCCGTCGTGGGACCACACGCTCGGCGCCGTCGCGAAGTGGATCGACGTCGTGTGCCTCAAGGACTTCTACTTCGCCATGGACGACTCCGGACGCGACTGGAAGCGCGTCCTCGTGCCGGCGGGGAAGGGCATAGTGGACTTCCGCGAGGTCAAGAGACTCATGGCGCTTGAGGGCGTTGCGCCGCGATTCACCGTTCACTATGACTATGAATTCCCCTGCGACGAGGCCGGGGCACGCAGGTTCGCAACCGCCGATCTCCTTCACTACCGCTCGGTCTTCGGTTAAAAACGAGCGCAATCGCCGTCGCCGGAGTGTTCTTCCTGAAACGGGAGTATGTGAAGAGATGACCTCCGTCAGACGCTGGCGTTCGGCAGGTACGCGCCGCCGCCGGCAACGAACACGTCGGTCTCCACCTTCACCGGAAGCGACCGCCCGTACGCGACGGTTCCGGCCCGGCTCTTCCTTGGCGCGTTCGCCGCGTCTGCAAGCGCCGCCGCCGGCGCCGCCGCGACCGTGCCGGCCATTCCGGCCAGGAAGCCGCGCCTGCCGATCGCCGTGCCCGCCATCAGGAACTCTGGACTTTTCATCGTGCCGCCATTATACCAAAGCGCATGCATGCATTCAACCTGGGTTGCAGCCCTCGCGTGAATTTGCAGCACAGCGCGGCTTGCAGCGGATGTCCGGTTTTGGTATATTATACACGTGTTTAAAACAAGGATTTAAAATGACTGCGACAAAAGAGAGCATCATGGCGGCGGCGATGCGGCTGTTTGCCGAAAAGGGCCTCAAGCTCGTGACCGTGCGGGAGATCTGCATGGCGGCAAGGGTCAATGTCGCCCTGATCAACTACCATTTCCACAACAAGAACGGGCTGTACCAGGCGTGCGTCGAGCGGCTGTTCCGCGAGAACACGGGCGACGAGCTGTGCGCGATCGACGCGACCGTCTCCGACGCGCGGTCATGGCGCGCGGCCGTGCGGAAGTGGATATTCGGCTTTTCGCGCGTATTGCGGTCCACCAAAGGCGGATCCGCGCTGGCGGCGGGCTTCTTTCGGCAGGAAGTGGTCCATCCCTCCCCGATGTCCGACCTTGTGCGCGAGCGGTATGTCATCCCTGTGCGGAACTGTCTGCTGCGGCTCATTGCGATGGCAGTCGAGGATATTCATGAGCAGCGTCGCTGGGTAGAGTCGATCTGGGCGCAGCTTTCCTCATACGCGCTGGTAGACGCTTTATGGCATCCGGTTTTTCGTCCCGTGGACGCCGCGGTGGATGCCTGGGCCGATTCGATCGCAGATTTCGTCTATCGCCAGGTGATGTCCGGCATGAAGTACCGCACGAAGCGGGGCGGGCGCTGAATGGAGGCAGGTGGCATGTACGGGCGGATGCTTCTGCTTGCGCTGGCCGCGGGCGCTTTGGCGGGATGCAGAAATCCCGATGCCGCCTATCGTGAGGAGGCGGCGCATGCGTTCAAGACGAACCTTGTCGCCGAGACGGAGCGTGTGCTCGCCGAGGCTGGTGGCGTCCTGACCTTGTCGAACGCACTGGAACTCGCCCATGCGCGTTCGCTCAAGCTGGCCCGGCAGGACCTCGAGGCCAAGCTTGCGCGCATCAACCGCGCGACGGCGTTCTCTGCGTTCCTGCCGACGGTCGGGCTCTCGGGGATGGGGTTGGTCGCCGATGGCGGCGTCTACGACCTGCCGTACCTTGGCGATCTTGAGGAGCACCGCCTCCGTGTAAGGGCTGGATCGCTTGTCGTCGCCCAGCCGGTCTTCACGCCGGTGGCATGGGTGATGTTCGCCGAGTCGCAGTACGGCGTGCGCATCAAGGACATCGTGCGCGAACGCGCGGGGCAGCTCCTGGACGTGCAAGTCGCCGCGCTCTTCTACCAGACGGCCGTCGCCGAGCGCCGCGTCGAAACGGCGGGGCGTCAGCTTGAGAGCTCCCGCGCCCTGACGAACCGCGTGATGCGTCTTGTGTCCGAAGGGTACGCGACGCCAGCCGATGCGGCGAGGGCGAAAGCGCGTTGCGTGCTGGCTGAAACGTCGCTGGCTTCGGCGCGCGACGATGCTGCGGCGGCACGGGAGGAGCTGGCGGGTCTGCTGCATCTCTGGCCGCTCGCAACGTTCCGGGTGTCCGGCGAGTCGCTGCTTGCGCTTCCGCCTCTGCCGGAGAAGCGCGTCGAGGAATGGGTGTGGGAGGGGCTCGTCTCGCGCAAGGATCTCGCGGCCGGCGACCAGACGCTGGAATTGCGCAAAGCCCAGGTGATTGAGGCGCTGGCGGGTTTTCTGCCGAACGTCGTGCTGGGCGGAGGCGGGGCGTCCGGCTCAATCGAGGACGTGGCGATCCGCGGCTGGGGCGGATCCCTGATCGGCACATGGGCAATCTTCGAGGGCTTCCGGACGGTGCAGCAGTACCGTGCCGCGCGTGCGGCGCGCGAAACGGAGTTCAAGCTGCAGGAGGAACGCATGACGGCCGTCGTGGTCGCGGTGGCGGACAGCTGGCGGCAGCGGCGGCTCGTGCGCCAGAAGGCGGTGGCGGCCCGCGCCTGGGCCGAAGCCGCGCGTCTCGACCATGAGGCGGCGGCGCGGCGGCACGAGGACGGAAACGAGACGCTTTCGTCCGTTCTGGACAAGTTGGCGGTTAGCGAAGATGCGGAGACGAAGCTTGCGGAATCCGCCTACGGCGAGGCGATGGCCGACATACTTCTGCGTCAGGCCGTCGGAATCGACGTGATCGAAGGGGAGAAGAGGAAAGAATGAAAACACGGTGGATAAGATGGGGGTGGGCGCTCGCGCTGGCGGCGGCGGGCTGCTCCGAGAAGGTCGTGGAGCGTCCTGAGACGCGCCCGCTGGTGCGCGTGGGCGCGGCGCGGCAGGGCGTGGCGTTCGTCGATGCGCTGCGTGTGCAGGGCGCGGTGCGGGCGAAGGATGCGGCGGGCGTTTCGGCGCGCATTCCCGGCACGCTTGACGACGTCTTCGTCGATGAGGGCGCGCGCGTAAAGAAGGGGGATGCGCTCTTTCAGGTGGACCGACAGAATCTCGAGAACGCCGTGCGTGCGGCGAATGACGACCTTGCGATGGCGAAGGCGAAGCTTGCGCAGGCGGAGGCGACGGTCGGCAAGGCCAAGCTGGACGCCGACCGCATGGCGCGTCTCTTCGCGGGCGCGGCTGTGACGAAGGATGCGCTGGAGAAGGCGCAGGTTGCGGCGAAGTCGGCCTCGGCCGCGTTTGAGGCCGCGCAAGCGACGGTCACGAAGGCCGAGACGGGCCTCGCCGTCTCCGAGAAGAACCTCTCCGATTCGTGCGTGCGCGCGCCGTACGATGCCATCGTGATACGTAAGCACCGGAATGTGGGCGATTACGTCGGTCCGGGCGTCTGCGTCTTTCAGGTGGAGAATCCGTCCGTTTACGAGATTTCCTTCTCGCTCAATGCCGCGCATTTCGCGCGCGTGAAACCGGGCCAGACGACCGTGCGACTGGACCAGCCGCTCGCGGGGGTGCGCGATCTCCTCCTCACCTACCGGGCGCCGACGGTGAATGCCGTCACGCGGACGTTCGAGGTGCGTGCGCAGCTGCCGCGCACGGAGGATGTCGCCGCCGGCATGCTGCTGGACGGCGAGATCGTCTTCGCGTCGTATACGGGGCAGGGTGTTCCGTCGTCGGCCGTCGCGGACCGTGGCGGGTCGGAGGCGGTTTTTGTTGTCGAGGACGGCAAGGCCGTACGCATTGCGGTCGAGACCGGGCTTGAGACCGACGGTTGGCGCGAGATCGTGCGCCCGAAGTTGGGGCCCGAGAAGAAGATCATTCTCGAAGGTATGCTGCTCGTGAACGAGGGCGACGAGGTGAGGACCCAAGATGTTTCTCTCTGATACCGCCATCCGCCGCCCGGTCCTGACGCTCGTCGTCCTGATCGTGCTGATGCTCTTCGGGACGCTCGCGACGCGCAACATGGGCATCGACATCGTGCCGAACGTCGTGGTGCCCTACGTGTCGGTCATCGTCGTCTATCCGGGCGCGTCGCCCGAAGAAATCGAGACCTCTGTTGCGCGCCCCATCGAGGACGCGGCCGTGCAGGTGGACGGCCTCAAGCACATGACGACGACGTGCGCGAACAACTTCTGCCAGATCATGCTCGAGTTCAACCTCAACGTCGATCAGAATGTCGCAGCGGACGACATCCGCGCGAAAATCGCGGTGATCGAAGGGGATCTGCCGAGCGGTGCCGAGAAGCCGCAGGTGCAGAAGTACGACGTGAACGCGATCCCCGTCGTAACGCTCGCGCTGACGGGCGAGCAGTCCGTCGATGAGCTCTACGACTATGCGGACGACCGGCTCTCGGGGCGTCTTTCCACCGTTGCGGGCGTCGCCTCGGTGGAGCTGATCGGCGGCGAAGAGCGCGAAGTCGTCGTGACCGTCGACCGCGCGAAGCTATCGGCTTCCGGGCTCACGCTTGCGCAGGTCGTGGAGGCGGTCGGCAAGGGCAACCTCAAGATCCCGTCGGGACAGCTCTCAGACCATGCGCGCGAGTTCTCCGTGATGTTCGACGCAGAGGCTCGCGGCATCGAAGACCTCGGGCGGATCGAGATCGGGGCCGTGCGCGGCACGCGGCTCTATCTGCGCGATGTCGCGACGTTTGCGTTCGGCACGAAGCGCAAGGAGTCGATTGCCACGTTCGACGGACATCCCGCCGTCGTGATGCGCGTGACGAAGCGCGGCGAAGCGAACGCGGCGAAGACGGTGGACGGTTTGCGTAAAATCTACGATACGCTCGTTGGGGAACTGCCAGGCGGCATGCGGCTCGACTGGGTGCGCGATGACGGCGCGTATGTCGCCGCGACGGTGAGGGGCGGCGTGGATGCCCTCTGGCAGGGCGTGCTTCTCACGGGGCTGGTGCTGCTGCTGTTCCTCGCGGACTGGCGGATGGCGATGACGGCGTTCGTCTCGATCCCCGTCACGATCGTCATTTCGCTCGTCGCGTTCTCGATCTTCGGCTATACGGCGAACATCATCACGATGAACGCCGTCGGCATCTCGGTCGGCATTCTCGTCGCGAACTCGATCGTCGTCTTGGAGAACATCGCCCGCCGGAACGGCGACGCCGCCCGCGGGGCCGGCGAGGTCGCGCTCGCGGTCGCCGCCTCCGCGCTCACGAACATCGTCGTCTTCCTGCCGATCGCGACGATGCGGACGATGGCGGGGCGATTCTTCGTGCCGTTCGCCATCGTGGTCACGGCCTCGACGTTCGCCTCCCTGCTCGTATCGTTCACGCTGACGCCGATGATGGCGGCGAAGCTCGGCGGCTCCGGCGCGGGCGTCAACCGCCTGCTGGCGAAGGCCCTGTGGCCGTGGACCTGGATTTATGGGCGGGTCGAGCGCGTCTACGCCGTGTCGCTTGGGGCGGTTCTGCGGTTCCCGAAGACGTCGATCATCGTCTTTTCGGCGTTGACTGTCGCCGGCTTCATGTTCTTCGGGCCGAGGGTCAAGTCGGACTTCGTGCCCATCTTCGACAAGGGGGAACTCTCCGTCAAGTTCGAGTACCCGGCCGACATCGCGCTCGAACGAGCGGCGGAGCGCACGCAGGCGATTGCCGCGAAGCTGGCGGACGTGCGGGACGCGGCAGGCGAGAGGCTAGTCCTGCACCACACGGTTTCCGTCGGCAAGACGCAGGGCATCCTCGGGCAGGTCGGCCGCGGCAACCATCTCGCGCAGGTCGATTTCGTGATCCGCCCGATGACCGAGCGCCAAGAGACGATCTCCGACGTCTCGGCCTTGATGCGTGCGCGGCTGAGCGAGGAGCCGGACGTGCTTGCCTCCGTGCTTGTGTCGGCGATAGTCGGCGGCGCGGCCCAGTATATCCAGGTGAAGCTGATGGGCGAGGACCTTGCCGTGCTGGACAAGGCGTGCCTTGCGGTTGCGCAGGACCTCAAGACGTCCGGCATCGCGACGGACGTGGAGAACAACGTGCGTCCGGGACGTCCTGAGCTGCGCATCCGCCCGAACCGCGCGGTGCTCAATGACCTCGGCATGACTCCCCATCTTCTGGGCCTCAACCTGCGAGCCTCGCTCGCGGGCCTCACGCCCGCGACGTTCTCGGCGGGAGAGCGTAGCTATGACATCCGCGTGCGCTACAACGAGACTGACGGCGTGCGTCCGCTCGCCGAGCAGAACTTCCCCGGGCCGGAAGGGCGCCCGTTCACGCTGGGCGCCGTCGCCGAGGTGGCGCGGTCCGTCCAGCAGGTGCAGATCGTCCGCAGCGAGAAGCGGCGCTCGACGATCGTGTACGCGAACGCCGCGCCAGGGCACGGCATGGGCGAGGTGATCGATCGTGGGCTCGCGCATGCGAAGGAGGAGCTTCCCCACGGCTACACGGCGGCGCTCGGCGGAGTGTCGGAGTACATGGACGAGGCGTTCGCGGAGTTCGGGCTTGTCACCGTCATCGCGATTGCGCTCACCTACCTGCTGCTGGCGGCGATCCTCGAGTCATGGGCGATGCCGTTCATCATCCTCTTCACGATTCCGTTCAGCTACCTCGGCATCTTCGCGGCTGTCGTCGTCGCGCGCCAGACGCTCTCGATTTTCGGACTCTTGGCCGGCATCATGCTCGTTGGCGTTGTGGTGAACGCGGCGATCTTGATCATCGATGCGTGGCGGCAGACCGGGGACATCCTGGCGGCGGCGACGGCGAAGTTCCGACCCGTGCTGATGAGCTGCGCGGCGGCGCTTGTCGGCATGCTGCCGATGGCGCTCGGCGGCGGGCTTGGAAGCGAGCTGCGGCAGTCGATGGGAATCGGCTCCGTGGGCGGCATCCTCGTGTCGACGCTCGTCTCGCTCTACTTCATACCGGCGCTCTGCGCCTGTCTTCGGTCGCGATGCCAACCCGTTGATTGAGTGGCCGGGTTGTGTTATAATTACACCGGAAAATGAGGGATGTGGATTGACCAAAGGATTGGAGAAATGAAGAGGCTGATTTGTGTCTGCATGTCTGCCGCGTTCGCGGCGGCGTTCGGGGCGACGGAGAAGGTCGCGCTGAGAACCGGATGGCGGTTCGTGAAGGCCGACGACCCGGTCGCGGGAACGAACCTGACGATAAGGGCGATGAGCGCGATCCTCGACCGTGCGGACAAAGGCGACGTCTCGGGCGCGCCCGCATTCGGCTGGGCCAGGCCGGACTTCGACGACTCTTCGTGGAAGGAGGTGCGCGTGCCGCACGACTGGGGCGTGGATAAGCCGTTCGACCCCGACCGTCCGTACGGCGACGCGTTCCTCGACGTGACGGGCGTCGGCTGGTACAGGCTCAAGTTCAGGGTTGAGGGTTCAAAGTTGAAAGTGAGCGGCGCGGCTGTCGGCAGTCGGTCGTCCGATGCCGAAGGCCCCGAAGTCGCGTTGCCGCCGAACGGAAAGGTCTACTTCGAGTGCGACGGCGCGATGAGCTACGCGATGCTGTGCCTCGACGGAAAGTTCCTCGGCGGCTGGCCGTACGGCTACACCCGCTGGCGCGTGGACCTGACGGAGTGTTTGAGGGGACCGGGGAATGGGGAACGGGGAACGGGGAATGGGGAATGGGGAACGGGAGAGCACGTAATCGCGATCCGCTGCCACAACATCCCCCATTCCTCGCGCTGGTACTCCGGCGGCGGGCTCTACCGCGACTGCCGGCTTCTCGTCTGCCCAGAGGATCATGTCGTTCCGGGAAGCGTCTACATCACCACGCCGGAGGTGACCGCGAAGCGCGCGAAGGTGCGTGTCCGCTACGAGATGTCGAAGAGCGGAAGGCGAGACCGCTCGTTCGAGGTGAAGGATCCGCGCCTATGGGACGTCGACGATCCTCATCTGTATTCGGTCGACGTGGAGGGCGACTCGTATCGCTACGGCATCCGCACGATCGCGTTCAGCTCCGACGAGCGGCGCTTCCAGCTGAACGGACGCACGGTGCCGCTGAACGGCGTCTCGATGCACCATGACTTCGGCGTCCTCGGCGCGGCATGGAACCGCGCGGCGCAGAGGCGCAGGCTCGTCCTCTTCAAGGAGGCCGGCGTGAACGCGATCCGGTCGTCGCACAACCCGCCGGACGAAGGGCTGCTCGAGCTCTGCGACGAGCTGGGCATTCTAGTGAAGGACGAGGTCTTCGACGAGTGGCGCAAGCTTGGCTCGGCAGGCAAGCGGGCCAACGGATACACCAACCTCTTCGACGTGTGGCACGAGCGCGACGTGCGCGCGTGGGTGCGCACGGACCGCAACCATCCGTGCGTGATCATGTATTCCATCGGCAACGAGATATGTGACCTGCAGACAAAGCCCAACGAAGACGGGTCCGGCACCCGCGTTGCGCGCGAACTGGCGCGAATGGTGGCGGAAGAGGACAGTTCGCGTCCGACGACGAACGCCAACAACAACCCCGTCAACTACACGAACGACTATCCGACGGTGCTGGCGCTGATGGGCTGCAACTACTATCCGTGGTTGTATCCGGCGCTTGCGAAGAAGCACCCCGACGTGCCGTTCTTCGGCTCGGAGACGGTGTGCATGAGCGTGACGCGCGGCGAGTACCGCTTCCCCGTGACGCAGAAGTGGGACAACAGCAAGGAGGCATTCCCCGACTTCTACAATTCGTCGTACTGCTGGGAGGCGGTCGGCTGGTCTCGTCTCGACGGGAACTGGGCGTGCTCGCCTGACGCGCAGTGGTACTGGATGGACAAGGTCGGAACCTGCATGGGCGAGTTCATCTGGACCGGCATCGACTACCTAGGCGGGCCCTTCTGGTGCGACGCCTGGCGCAAGAGCCCGCGCTTCACTGATCCTGCCGCGCAGGCGACGGCGCTCGCCGAGGTCAAGGAAAGGGGGATGACGCGAGCGGCGATCCACACCTGCAACACCGGCTTTCTCGACCAGGCTGGCTTCAAAAAGGACTCCTTCTGGCTGTTCCAGTCGCGGTGGCGCCCTGATTTCCCGATGGCGCACATACTGCCACACTGGAACTGGAAGGGGCGCGAGGGCGAAGTCACGCCAGTGTACGTGTTCACGTCCGGCGACGAGGGCGAGCTCTTCCTCAACGGAAAGTCGCTCGGCCGCCGGCGCAAGGAGCCCGGCGTGTGGGACTGCGCGTATCGCCTGCGGTGGGACGACGCGAGGTACGAGCCCGGCGTCCTCGAGGTCGTCGCGTACAGGGACGGTAGGGAATGGGCGCGGGACAGCGTGAAGACCACCGGGGCGCCGGCGCGCCTCGCCGCGGTAGCCGAGACTGCGTCGGCGAAGTCCGACGGCGTGGACGTCTGCTACGTCAACGTGTGCGTGCAGGACGCCGGGGGGCTCGTCGTGCCGAACGCCAAGGCACCAGTCGAGTTCTCGGTGGAGGGCCCAGGCGAGTTCGTCGCCGCGGACAACGGCGACGAGACGGACTTCGACGACTTCCGCAGGCCGTCGCGGAGGACTTTCAACGGCTGGGCGCAGGCGATAGTGCGTCCGCTTCCCGGCGCGTCAGGCGAGATCGTCGTAAGGGCCTCTTCCGCGGGCCTTGAACCCGCGGAGGCGCGGATAGCGGTCTTTTCAGTCAAGTAAAACAAGGAAAGTCTGGGGTAATGCGCACATGAAGGCAAGACTACTGCTCGCAGCTGCGGCGGCTGCATCGTTCGCCGCGTTCGCAACGGACATGGACCACAAGGGCCGCGTCATCGCCACGGTCGAGACGCGCGGCTCAGGCATCGCGGAGGTCACCTGCAACGACCCCGGGGGCTGGAAGTTCGACGTCAGCGCGTCGCAGGACGCGGGGCGGGACGTCGTGACCGTCAGGATAACGTCGCCGACGGTCGCGAAGCCGCCGCAGTTCGGCGTGTTCTTCCGCGTGCCCGGCGCCGGCGTGCAGAACGTGTGGACAAGCGACTTCAGCCGCGACGGCTACCATGTCTGGCCCCAGCTCTGGTGGAGCTTCACGTCGAAGTACAGGTCGCAGCTCGCCTCTGAGACGCCGATCGCCGTGGGCTTCAACTCGCGCGGCCGCGCGCCTGTCGCGCTCGCCTGCACAGAGGCGTTCAACGCCCTGGAGTTCGGCCTCTACGCCGACGACCGCACCTGCGAGATGGTCGGCCGCTGCGAGTTCTTCACGGCTCCGGTCGCGCCGTTCAGGGAGTACGAGGCGTCGGTGTTACTGGACCGCCGCGGGGGCGACTTCGCCGAAACGGTGCGCCAGTGCTCCGAGTGGGTGGCGGCGAAGAACGGGTTCGTCCCGGCGCATGCGCCGGAGTCTGCGTTCGATCCGCTCTACTCTACGTGGTACGCGTACCTCCAGGACGTTCGTGCAGGCGAGCTGGAGGCGGAGGCGCGCCTTGCGGCCTCGATGGGCATGAAGACAATGATCCTTGACGACGGGTGGCAGAAGGTCGACAGCCGCACGTTCTACAGCGCGACCGGCGACTGGATGCCGGTGCCGAGCCGGTTCCCCGACATGAAGGCGCATGTCGCGGAGGTGCACAAGGCGGGATTGAAGTACATGCTCTGGCTGGCCGTTCCGTTCATGGGCGACGAGGCGAAGAACTATCCGAAGTTCAAGAATATGCTGCTGAAGGACGGCGACACCGGCATTCTGGACCCGCGCTTCCCCGAAGTGCGCGAGTACCTCATCTCGACATACGAGCGCGTCGTCGGCGAATGGGGCTTCGACGGCGTGAAGCTCGACTTCATAGACTCGTTTGTCCTTCCGAAGGACGACCCCGCCGTCAAGGACGGCTACGCCGGGCGCGACTACCGCTCCCTCCCCGACGCCGTCAACCGCCTGATGAAGGACGTGCTGACGAGGCTCAGGAAGATCAATCCCGACGTGCTGGTGGAATTCCGCCAGCACTACATGGGCCCGGCGATCCTGCAGTACGGCAACATGATGCGCTGCGCGGACTGTCCCGCCGACCCCACCGCCAACCGCCGCCGCATCTGCGACCTGAGGCTCACGTCCGGGGGGATCGCGGTCCACTCCGACATGCTGGTGTGGAGCCGCGACGAGACGCCGGAGGGAGCGGCCCTGCCGATCCTGAACGCGCTGTTCTCCACCATACAGTATTCGATGATACTGGCGACAGTGCCTCCGGCGCACCGTGACGTCATTCGCAGCTGGCTCGGGTTCTCGCAGACGCATCGCGAGGCGCTGCTGAAAGGCGCGTTCCGTCCGCACCACGCCGAGTGCGGCTATTCGTGGATCGAGGGCGAGAGCGCGGCGGAGCGCATCGTCGCCGCGTACGCCGACGACGTCTGCGTGCGCGCTGGCGCGGCGGACAGGCCGGTCTTTCTCGTCAACGCGACCGGCGGCCCTGGGATGCTCGTGGAGCTGGCGGCCCCGTGCCGCGTGGAGTTCTTCGACGTCTTCGGAAAGCCCGCAGGCAAGACGTCGTCCGGCGCCGGCATCGTGCGGCTCGCCGTCCCGGCGTCCGGCTACGCGAAGGTCTCCTGGTGAACGGGCGGCCTTCTCATGACGCGTCGGGAATTTGCTATAATTGGGTCATGAGAGTGCGAGTTGGAATTTTCCGCGTTGCGCTTGCCGCGCTGGCGGCCGGGCTGGCCGTGGGCGGGCAGCTGCTGCTGGCGTCGAGTCGCCCGCAGTCGTCGCCCGTCCTCGCCGAGGGTGCGTTCGCGGCGCTCGGCGGGTTGCGGTCGATCGCCGCGGAGATCAGATGGTTCCGCGCGGACAGGCTGCAGGAGGAGGGGCGCTACGTGGAGATCGCGCAGCTGGCGAGCGCGCTGACGTTCATGGAGCCGCACACGCCGGAGGTGTGGAGCTACGCCGCGTGGAACCTGGCGTACAACGTGTCGGTGATGATGCCGACGCCGGAGGACCGCTGGCGCTGGGTCGAGGCCGGGCTTCGGCTGCTGCGGGACGGGGGCCTTGTGCGCAACCCCGGGTCGCGCGAGCTCTGCCGGGAGCTCGCGTGGATGTTCGAGATCAAGATCGGGGCCGACATCGACTCTGCGGCCGCGCACTACCGCGAGCGCTGGCGCGAGACCGTGGAGGATGTCCGCGCGCGCGGCGCGTGGGGCGAGCTCCGCATGGATCCGGCGGAGATGCGCCGCATCGAGTCGGCGACTGGCTTCGACGACTGGACCGACCCGCAGCTCTCGGCGATATACTGGGGAGTGCGCGGCCGCTGCGCCGACATAGTGTCGCAGGCGGTGGCGATATACAGGCGTCGCCACGGGCTGCCGCAGGCGGTGGACGGCCCTGTCGGGTCGCCGGACAGACTAAATGCAACTAGTGGCAGGTTAAATGCACTATAGTCCTGCGTTGTGCATTTAGCCTGCCGAAATGCATTTAACCTGTTGTCTCCACGGTGTCCGTCCGGGATTGCCTCGGCTTCGCTGCGGGGC
>JAFRBA010000086.1 GCA_017405115.1 Kiritimatiellia bacterium
GCGCTACAAGGCGATGGCGGCGAGGCTCAGGCAGGCGACGGGCACGAAGGACCCGAAGCCGACCTCCGCCCTTCTCGAGGAGACGCCGCGCCACGGCGTCGTCGCGAAGATACTGGAAGACCCGGAGCCCGTGTTCTCGCGGGTCTTCGAGGCGCTCGAGCACATGCTCTCGCCGGAGGCCGTGTTCCTAGACCCGGCGAAGCCCCTGCGGCGGCCAAGGGGCAAGCCGCCCCTCAAGCGACGATCTTGAATCCGCCGCAGGGATCGGCGAAGTAGCTGCGGAACCTCTGCGGTTGCGGACGGGACATATCCCCCAGCCAGAGCCACCGCTTGCGCGGCTCGCTTCGCTCGGTCTGGCCTTGCATTCGGCTCTGGCCGCAGATCTGCGGCCAGAGGACGATGCTTCAACGCAACACATGCGGACCTGACGGCGTCGGGGCGGCCTGGCCGCCTAGACGGATGATGCAAGACCCTGTCGGCGAGAAGTTCCGCATTGAAATCTCAAATACCCATGATGGCGGCAGAGGGAGGTGACGCCTAATGCCGGCGCTTGCCGCGAGAGCATGGCGGCGTATGCCGCGAGAGCATGGCGGCGTATGCCGCGAGAGCATGGCGGCGTATGCCGCGCGAACATGGCGGGGATCGCCGGTAGGGACGATGAACGCGCGAGTCGCGCGTTCTACTATTTACGGCGGCAACTTCAAGTCCTCACAGGCCCCTTATGTCCCCATCCTGCCGACCAAGCCCTTTCATCACCCTTCTCCCAGCTCGGGGATTGGAAGCAACTTGCCAAGCTCGTAGTTCAGCGAATATGGTTCTGGTATCGCCCAGCCCGCACCCGGATAGCATGTCAGCTCGCCTACCTTCACCTGCCCATCGACAAAATAAAGATCTACGCGCAAAAATGGCATTTCTGCCGACAATTTGCGACATATGGCCAACATTTCATCCCAGGCGGACGGCTTCTCCATTTCGCCAGGATAGAGCGCACCGCCCCCCCAGACAACATTCATGCGCTTGAAGTCGCAGTCATATGTCGTGAAAGTTGGTGTTTCGCTCTCCCTGCCGTCGCATACAAAGAGGAACTTCGGCTCACCCTGGAAGCAGAAGAACTTGTAGTCCCTAAGACCATGGCCGTCGTCCAGGAACTCCTCCGCTATTATGCGCGCAGGAATCTCCAGATACGCCCATTCCAGGAAGTTGTAGTAATGGTTGGAATACGGCATCGTCCAGGTGCCGAGTTTCATCCTGGCGTCCGCGCGGTCAAACTTGGACTTGTCGGCGCATATGATGTTCTGGTGGCAGCCCCAGTTCACCTTGAGGACGAACTTATCTGGGAGCGCGTCGAAGTCGATGTCGTCTGGGGACGCCCAGACGCCAAGGGACTTGACCAAGTACTTCTCACCTGCCTTCTCGCGGATGTAGTCCCTCACGGCCACCTTGTCCGACAGGGTGATCATCAGCGGGTCGCGGCGCTTCCACTTGATCCACTGGAGTTTCTCCATGAAAGTCTTCGGATGGTCGAGATCCAGCTTGAGCCCGGTTATGGTGCGGTACTGCCATTCGATGACGGCGCGCGACTCCTCGTCCGACAGGCCGCGGAAGCGTCGGTCGTAGATGCGCTTAATCTTTGAGCCCCGCCGACGCGAGAAGATGCAGCGGCCGAACAGATAGACCCTCAGCCGCCAGAAGTCCTTCTCCACCCTGAAGACGCCCTTCTGAGGCTTCTTCTCCTCCTTTGCGACAGGAGTCTCGCCGCGGGATGCGGACTCCTTCGCCACAAGTCGCTGCGCGGCGCTTTCGAAGCCCCGGGCAATCGACAGCAGCTGCTCGTGGCGGCGGCCGTCGTAAAGCCACATGTCGGCGTAGAACCTCGCGTTCATCGACAGCTGCTTCGCCTCGGAGACGCCCTGGTACACGCCTGAGTCGGTGATGCGGTAGCAAGCCTCGACGCCGGGCGAGAAGTGCGCCCTGCCCTCTCGTATGTGCAGGAAGTTGCGGAAGCTGTCCGCGCGCATCGTCCTCTCCATCGTCGGCGACGCCGGATGCTTAATGTCGTCCGGCACGCCCTTCGCGAACACCACGTTGCGGTAGACGCACGTCTGCGTATAAGCGATGACCGCCCGCCTGCGGAGATAGTCGGAGAAGTCGGTGTCGACCTCCGTCTCGGGGAACTCCTCGCAGCGGCGGCGCGTTCCGTCGCGCTCCAGCCGCTCGATGCCGGCGGAGTAGATGGTGAAGTCAGGGTGGGCCGACAGAAAGCCCAGCGCCTTCTCGACATGCGCGTCGTCCGTCCAGTAGTCGTCTGGGTCCAGCACGCAGAAGAACGGCGTGTCGGCGACGGCGTATGCGCGCACAACGTTGCGGAACAGCTTTAGGTTGCGGTCGCTGCGAAGCACGGTGATGACGCCTGGATGGGCCGCCTCGTACCTGGCGACGACGTCGAGCGAACCGTCGGTCGAGTGGTCGTCGGCGACTACGATGCGGAACGTATGAGACGTCTTCTGCCGGAACACGGAGTCGAGGGCCTCCGCGATGGTGTCGGCCTTGTTCCACGTCGGCATTATGATGGTGAGATCCGCCATTGCGCCGCGCCTCCCTCAGACGGATTGCCGCGGCTTGGCGGGGCATCCGAAGACGACTGCGCCCGGCGGCACGTCCCGCGTTACGACGCTACCCGCGGCGACCATCGCGCCCTCCCCGATCGTAAGGCCGGCCATGATCATGCATCCCGCGCCGATTGACGCGCCCTTGCAGACGCGCGTGCGCTCGAGCTTGAAGCCCCGGTTGCCGGACTTGGGATGGCGGTCGTTTGTGAAGCTGACCTGCGGGCCCACGAAGACGTCGTCCTCGATCGTGACACCGTCGCAGATCGCAACGAACGGCTTCACGGTCACGCGGTCGCCTATCACGACGTCGTTCTCGATGAAGCCGTGAGAGCAGATGTTGCAGCCGCGGCCGATCTTCGCATCGGGCAGTATCACCACGTACTGCCAAATGCGAGTGCCGTCGCCTATGTCCTTCGCCTGCACGTCGGACAGCGGATGTATCTGCACGCTCATTTCCCCCTGGCCTCCTTCCTCAGCGCACTGCGGCGCCCGAACGTTATCCCCAGTATGTCGTAAAGCGCGATCCGCGACTGCAGCGTGACGTACCGCCTGCGGCGAAACACCCCCGGGATCCCATAGGAACTCCGCAGCTGCCCGTGCGCGGACAGGAACTGCAGCAGGTGGGGCCAGTCCCCCTTCCTGACCAGCAGCTCCTCCTCCGCCGCGAGATTCCGGTGGAAGTATTCATCCATGCGCGCAGACTGCCGCACAGTGTTCGAGGCGTGCCACCTGTACGCGAAGGTCGGGACGTCGATCGACTTCATGCGCGTCACCTTCGAGAGCTGAAGCATTATCCACCAGTCCTCGAGCGGCGTGCGAGACGAGCAGGGCTCGATCATGTCCAGGCAGGCGCGGCGCATGAGCGCGCCGTTGGCGACGTGGTTGGTGCGCAGAAGCTCGGCGTATGTGCCGAAGGTGGGGCTGTCGCCGGAAACGCCCCGCTCGGACGCCATGTGCTCGTTCAGCGTGCGGAAGGCGGCCTTCGACTCGTCGTACACGGTGTTGCGCTCCGCGTCCCAGTAGCAGCGCCGCCCGTCTCCGTCCACGAGCTGGTTCTGCCCCACGGCGAGCCCCACCGACGAATCAGCGACAAGCGGCCCGGCAAGGGCCGAGAACGCCCCCGGCAGGTACATGTCGTCGGACGCGAGAACGCCCGCGAACTCTCCGTGCGCGGCGGAGAGGAGGCGGTTCAGCGTGGCGCAGGTGCCGCGGTTCTCCTGCCTCCACATCTCCACGCGTTCGCACCGCGACTCGCATTCCGCCCGGAGCGACTGCATCCTCTCCCAGGTGTCGTCGGAGGATCCGTCGTCGACGGCAAGGAGCTCGACGCGCGGCCAATCCTGCGCGAGCACCGAGCGGACCGCAGCCTCGACGTACCTTCCGTGGTTGTACGCCGGCATCAGCACGGAGATCAGCGGGGCGGGCGTCATGTCATGCGGTGGCCTGCATGTCGCACAGTTTGCGGTACACCCCGCCTGCGGCATAAAGTTCGTCGTGCGTGCCGCGCTCCACGATCCGCCCCTGGTCCATGACGAGGATGAGGTCGGCGCCGCGGATCGTGGAAAGCCGATGGGCTATGGCGAACGTCGTGCGGTTGGCCATCAGGTTGTTGATCGCGTCCTGCACGAGCTTCTCGGTCACAGTGTCGAGCGCGCTCGTCGCCTCGTCGAGGATGAGGATCGGCGGATTGCGCAGTATGGCGCGGGCGATCGCGATGCGCTGGCGCTCCCCGCCGGAGAGGGAGAACCCCTTCTCTCCGACTATGCGGTCATAGCCCTCGGGTTGGGAGATTATGAACTCGTGCGCGTTGGCCATCTTCGCCGCGGCGACGACCTGCTCGTGCGTCGCACCTGGCGAGCCGTATCTGATGTTCGCCTCGATCGACTCGTTGAAGAGAAGCGTCTCCTGCTGAACGGAGCCGATGAGCCCTCGCAGGTCCGCCGTGCGCATTTCGCGCAAGTCAACGCCGTCCATCCTTATGCTGCCGGACTGCGGATCGAAGAACCGGCACAGCAGCCCCGAGAGCGTCGACTTTCCGCTTCCTGTTCCGCCCACGACCGCCACCATCTTGCCCTTGGCGATCTCGAAGCTCGCGTGGCTTACGGCGTCGCGGTCGGCGCCGTCGTAGCGGAACGACACGTCGTCGAAGACGATGCGGTCGTCGAAGCTGGCCTTCGGCACGGCGTTCGGCGACTCGGGCAGCTCCATGTCGAGGTCCATCAGCGACCAGATTCGCTGAAGAGAGGCCTGCGCCGTCTCGAACGACACCTGCAGGCTGCAGAGCTGCTTCACGGGCTTGTATATGAAGAGCAGCGGCGCCAGCATCGGCAGGACGTTCGCGAGCGTGACGCGGGTCATGAAGCACCACACGAGGAACCCGCAGAGGATGATGATGCCGATGGTCTCGACGACAGGCCCGACGAAGAGGCCCCAGCGGAACGCCCTCATGATGGTGCTCAGCAGCCCGCGGTTGACGCTCTCGTAGCGGCGGTTCTCGAACTCCTCGGTGCCGAACGCCTTGATCACCCTCACGCAGGTCAGCACCTCGTGCAGGTGGCTGCCGACCACCGTTCCCTTCTCGAGCGACTTCCTGCTCCATGCTCTTATGCGCTTGCCGAGCGCCAGCACGGGGATGATGAACGCGGGCATGCCGATCACGATCACGCCCAGCGTCGCAAGCATGTGGTTGGCAATCGCGAAGTATATTATGTACGCGACGGCAGCGACGACCTCGAACGGGGCGCGGGCGAGCTGGGAAAGTATCGACTGGATCGTCATCTGCACTGTCGATGGGTCCCCGACCGCCCGCATCATCAGCTGGCCCACGTCGATTTTCCCGTGGAACTGGAGCGACTGGCGCTGTATCTGCCTGAAGAGGTCGACGCGCATATCCGTAACCGCGTGCGTGGCCGCCCAGCATATGCAGTACTGGTTGAGGAAGATGAGCAGGAGGCGGACGGCGGCAAGCAGGGGTATCACGACCACTGCGATCAGCAGCAGCGCCCCGCCCATCGCGCCGCTCTTGTCCTGCAGCTCGATGCCGCAGCGCTTCGCCAGCCTCTCGACCTTGGGATACCAGCCTGGCAGCTTCGCCGCGCGCGCCATCTTCCGCTCCATCGGGGAGAGCCGTCGGCCTTCGGCGGCCTTCGCCTTCTCCGCGACCGAGCCAGCCGCCCCGGCCACGCCGCTCTGCGCGACCTCCTCAGCCTCCATGGCGGCGCGATCGTTTGCGCTGGCCTGCTGCATGGCGGGCTGGATGACCTGGAACAGCGGCACCAGAGTGCCGGCGGTCAGGATGCCGCATATGATTCCGACGAATATTCGGAACTTGTACTTGCGAGCGTAGCCCCACGCCCGGGAATACGCCTCCCGTGCGGAATAGTTGCGGTCGAAGAACTCTTTCTTGTAGTCCAGCCCCATGGTTGTTCGCTATTATACCAAAAATCGCATCATGGCGGAGGCCGTCCCCGCCGGGCGCGCCACTCGCGCGCGGAGGGCGCGGTCAGTTCTTGAACGAGTGTATCGGCGCCGGGATCCTGCCCTTGCGGGAGATCATGCGCTCGCACGAGAACTTCGAGACCTTCATCACCGGCGCATGGCCGAGCAGCCCGCCGAAGTTCACGTTGTCGCCTACGCGCTTGCCGACGGCCGGGATTATGCGAACCGCCGTCGTCTTCTGGTTCACCATCCCTATGGCCGCCTCGTCGGCGATGATCCCCGACACGCTCGCCGCGGACGTGTCGCCCGGCACCACGATCATGTCCAGCCCCACCGAGCACACGCAGGTCATCGCCTCCAGCTTCTCTATCGTGAGCGCGCCAGCGTTCACGGCGTCGATCATGCCCTGGTCCTCGCTCACCGGGATGAACGCGCCGGAGAGCCCGCCCACGTAGGAGCTCGCCATGACGCCGCCCTTCTTGACCTGGTCGTTGAGCAGCGCCAGCGCGGCAGTCGTGCCGGGGGCGCCCGGATGCTCCAGGCCGATTTCCTTCAGGATGTCGGCGACGGAATCGCCGACGGCGGGCGTCGGGGCGAGGGAGAGGTCGATGATGCCGAAGGGCACGCCGAGACGGCTGGATGCCTCCTGCGCGACGAGCTGCCCAACGCGCGTGATCTTGAAGGCCGTCCGCTTTATGGTCTCGCAGAGCGTCTCGAAGTCGGCACCGCGGCAGCTCTTCAGGACGTGGTTGACCACGCCGGGCCCGCTCACGCCGACGTTGATTACCGCGTCGCCCTCGGTCACGCCGTGGAACGCGCCCGCCATGAACGGATTGTCGTCCGGCGCGTTGCACAGCACGACGAGCTTCGCGCAGCCGATCGAGTCGCGGTCCCGCGTGCGCTCGGCCGTCTCCTTGACGATCTCGCCCATGAGCCGCACGGCGTCCATGTCGATGCCGGTCTTCGTCGAGCCGACGTTGACCGACGAGCAGACGCGCTCGGTGGTCGCCATGGCGGCGGGAATGGAGCGAATCAGCATCTCGTCCGCCGGCGTCATCCCCTTCGAGACGATCGCCGAGTATCCGCCGATGAAGTTCACGCCGAGGCGCTTCGCCGCGCGGTCGAGCGTCTTCGCGAGACGGACGAAGTCGGCCGCCCTGCGGCAGCACGCCGCGCCGACTACCGCGCTCGGCGTCACCGCGATGCGCTTGTTTACGACGGGTATGCCGAACTCGCGGCCGATCTCGTCGCCCGTCTTCACTAGCCGCCCGGCTAGGCGCAGCAGCTTTGCGTA
>JAFRBA010000087.1 GCA_017405115.1 Kiritimatiellia bacterium
CTAAAGATACATGCGGACGTTCGCTAGCATGGCCTTGTGCCTTTTCGCCGCCGCTACGGCGCAGGCGTTCGACTCGGCCGAATGGCACGGGAAGCGCGAGGTCCTGCTGCGCGAGGCGGAGCGGCTGCAGGCCGCGTACTCAAACTGCCTAGCGAGTGCGCAGGAGCCGGCCGAGGACATCAAGGTGCCGGTCGAGACGTTCGCGGACGGGTCGGTCAAGACGGTCGTCGCCGCGAAGCGCGCCCGCTTCTTCATGCACACCGGGCTGATATGGGCCGAGGGCGTCGTGATCCGCAAGTTCGCGCCGGACGGGTCGGAGGAGTCCCGCATAGACGCGGAGAGCTGCGTCGTCGACCGCACGACAAAGAGCGGCTGGGCGGAGGGGCCGACGCGCGTGCGCCACGGCAAGACGACGTTCCGCGGAAAGGGCGTCTACTTTTCGTCCCCAGAATCGTACGTGCGGGTGTTCCGCGACTCCGAGATCGATTCGACCGACCTTTCATTCGGAGGGCTTGCGCCGTGACGTGCCTGCTGGCAGCACTGCTTGCGGCCGCGCAGCCCGCGGCGGCCACGAATGCGGCCCCTGCGTCGGTCCAGAGCCTTCGCATCCGCAGCGCCACGAGCGACATCGACCGGGGCGCCGGGGTCGTGCTGCTGGAGGGCGACGTGGACGTGGCGCATTCCGACGGCTACGGAATGCGGGCGGACAAGGTGTACCTGTTCCTCACCGCCTCGAACGAGCTCTCCCGCATCGTGGCCTCCGGGAACGTGGTGCTGACGAACGCGACGCGCTCGGCGACAAGCCCGCTTGCGACGTACCGCAGGGACCTCCGGGAGTTCGAGATGTTTTGCGACGGCGACGGCGCGTACGCGCGGCTGGTCGAGGTCGGCGAGCAGCGGCGCGAGCTGGAGGGGCGCCGCATCCGCTTCTGGCTCGACACCGAGCAGGTGGAGGTTGACGAGCCGCGCATCACGGTAAGCAAGGCCGGGAAGGAGCCTGGGAAATGAGCGACCCTGTCATGGATGCCATGCGAGCGATGGCGGACGAGAAGGCGGCTGCCGCACGCCCCGACCTGTCGGCGACTGGCCTTGTGAAGGTCTACGGCGACCGCACGGTCGTGGGCGGCATAAGCGTGCACTGCTCGTGCGGCGAGATAGTCGGGATCCTCGGCCCGAACGGCGCAGGCAAGACCACCACGTTCTACATGATCGTCGGGCTCGTGCGCCCGGAGTCCGGCAAGGTGGAGCTCCGCGGCACGGACATCACCCGCCTGCCCGTCTACCGCCGCGCCAGGATGGGCCTCGGGTATCTCGCGCAGGAGGCCAGCGTCTTCCGCCGGCTGACGGTGTGGGAAAACGTGATGGCGATCCTCGAGACGCTGCCGATGGGGCGCAAGGCCCGCGCCGAGCGCGCGGAGGAGCTTCTTGCGCCGTTCGACCTCATGAAGGTCGCGAAGCAGCCCGCCTACACGCTCTCAGGCGGCGAACGGCGCAAGCTGGAGATCGCGCGCGCCCTTGTGCGCCGGCCGACGGTGCTGATGCTCGACGAGCCGTTCGCCGGCGTCGACCCCCTTAGCGTGAACGAGATACAGGAGATCGTCTGCGGCCTCGCGGCGAAGGGCCTGGGCATCGTGATAACCGACCACAACGTCCGAGAGACGCTTTCGGTCGTGAACCGCGCGTATCTGGTGTACGACGGGCGCCTTCTCAGGGAAGGGTCCAGCCAGGAGCTTGTCAGCGATCCGGAGGTGCGCGAGAAGTACCTCGGCGAGAACTTCCGGATGTAGAGTTAAGGAAAGGAGAAAAGGAAGATGAGCATAGAAGTGACGATGAGGCACAGCGACGTCCGAATAGAGGCGCTCAAGAACTACGCCGAGAGGCGCATGGAGCTGCTGAAGGAGCGTTTCCCGAAGGTGACGAAGGTCTCCATCGTGATTGACGTCGACGTGAAGAAGCACATGTACATGGCCGAAGTCGTGGCGAACCGCCTCGGCGAGACCGCAGTCGGCGCGAAGGAGTTCTCCGAGTCGGCTAAGAGCGTGATCGACACGGCGGCGGCCCGCGCGGAGCGGCAGCTGCTCAAGATGCGCGTCAAGGCCCGCAAGGGCACCGTGCGCCGCCAGCGCGCGGCGTCTGCAAAGAACTGACGCGACGGGCGGATGGAGACGCTGCCGACAAAAGCGAGCGCGAAGGGGAGGACCTTCACCGTAGCCGACTTCTACGAGGCCGGGCGCGAGGAGCTTTCCCTGACGATCGTCTCCGGCGGCGCGAACATGCAGCGCACGGTCGAGGAGCCGATCGTGAACCGGCCCGGGCTGGCTCTGACGGGGTTCTACGAGCACTTCGCGTGGCGCAGGCTGCAGCTCGTCGGCAAGGCGGAGATGGCGTACCTCCGGTCGCTGGACACGGAGACCAGGCGCTCGCGCTTCCAGGCGCTGCTGGACAGGCGGGCGTTCTGCTTCATCTTCACCAACGGCCAGAAGCCTAGCGCCATGGAGATCTCGCTCGGCGAGAAGTCAGGCGCGGTCTTCATGACGTCGCCCCTGAAGACGCGCACCTTCTCGCACCTGAGCGCCTTCGTCCTGGAGAAGCTCAGCGCGCCGACGGCGTCGATATACGGCACGATGGTGGAGGTCTGCGGGCTCGGGGTGCTCATAGAGGGCGAGCCCGGGCTCGGCAAGTCGGAGACTGCGCTCGGCCTCATAAAGCGAGGCTGCTCGCTGATAGCCGACGACCTGACCTGCGTGCGCAAGGAGGTCGGCAACGGCATCCTGTTCGGGTCGGCTTCCGACTCGACCGCCGGGTACATGGAGATACGCGGGATCGGCATAATGCACATCCCGAGCATCTTCGGCGTGTCGGCGGTGCGCGGCGAGAAGAGGCTTGAGCTCGTCATAACGTTCAAGCGGCTGCAGGACGTCAAGGGCGAGGTCGACCGGATCGGCCAGACCCGCAGGGTGCGCACCATCCTCGGCGTGGACGTGCCGAACGTCATGATACCGGTGTCCGAGGGGCGGGACCTGGTGAACCTTGTCGAGACCGCGGCGATGCAGCAGAAGTTGCTTATGTCCGGGATGGATCCCGTCGAAGGGCTTTCGGAGCGCCTGCGCAAACGGGCGGATGCGATGCAGGCGAAGACTGCGAACAAAGGGGGAAGACGATGAGTACGGAGAAGATCACGAGGGAGCTGAGGCTCCAGAACAAGTATGGAATGCACATGCGCCCGGCCGGGCTGTTCGCGAAGTGCGCAAGCCGCTTCGACGCGGACGTCGAGGTCGAGAAGGACGGCAACGTCGTCTCGGGCAAGTCGATAATGGCGCTCATGACGCTCGAGGCCGTGTGCGGAACGGTGCTGCGCGTCACGGCCTCCGGCCCGCAGGCGGCGGAGGTGCTTGACGAACTCGAGGCGCTTGTCGGGCGCAAGTTCGACATTCCGGATGAGCAGTGACGGTCCCATGAGGACGCTGACGGGCCTTCCGACGGCGCGAGGATTCGCGATCGGGCCTGTCTTCATCTACCGCGGGGACGGCGACGTCCCCGTTCCCGAGTATCTGCTGGAGCCGGGCAGGGAGGGCGACGAGCTGCTGCGCCTGAAGCGCGCCAGGAACGAGGCAGTGCGCGACCTGGAGGGGCTCATCGCCGTAATGAACGAGCGTTCGGGCAAGGCCGAGGCCAAGATATTCGACGGCCACCTGATGTTCCTCGAGGATCCGACGCTCGCCGAGGAGACCGAACGGCGCATCACCGTCGACCGCGTAAACGCGGAGTCGGCCGTCAAGCAGACGATAGCGGGCGCACGCGCAAAGTTCGCGCGCATGAACGACCCGTACTTCCGCGAGCGCGTCCGCGACCTCGACGACGTGGAGAGGCGGCTTCTCAAGGCCCTCGTGGGCTTTGCGTCCAACCCGCACCTCGAGCTCCGCGCGCCGGCGATAGTCGTGGCCGACGACCTGACGCCGTCCGAGACGGTGCAGCTGCCGCGCGACTATGTGCTTGGCTTCGCCACCAACGGCGGGTCCACGACGAGCCATGTGGCGCTGCTGGCGAGGGCGATGGGCATCCCGGCGGTCACTGGTCTGGGCGACATAACCTCGGCTGTCAGGGCCGGCGAGACAGTGCTGCTGGACGGCACGTCGGGAGTGGTGACCGTGTCGCCGGACCGCGAGACGGTGCTGCGCTTCCGCGACCTCGTCGAGCGGCAGCAGGAGCTGTCGGAGGAGTTCCTTTCCGTCGGCAGGCGCCCTGCCGGCACTCTCCGCGGGGAAGGGGAGGTGCCACTGTTCGCCAACGTCCACCCTGGCGTCCCGTTCGACGGCATACGCGGGCAGGGGGCGCGCGGCATAGGCCTGTACAGGAGCGAGTACCTCTGGCTCAACGCCGAGCGCGAGCCCACCGAGGACGAGCAGGCCGCCGCATACCGCGAGGCGGCCGAGTTCACGGCGACGCTTTCGCCGACGGCCACGGTGACAATACGCGCCCTTGACATAGGCGGCGACAAGATGATGAGCGTCCTCTCCCGCCAGGACGCCCTTAGGCGCGAGTCCAATCCGTTCCTGGGCAACCGCTCGATACGCTATCTCCTGTCCAACCCCGGCGTCTTCCGCACGCAGCTGAGGGCCGTGCTCCGCGCGTCGTCGGCGGGGAACGTCCGCCTGATGTACCCGATGGTCTCCTGCATCGACGAGCTCCAGGCCTCCGCCGAGATCCTCGAAGAGGCGAAACGCGAGCTCGACAGGGAAGGCGTCGCCTATGACCGCGCCCTCAAGGTGGGCACGATGATCGAGGTGCCCGCCGCCGCCGTCAACGCCGCCGCCATCGCACGGTACGCCGACTTCTTCTCGATAGGCACCAACGACCTTATCCAGTACACGATGGCGGCCGACCGCGGCAACGACGCAGTGGCCTCGCTCTACCAGCCCACCAACCCGGCGATCCTCAAGCTCATGCGCGGGGTGATAGCGGCGGCGAAGGGCCGCGGAATACCAGTCGGCGTCTGCGGGGAGTCCGCCGCCGACCCCCTCGTGGGGGTGCTGTGGGCGGCGATGGGCGCGGACCATCTGTCGATGTCCGCGACCTACATACCGTTCATGTCAAAGCTCCTTTCGCGCCTGACGCGGGCCGACCTCGACGACTACGCCGGCACCGTGGAGTCGATGGGGGACGCGGTTACCGGCCGCGCCGTGATGGAGCAATGCCGCAAGTGGATGCTTGCGCACATACCCGACTTCGACAACATCGCTATCTGACGGGCATGTTGCGCTACGTTATCAGACGCATTCTGGAGACGGTGCCGACGACCGCCGGCATAGTGCTTGTCGCGTTTGCACTCTTCAACGTCGTCGGAGGGTCCCCCGCCGAGGCGATACTCGGCAAGAACGCCACCGCCGAGGCGATCGCCGCGTTCAACCACAAGTGGGGCTACGACAAGCCCCTTGTGATCGGCGACGGCAACGTCTTCGACAGCCAGCTTTTCCGGTTCGTCGGGGACTTGTGCCGCGGCGACTTCGGCTACTCCATCGAGAACCAGGAGCCCGTGATCGAAGTGCTGAAGCGCGGCGTGGGGCCGTCGCTGTCGCTTACCGTTCCGATCCTCGCGGGATGCGTCGCGCTCGGTCTCATGCTGGCCATGCTGGCGGCATACTTCCGGGGGCGCGCCGTGGACAGGGCCGTCCTCGTCGGCTCCACCGTCCTAATGAGCGTCAACTACGTGGTGTGGGTGCTAGCCGGGCAGTTCTTCCTCTCATACAAGGCGGGGCTTTTCCCGGTGTGGGGCTACGAGAGCGCGTTCTACCTCGTGCTGCCGGTCATGATAGGCGTGATGTCGTCGATAGGCACAGACGTGCGCTTCTTCCGCACCGCGATCCTCGACGAGCTCTACCGCCCCTACGTGCTCACGGCCCGCGCGAAGGGCCTGTCGCGCCCGGCGGTCATGCTACGCCATGTCCTGCCCAACGCGCTGATCCCGATAGTCACCTACGTGTCACTGTCGATTCCCGGGCTGTTCGCGGGCTCGCTCCTCCTCGAAAGCTTCTTCGGAATCCCGGGCCTCGGGTCCGTCTCGATCAACGCCATCCACTCTTCGGACATGGCGGTCGTGAGGACCGTGGTCGTACTGGGGGCGATTCTCTACCAGTTCGTCAACCTTGTGACCGACTTGGTCTACGGGCTGGTGGATCCCCGCGTGAGGCTTGCGGGAGAAAGGTGAAAAAGACATGAACGCAAAATGGAACTTCGTATTGCGCGCCATCGCGCCCGCCGCGGTCGCCGCGGCGCTCTCCGGCTGCATCGCCGCGAGGCACTCCGCCGAGGTGCGCGAAGCCCTCGGCCCGTATGTCGACAGAGGCGAGATCGCCGGCGTGGTCAGCGTCCTGTCGGACGCCGACGGACGGATCACGGCGGACTGCTTCGGCTACGCAGACGTGGAGGGCCGCCGCCCGATGGACCTCGACACGGTGTTCGCCGTGTTCTCGATGACGAAAACGTTCACAGGCTGCGCGCTCATGGTAGCCGTGGACCGCGGCATCCTGAGCCTCGACGACGCGGTCTCGAAGTACCTGCCTGAGTTCGCGGACGTCGGGAACCGCATCACCATACGCGACTGCATGTGCCACGTCACCGGCATCACCGGCGGAGCCGTGGACATCAAGAAGCGCAGCGTCCCCCTCCGCGAGGCCGCACGCCGCTTCGCCGAAGGCGGCAAGTGCGAGGTGCCGCCAGGCACGCGGTTCCGCTACGGCAACGCACATGTCGATGTTGCCGCAGCCTGCCTGGAGGTCGCAAGCGGCCAGCCCTTCGAGGAGTTCCTGCGGGAGAACGTGCTCGAGCCTCTCGGCATGCACGACACCTGCTTCGAGCCAACGCCCGACATGGTGGCGAGGATGGTCCGGCCCTACACCACTGAAGGCGGCCCGTTCCGTCCGGGAAACGATGCATGCTGCATCCAGCTCAAGTTTCCCGTCGGCTACAAAGTCTACCCGGCGCCGTCGGGAGGGCTCTTCTCGACGCCGCGCGACATGATGCGCTTCTCGCAGATGCTCGCGCACCATGGCGAGCGCGACGGCGTGCGCATCGTCTCCCGCAGGACGTTCGACGAGGTCTGGGCGAAGAAGCAGACTCCGCCCGGCATCGCCGAGCCGTACACGGTCGGCAGCTGGCTCTACGGCGACTGGTTCGGGCACGAGGGCGCGATGAGGACCGACCAGCGCGCGAACCTCAGGACGGGGCATTCCCGGGTGTTCTTCATCCAGACGGAGAACAAGGCAGGCAAGGCGTTCTTCGACGCGAAGCGCGACTGGCACAAGGCGTGCGACGCCTATCAGCACATGGAAGTTCCCTTCAAGGCGAACAACTAGTCCGCTGCGCGGCAGTCGCGCGGGAACTGGCGGAGGGGGGGGGATTCGAACCCCCGGTGGACTTGCGCCCACACAACCTTTCCAAGGTTGCACCATCGACCACTCGGACACCCCTCCAGGCCTACTGTTCGTCTGTCTAGCTTGCCAGCCGTAGCTCCGCAAGGAGCGAAGGCTGGTGCCAGGAGCGGGACTCGAACCCGCACGTCCTCGCGGACAGCAGATTTTGAGTCTGCCGCGGCTGCCATTACGCCACCCTGGCGAACCTGCCTTGGAGCGGGCGAAGGGAATCGAACCCTCGTAGCCAGCTTGGAAGGCTGGAGCTCTGCCATTGAGCTACGCCCGCTTTTCCAGACGAACGGCGGAGATTATACCATATTCCGCCGCCTGAAATCAATGGCAGTTTTCACCTTGGCGCGCGTGCGCAACGCCGAGGTCGAGGTTGCGCATGTGCCGTCCGGAATGGTATAATGACGGCATGAAAACCACAAGACTGACATTCCTCGCTCTCGTCGTAGCCGCTGTTGGCTGTACGACGCCGCCTTTCGTCCCAGGGCCGCAGGTGCCGCGCAACGCGACGCTCAAGACATGCGGCGGGCCCCTTGTCCAGGCGCACCGCGGCAGCAGGGGCGAATACCAGGACAACGGCGCCGGCGGCTTCGCCTGGTGCCTCTCGAAGGGGATACGCGGCTTCGAGACCGACATCCGCTTCTCGAAGGACCACGAGCTCGTCGTGATGCACGACAACCATGTCGACCGCACCACGGACGGCCGGGGCATCGTCGAGGAGATGACGCTCGCGGAGCTCAGAGAGTGCAGGCTGCGCAACTGCAGCGAGCCAGTGCCGACGCTTGCGGACGTGGTCGCGCCGTTCAAGGGGCGGGACGACGTTTTCATAGAGCTCGAGATGAAGGCGTACCCGAGCGCGTTCTACACGCCGGCCGTGCTGGAGGAATACTGCCGCAAGCTGAACGCCGCGGCGGAGGCGCTGCTGCGCCCGGGGACGTACGCGTTCACGTGCTTCAACGTGACGACGCTCGAGACCATGCGCCGCGTCGCCCCGAATGCGCCCCTGGGCTACATCATGGGCGGGCTGACTGAAGCGCACATCGCGACGGCGAAACGCCTCGGATGCGGCAGCGTCGCGCCGACCCTGCGCGACACGTCGAAGGAGATGGTGGCAAAGGCCCACGAGGCGGGCCTCACCGTCTGCCTGTGGATGGTGCAGAACGCGACCGACTGGTGGGAGGCGCGCGACAAGGGCGCGGACCGCGTGACGTCCGACTACCCGCATCTGCTCGACCTCGCCCTGCGCCGGAAGCGCAAGCGCGTCGTGGCCATGGACCTCGACGCCACGCTCTGCCAGCACCGTACGCCGGTTCCGTGGAGGAATCTGAAGGCGCTCGAGGAACTGTGCAAAAAGTATTCGTGCGTCATGGTCGGCGGCGGCAACGCGCCGCGGATATACAACCAGATGTGCGAGTTCCCGATCGACATCATCGGCAACTACGGCATGCAGGTCGCCACCGTCACCAACGGCCAGTTCAAGGTGGTCGGCGTTTCGTCCAACGCGGTTGACCGCGCGTTCTTCCTGCGCGAGACCGGCAGGCTCCGCGAGAAGTACGGCTACACGAAGTACTTCGGCGAGCCCCTGGAGTTCCACGCCTCCGGAATGGTGACGTTCGCGCTGCTCGGAGTCGACGCGCCGAAGGACGCCAAGCTGGCGTTCGACCCCGACAAGAAGAAGCGCCGCGCGATGTACAAGGAAGTGTGCGAGGCGTTCCCCGACTATACGGTGACTATCGGGGGCTCGACGTCCTTCGACATACTGGGCAAGGAGAACAACAAGTACGACGCCACAGTGCGGTGGGCTGCGGAGAGGGGCTTCGCCCCGTCGGACATCGTGTTCATCGGCGACGACTTCGCGAACGGCGGCGGCGACAGCCACGCGCGCATCAGGGGCCTCGACCTCATCGTCATCAACGACTACCGCAAGTTCGCAGACGCCGTCGGCGTGCTGCTGAAGTAGAGGGGGCTTGCCGGTCTGCGGCATGAACACGGGAAAGCAGAACGTCTACCTTGTCTGGCTGAACTGGCCGGAGCGGTGCTTTTGCGCAGGCTCCGGGGACGTCGCGCACCTTGAGTCGCTGGTGCCGCGGGGCAGCCGGGTCGTCCGCGTCGCGGGCGAGCGGGCGTTCCTGCGCGAGCTGCCGATGGCGACGCACGCAATCGTCTGGAACTTCAGGCGGGAGTGGTTTGCCGCCGCGCCGCGCCTACGGCTGCTGGCGACGCCGGCTGCGGGGCAGGAGTTCGTGCCGACCGAGGGCCCGGAGGGCGTCAGGATACACTTCGGCGGCTTCCACGGGGAGATCATGGCGGAGTCCGTCGCGGCGTTCGTGCTTGCGTGGGCGCGCGGGTTCTTCCGTCCGGAGCTGCGGGCGAAGCCGTGGCCGCGCAACGAGCTGAGCGATGTGTGCTACGAGGTCGCGGGAACCCGCGCGGTGATCGCGGGCTACGGGCGGGTCGGCCGTGCGATCGGCGCGAAGCTCGAGGCCCTTGGCGTGTCGTCGGCGGGCATCACGCGGCATGGCGTCTTCGCCGGCGGGCGCAGGCTCGCGAAGCCGCAGCTCTCCAAGCTCCTTGGCTCGGCCGACTGGTTCGTGATGGCGCTGCCGTCGACGACCGGCACGGACGACTTCCTTTCCGCTGCGATGCTGGCCAAGCTGCCGCGTAGGTGCGTCGTCGTCAACGTGGGGCGCGGCAACGCTGTCGACGAACACGCGCTCTACAGGGCGCTCAAGTCGCGCAGGCTCGCCGGCGCGTACCTCGACGTGCGCAAGCACGAGCCGTCGGCGTCCGTCCTGGAGGCGCCTGGCTACGTGCCGGAGCTCGCGGACCTTCCTAACTGCGTCGTAATGCCTCATTCCGCCGCGTTCTCGCCCCGTTACCTCAGGCGCTGCTTCGACGAGCTCCGGAGGGAGGGGCTCCTCCGATGATCGTCCCCGTCGCGGATTTTGGTATAATTCAGCCATCAAGAAAGGAATCGACATGAGCTCGAAATGCAGATACTGCGGCAGTACGGCCTATGGCTCGACTTGCATACATTCGCCTACGCGGAAGCACGAGCACCGCGACGACGAGAAGCACTGCGAATGGTGCGGCTCGACGAACTACGGCTCCACCTGCATCCACTCGCCGACGCGCAAGCACCGCCACGGCCCCGGCGCCAACAAGTGCATCTGGTGCGGCTCCACCTCCACCGGCGCCACTTGCATCCACAGCCCGACCGGCAAGCACGAGAAGTAGGGCGCCAGCCGAAGCAACAAAAGGCCACAGGTGTTCATCTCGCCAGGGCGGTTCATCTTTGCCCAAATCGACCGTTTGATGCATGATTTGGAGAAAGATAAAATCATCGTTGACCAAATGCGGCAGAATGTGGTATTATTTGGGCAAAGTTAACAAGGGGGAGTAGCCCACAATTCATACTGGAACGACGTACAGTCAGAAGTGACCCTTGACGACCTTTTCAAAGACTGACGTCTGCCCCGACCGTCGTCGCGCGCGCGTTATTATGGTATAATACGCGGCATGAAGACGGACGAAGATGTAAAAAGGCGGTTCATTCGCGCGCAGTGGCGGTTCATCGTGTGTTCGATGATCGCGTACGCGTTCTTCTACGTGACGCGCAAGAACCTGTCGATGGCCCAGCCGGGGATGCTGGAGGAGGGCGTGATCTCCACGTACGCGCTCGGCACGATCATGACGGTGCACGGCGTCCTCTACGGCTGCTCCCGCTTCGTGAACGGGTTCTGGGCGGACCGGCTGAACGGCCGCGTGTTCATGACGATCGGCCTGGCGCTCTCGGCGCTCATGAACTTCCTCTTCGGCTGCACCTCGCTCACCATCCTGTTCGCGGCGTTCTGGATCCTGAACGGCTGGACGCAGGGCATGGGCTTCCCGCCGTGCGCGAAGATGCTGACGCACTGGATTCACCCGAAGGAGCTCGCGACGAAGATGTCCATCTGGAACACGTCGCACTCCTGGGGTGCGTTCGGCGCGCTGGGGCTCTGCTCTCTGCTTCTCGGCCCGTTCGGGCTTGGCTGGCGCTGGTGCTTCTGGGTGCCGGCGGCGTTCGCGGCCGCCGCCGCGGTGTTCTGCTTCTTCTGCGTGAAGGACTCGCCGACCGAGGCCGGCGTGCCGGAGCTCGAGATCGAGGGCTCGGCGGAGAAGCCGTCCTCGCAGATCACCACGGCCGACCGCCGCCGGCTCGTCTTCGGCAACAAGGTCATCTGGTGCGTCGCGCTGGCGAACTTCTTCGTCTACATAGTCCGCTTCGGCTTTCTCGACTGGGGGCCGACGTTCCTTAAGCAGCACAAGGGCATCCCGGTGGAGAAGGGCGGCCTCATGATCATCGCCTTTGAGCTGGCGGCGGTCGTGGGGACTGTCTTCGCGGGCTGGTTCACGGACAAGGTGTTCAAGGGCCGCGGCGTGAGGACTTGCGTCTTGTGCATGCTGCTCGCCGGGCTCTGCGCGCTCGGCTTCTGGTACCTGCCGGACGGCGCGTCGGCGCTTTGGGCCACGCTCCTCCTGATGGGCACCGGGTTCTTCATCTACGGGCCGCAGGCGCTTGTCGGCATCGTCGCCGCGAACCAGGCCACGAAGGAGGCCGCGGCCATGGCCAATGGCTTTACTGGCATCATGGGCTATGCCTCGACGATCGTCTCGGGCATCGGCATCGCGTTCATCAAGGAGCACTTCGGCTGGGGCGTTACCCTGTGCGCGATCGCGGGCTTCTCGATCGTCGGCATGGCGCTGTTCCTCTTCGAGTGGAACGCCAGCGCCGACGGGTACCGCCGCGACTGACTTCGCTGCCATGCGGCGCATGGTCGTAAACGGCGTTGACGCCGAGGTCGCGGAGACCTTGCTCGAGCGGATGCGCGGCCTCATCGGGCGCGACGGCCTCAAGCCCGGCACGGGGATGCTGATACCGCGCTGCAACTGCATTCACACCTGTTTCATGAGCTTTCCGATTGACGCGACGTTCCTGGACGGGCGCGGCGCCGTTGTGAAGGTCGTGCGGAACATCCGCCCCTGGCGGCTGTTCGTCTGGGGCGGCTTCCGCGCGGCGCAGGTGCTTGAGACGGCAGCCGCTCGCCTGAAGTGAAGTGTCGCTATCTGCGCAATCCCAGGGACGTGGAGCCATTATTGGTTAGTCGGTGCCGGGGGAGACCGCCCGACCCGCCGGGGGAGCGCCGCCTGCGACTGGGACAACGGACGTCCCGCCCGTTGCAATGAACCGATCCGCGCCCCATCACTCGCTCATCTTCGGGTAGGGCGAAAGCAGCGGGGATGAAGGGCTGGCGCGAACGCGCGGCGGGATGAAGCTTGCTCGTAGTGTCACCCCTGACTTTATGCCGCGCGCCACTGCGGGCATGATGCTCGGCAAGAAAATGCTATAATACACATATGCACGTACAGCTTGGTAGAATAGCGCGGAACACCGGGTTCTTGTACTTGCGCCACTTTGTGCTTTGCGTAGGGGATCTCTACGCCACCCGTCTTGTTCTTGGTGCCCTCGGAACGGACGGATTCGGGCTTGTAGCCGCCGTTGGCGGCGTAACTGCCATGCTGGTGTTCCTGGGCGGCGTTCTTGGCTCTACGGCGCAGCGCTTTTTGAGCGCGGAGATCGGAAAGGGGGACGGCGGTGATCTTTCTGCGGCGTTTGCGTCCGTCTGCGGCATTGCGCTGCTGCTTGGCGCGGCCATTGTTCTTGTCGGCGAGACTGTCGGTCTCTGGTTCGTGAACTGCAGGCTGTCGATTCCTGCCGAAATGCGCCATGCGGCTGTCGTGGTCTATCAGATAGGAATCGTGCACATGGTGCTGGAAACGCTCGCGTGTCCGTTCCTCTCGCTCGTGAACGCGACGGAGCGGATGGGGTTCTTCGCGTGGTTTTCGTTCGTGCAGGCTGGACTGTCGATTGTCGCGGCGTTGACGCTATGCGCAATTCCCTCGCATCGTCTTGAAGTGTGGGCGACGATGCAACTGGGCTTATCTGTCGTAGTCCTTGTCGCCTCGGCGATCCAATGTCGTCGGCTTCGCCCGAACGTCTCGTGGTCGGTGACGCTTCGGCCGAAGGCAATGCGCGAACCGGGGGCGTATTTTGGATGGAGCATCCTTCATGCGGTCGCCAACATCCTCAAGTTCGAGGGCGTCGGGCTTTTGGTGAACGTGTACTCCGGTGTCGCGTCAAGCGCGTCGTGGCGGCTTGGGCATATCGCCGGTTCTTACGCCGGCGGCATCTACGGATGTTTCAGAATGGCTGTATTTCCGCAGGTCGTCAAGCTGTGGGCGGCAAAGGACTTCGTTTCGTTCCGCAGCCTCGTTCTTGTCTCCACAAGATGGTCGTTTGCGCTGACGTCGCTTGTAGGCATTCCGCTGCTCGTCGCGACGGATTCGATTCTCCGTCTGTGGCTTGGCATGGAGCCGCCTGAGGGCGCCGTGGCGTTCGTACGATGCTTCGCCGTGCATTACCTTCTGGACTCGATAGTCGAGCCGCTTCATTCCGCCGCGCTGGCGGCGGGAAAGATCGCGACATACGAAATAGGCCAGGCCGTCACCATCGGGTCCGGATTTGTTCTTGCCGCCGTAGTCCTCGCGCTCGGATTTACTTCGTGGACGGCCGTCGCCTGTGTCGCGTTCGGGACGCTTCTCAATCTTGCCTGGCACGTAGTGTACCTCAAGGCGAGGCTTGGTTTCGGCCTTTTTGAGCTGTTGCGTCTGCGCGCCACTCCCGCATCGTAACTCCGGTGGCGGCGCGGAAGGCACGTTTTGCGTGGTTGGCGGTCTTGAATCCGCATGCGAGCGATACGGCTGCAATCGCCTCCTTCGACGTCGGGAGCCGCGTCTTCAGCAACTCGATCCTCCGTTCCGCTATGACGTCTAAAACGCTCTTGCCGAGCAGTTCGCCAAAGCGCAGGTACAGAAGACGCCTCGAAACGTTGAGGTACCGAGCAACGTCGTCGACGCCTATTCCCGACTCCGCATTCTCGCGTATGTACACAAGCGCCCGGTCGATCATCATCGCCGCCGGGCTCACGGGCCGCGTCGTTTCGCGCACTACCACGCCCTTCGGGGCGATGAGGACGTCGCGCACAGGACGGTCGGGACGTCGCATCATGCGGCTCAGCATCTGCGCCGCCTCGAAGCCCTCCTCTTCGTGGCCTATATGCACACTTGAGAGCCGCGGACGGCAGTTGTCGCAAATGAGAGCGTCGTTGTCGTGTCCGATGAGGACGATCTGGCGCGGCACGGCGATTTTCAGTTCGTGGCAGAGCGTGAGCGCTTTGCTGGCGATGTCGTCCGACGCGGCCATCACTGCAGCGGGCTTTGGCATTGCGCATAGCCATTCCTCCAGTGAACCTTCTGTCGGATTGAATACAACTGGTTCCAGCCCGCGCTCTGCGAGCATTGTGCGCATTCCCTCCTCCCGCAGCCTCGACCACCTTGTGCTGGGATGTTGCGCAGGAATGTATCCGTACGTACGCATTGCGCCCAGCGAGAGCAGATGCCGCGCACCTTCGCGCCCTGCCCGCAGGTCGTCGCTTCTTACGTTTCCGACGCGCATATTCCTGGTGCCGTCGCCAAGCGCCTCGTCGCGGTCAATCTGCACCTGGCAGGTGTTGGAATCCCTTATGGCCCTTTGCATGTTCGGATTCATGGTGCTGGAAATCACCCCTGCAAAATCGCCTTCGCGCAGTTCGCGCAGGATTTCCGTGACGTCGTCCATTTGGCGCGCGAGCACGACGTCCCAGTTCGCGCTGACTGAGGAATAGCGGAATATTCCGGCCAGCTGCTTGCTGCCGGCAGGCGATCCCATCGACAGGCACACCAACACTTTCTTTTGGGGACTTTCTCTCATGCGTGTAATTATACCACAAACTGCGTAATCATGTTGCACGAAATGCGACAAAACTGATGCATGAAATAGATTGTGCTGGCATTGACGGCTTGCCGCGCCGAATGGTATCATACGCTCGCATGAAACAGTACTTTCTACTTGCCATCCTTGTGGTGTCGCTTGGCTGTTCCGCATTCCAGGCGGATGACGTTGTTGTTTTATCCGGCCCCTGGGAGATGCAGCAGAAGTCTGCTCCTGGAAAATGGATGCCTGCCGTCGTGCCCGGAACGGTGCTCACGACTCTTGTCAAGAACGGGGTCGTGCCCGATCCGTACTACGGACTCAACAACAAGATCGAGGAAGGCAAGATTCCAGATGTAGGCATGGGGGCGCGGGACTTCTACACTGTGACGTACCGTACGAAGGTGACGATTCCCGAAAACTGGAAGAGGAAGACCGTCTGGCTGCGTCCCGAAGGCATCAACTACCACGGCGAGATTCGCCTGAACGGCCAAGTGGCAACGACGACCACTGGAACGTTCGCGCGCAACGCCGTTGATGTGTCGGAGTTCCTGAGGCCCGGCGTGAACGACGTAGAGGTCGAAGTGCGCCCAGTTGACCATCCCGGCAAACCGTTCCAGAAGCCGTGGGGTGCGCCGGGGGAATGGTCCAACGGCGGCGACGGCGAAATCGGGCGCGACGTGACTGTGCTGATGGGAGCGGGCTGGGACTTCATGTTCTCGGACGGAATCCGCGACCGCCACGTCGGCATCTGGAAGGACATCGTCTTGTTTGCGACGGACAAGATTCGCATCGACGCGCCGTACGTTCGCACGAAGCTGAACGACGCGATGGACGAAGCCGAGCTGACGCTTGCGGTGGATCTCGTCAACGCCAGCCAGAAATGGGGCGACACGCTTTCGGGCGTGCTGGAGGCGGAGGTTGCGGGAACGGACGTCCGGTTCTCGAAGCGGATGTCGTTCTACCGCGGCGAACGGCGGACGGAGTTCCTGACGGCGAAGCTGAAGAAACCAAAGCTATGGTGGCCGCGCAACAAGGGGCCGCAGAACCTCTACACGCTCAACGTGCAGTTCGTGCTCGACGCCTACAAGGAGTATGACCGCGTCGCAGACAGGCAATATGAGGTTCCCAGCTGCGTATCGGACTCGAAGACGATCCGCTTTGGCGTTCGCGAGTTCACGTCCGACCAGTCGGGCGAGGATGGGGCGCGGCAGTTCTACGTGAACCGCCGCAAGATATTCATACGCGGCACGAACTGGATTCCAGAGGGAATGCTGCGACAGGACGACGAGCGCATGGAGGCCGAGATGCGGCTCACGGCCGAAAGCGGCGTCAACCTTGTGCGGCTCTGGGCGGGCGGCATCACGGAGTCCGACCGCTTCTACGAGCTCTGCGATGAATACGGGCTTCTTGTCTGGCAGGAGTTCTGGATGACGGGCGACACGCGCCATCCCGACAATCCGGGCCTCTACCTCGACAGCGTGGCACAGCAGGTGAAGCGCATCCGCCACCACGCTTCCATCGCCCATTGGGTCTGCTCCAACGAATCGACCGACGTGCAGGGGGTCGAAGAGCTCGTGAAGAGCCTTACGGGCACGACAAGCTGGATGCAGAATTCCGAGTGCGACGGCGTCCACGACGGCTCGCCGTACTATCCCGTCAATTCGATGCGCCACTATCTGGACTGCGCCTCGTCGCGCGGACGCCGCATCTACGGCTTTTCGCCGGAGTACGGAACGTGCGCACTGCCGCCGGCGGAGTGCTGCCGCGAGTTCATGCCCGAGGAGCTTCTCTGGCCAGTCGAGAAGAACGTCGAGGCGTGGAAATACCGCGAGGGCGGCGGCTTCGACCGGATGACGGAGTTCCATCACGCCGCCGTGAACGCCTACGGCAAGTCATCGAGCTTCGACGAGTATGCCCGCAAGTCGCAGGCGGCCGACGCTCTCGCCCACCGCTGCCTCTGGGAGGCTTGGAACCGCGCGCGCAACACGGCAACAGGCGTCCTCTTCTGGTACAACAACACGCCTGTCCCGCAACTCGGCGGACATACCTGGGACCATTCGCTCGTCTGCACCGCATCTCAGTTCGCGCAGGCGAATGCGCTTGAACCACTGCACGCACAGTACGAATACCTCTCGAACCGCGTCTCGATTGTGAGCGACATCTACGAGGCGAGGAACCTTTCAGTAAAGGCGGAGGTGTATGACTTCGAGTCGCGCAAGGTGTGGGAGCGGTCGGCGAAGGTGAATGTTCCGGGCGAGACGCACGTCGATGTTTTTGCGATACCGTTTGACGCGGAGCTCGCGCTCAACTTCGATAAACCGCATTTCGTCAAGCTGCGGTTGATGGAAGGGGCGCGAGAGATCGCCTCTACGTTCTACTGGCGCAGCAACTCCGTCTACGCCGGCCCTGAATCGGCGACAGGCCCTTGTGTCGGCGGATTCGAGGATCTCGACGCCCTGCCCAAGACGACTCTTGCTGCGCGGCAGTTGTCGGACGAAGGCGGCAAGTTGACGGTCGAGGTCGAGAATGTCGGCGACAAGCTAGCGTTCATGGTCGAGGTGCGGCTTGAGGGCGAGGACGGAAAGTACCTGAAGCCCGTATTCTTCTCGGACAACTTCTTCGCGCTTCTCCCCGGCGAGAAGAAGACCATCACTGCGAATCACCCTGCGGCTAAATTCAACTGGAGAGCCAAAGCATGGAACTCAAAATAGCATTTGCCGCCATCTGCGCGGTATCGACTTTTGCGTCGGACGGCGGGATCAACCTCGTCAAGGACGCGGATGTAAACTCAAAACCGCTATCGCCGGAGTTCAGGCTGTTCGGTTCGGCAAGGCAGGGCGGCATTTCTGACTTCGAGGAGGACGCTACCTGGAACCGCTGCGCGAAGCTCGAGCTGACTCGGTGCGACGTGAACGCCGCTGGCGTCACGAATGTGAACCTCGGACTGCAGGTGGGTGGCGACGAGAAGCGCGTGGGGTTTCCCGTGCGCGGCGGATCCAAGTACCGGTTTTCATTCGAGATGCGCGGCGACGCGCCAATGGTTATCGTCGTGCAGCGCACATGGGACTCGAAGGGCAAAGTGACGCAGAAGGCGACGCCGATGAACACGGTAAAGCCGCAGAAGGACTGGACGGCCTACAAGGGCGAGTTCGAGGCGCCGGCGGACGCCGTGCGCGGAGCTCTCCTGTTCCAGTTCTGGGGAAAGCTTCCGCGCTATGTCGAAGTCTGCAGTCCGCCATATTTCATCCTTGTGGATAAAATTCGGATCGAGGAGGTGACATTCGGGCGCGAGATATGGCCTGTCGCGGCGATTGTCGTGCCTGACGACGGCGCGGCGGAATGTAGCGGATTCCGCTCGCTGGAGAACTCCGACGTGCTGGCCCGCCTGCCGACCAGGATGATGGTGAAGGCGACAGAAGACGCGCTGAAGTTCCGCTTTGCGTTCGACGGCGCCAAGCCGCTTCCCAACAAGTCCGGTATGGGCGTGTGGACGCATGACCTTGTCGAGCTCATGTTCGCCACCGATGCATTGGGGAATCTTCCGCCCGTGCATCTCGCTCTCAACGCCGCCGGCGTCAAGTGGATGTCAGGCAACGAGCCCGACTATTCGCTCTGGGATGGGAGGGCGCAGGTTCGCGAAGATGGATGGGACGCCGTCGTGTCCGTATCCTGGAAGGCGCTCGGCTACGCTGCGAAGCCTCCGAAGGGAACTCTGATCCGCTTCAACGCAATGCGCGAGCACACCGTCGCGGAGACATCGAAGCTCGATCCCGCGAAGGGGACGCGCTGCGGGCGCGGCTGGCTCCTGGACGATTCAGTATTCTCTTTCGCCGGAACGGAATTCGGGAATCCTGAGCGGTTCGGGGTGATCATTCTCGGCGACGACCCGAAGTACGGCGACGATCCCTCTGCTTGGTGGTACGCCGACCGCCGCCGCGAAGAGGACGAGCGGCTGGCGAAGCTGATGCGCGAGAAGATGATCGTCGCCCAGGTGCCGATGCACACGAATCCCGACATCCCGTACCTGCCGCCCGAAATATTCGAGCCTCAGCCCGTTTTCCGCCTGCGGGTGGCAGTCAACGAGCGCACTGCTCTCCCGGTCGCAATCGCCAACATGACGGACACGATGGAAGAGTACCGCGTTGCGCTCGTCCGTAGCTTCGAGCCGCCGACGGAGGCGTTCGAGCACCCGATGCCGCTTGCAGGGCTGAAGCGCGCCGACGGCAAGGCGATTGGACACGGGAAGATCACGATGCGCCGCGGCGTCAGATTCCGCGACTCAGACGCGAAGCAGCATGGTGCCAGATACGACATCCTTGCGAAAATGAACGACGTGTCGTCCGTCCCGGTCGCACCCAGGGAGGCGGGGCTTGCATGGATCCAGATCGACTGCCACGGCGTCGAGCCGGGGCTATACAAGGGCGAGCTTGTCGTGACCCCGCTTGTCGGCGGACAGTTCGAGAGGCACAAGATGAGCCGCCTTCCCGGCGGCGCCAAGACGATGGAGATATTCGATGACTCGAAGCGGATTCCGGTCGAGCTGGAGGTCCTTCCGTTCGCGCTTGCCGAGCCGACCGACTTCGCGCTGAACGGGTTCCGCACTGGATGGAAGGACTACCAGATCGAGTTCATGAACCAGTACGACTGCATGGACTTCATAGTGACGCCGTGGTTCTTCGACATGACGTTCAACCCCGACGGCTCGGCCAAGACCGCGCAGCCGCGCTCCTTCCAAGTGCCGCACCTGAAGGAGCTTCACAAACGTGTGCGAAAGCTCGGGAAGCGTCCGCGCGTGATGATCGCATACGGATGCTATGCCAACTTCAAGCGGTTCCACATGCGCGACAGCGGAATCAAGTTCGACACGACCGAATACTGGACGGCCTGGCGCAACTGGCTCAAGTATGTCGAGAAGACGATGAACGACAACGGTTTCCCCAACGACGACTACGTGATGGAAGTCTACGACGAGCCCAATCTGAAGGAATGGCCGATGGACGAGGTTGTGCGCTCCTACAAAGAGGCGAAGGCCGCCGTGCCCACGATGAAGCTCCTGAACACGAACGGCGAGCGCGCCTACTTCAAGGCGATTTCGCCGTTCGTCGACCACTGGTACTTCTCGCAGTATTCCTTTGGGGACAAGACCGTCATGGAGTACCCGAAGGAGATGCTGGCGGCGGGCAAGACGGTCTCCATGTACGCCTGCGGCACGAACATGCGTCAGGACCTCTACCGCTACTGCCGCATACTGGCGTGGAAGGCGGCGAACATCGGCTCCGACTTCGTGTCGCTCTACCAGTTCTACGACCAGCAGCCAGGCTGCTCGTTCCGCCAGGCGACATGCGGGGCGGTCGCGTACGATACGTCGTACGAGGCCGTGCCGTCGATCAGGCTTGAGAACCTCTACGCCGGCATGACGGACATCCGCTACCTTAAGCTGCTGGAGCGCAAGGCGAAGGCGGCAGGCGACACGCCTGAGGCTAAGGCGGCTCTCGCGTTCGCCAGGAAGTCCATCCACGACGTGCCGCTCAAGTATCCGCACGACGAGACGGGCGCATCGCGCTTCCGCGAGGAGTGCATAGAACATCTTCTAAGGTTGAAGTAAAGGAAAGGAATGAAAATGAAACGAAGAAGGAAAACATTCGCCCTTGCCGCAGTGTTCGCGGCCGGGGTCTGGGCGGCGTTCGCCGATCCAGTAATACTGTCGTCCGACGACGGTCGCGTATGGCAGACCGTATTCGATCCGTCCGCGCCGCTTGAATGGCGCTGGACAGACGGCGCGGAATCCGCGACTGTTACCGTGACGAACGCACTGTTCGGAACGGTTGATGCGCCTATCGTCGTCGCGCGCACCGTTAACGCCAAGTACGGCTCAGTCGCCATGCCGAATCCCGCGCGGAGCGCGGATACGGGCGAGGGACTTGTCGATGTCGTCCTCGTGCAGCGCGGCGCGGGCGACGCCGAGATTTCGTGCGAGTGCGCACGGCTTGCGTTTCTGCCGGGTGTCGGCTGCGGACAGACCAAGCTGGACTCCAAGCCGTCGTTTGCCTCGCCGCGCGTCGTCCCCTACGACGCTGCGTGGACGAATGCGGATGTGTCTGAGGTCGGCGTGACGCTTGCTGCTGGCGGAGATTCGTCTCGCAATGTCTTGGACGGGCTCGGCGGGTATTTTCCGATTGCGCCCATGGACGGAACGGTGACGCTCGACTTCGACGGTGTCGCCCACGCATCTGTGCCGGTAAAGAAACGTCTCGGTGCGATTCTCATTGTCTGGTAAACCTCAGCTAAGGAGTAATCATCATGATTAGAGTTCTTCTGGCTTGTCTCCTGGCGTCGTCGGCATTGGCCGACGTTGCGCCGTCCGTCTCTCGCATTGCCGTCAAGCAGCGCTGGCCGTGGAGCGCAAAGGTTGACATCGACTACTGGCTCGACTCGGACCGTCCCGTGGACGTGTCGTTCACGGCAACATGGGACGGACAGTCCGAGCCGTTCGCGCTTGACGGTGCCGCGCTGAGCGGCTGCACGTACTCGGCGCGTCCGGGGATGAACCACGCCGAGTGGGACCCGGTCGCAGCCGGTGTCTCGACGAGCACTCCGCTCAAGACCTTCGCCGTGACGCCGACGATCGAATCATCCGGTTCGCGAAAGTATCTCGTCATAAACCTGAAAAACGGCGACTGCACCTTCTATGCAGACGAACCCACAGGAGGGTGGAACCAAGATAGCTACAAAAAGCAGTACATGGTATTCCGCCGAATCCCGGCAGGGGTCTACACTCTTGGCTACACGACGGAGCAAATGGATCGTCTGTCTGCAATTGGTGCTACAGGGAAGAGCGACTACTCGGCACTGTTCGCGCAGCGCACCGTGCGAATCACAAGCGACTACTACATCGCGCTCTTCCAGGTCACGAGCGACCAGAACACGAGACTTGGCGGAAGCGGATCCAGCAACTCTACCATTCCATGGGCCATGAACCCCAGCCTTTGGCGCGGCTCGCTCACGGATCCTGCGGCCAAGGTGAACTGGCCGACGGAGGGATTCAACGTTTCCGCAGACAGCACTGTCGGTCGTCTGCGTTCGCGTGTTGCTGGGAAGCTTCCGCCGCAGATGGTCATCGACCTGCCGACCGAGGCGCAGTGGGAGGTCGCCGCGCGGACGGGCTCGACCACTTTCTACAGCGGCTTCGGGACTCTGGAGAACACGAAGCAGGAGATCCTTGACTTCCAGATTGCGCATTCGACGAACAGAACGGTATCCGTCGGGCTGATGCAGCCGAACGACTGGGGCCTGTATGACACGTCCGGCATAGCCTACGAGATGACGCTCAACCTCGCTCGCGGCGATGCGTCTAAGAACTACATAGACACGGGCAGCTGCAAGGTTGACGGGCAGGATGTAGATCCTGTCGGCATGACGGTCGATGCGGGGGCGGAGAACCTCTTTGCCGTTACGTGCAACTGCGGATGGGGAAGCCGCGGCATGGCCTATACTGCCATGCCGCCGGCGCGTCGCTTGATGCGCGCGGCCGGCGACGTCACCTCCGGTGCTCGGCTTTGCATTCACCTGAATCCTCCGCTTAAGTAAGAAAGGATAAACGACAATGAAAAAGAGTGTATTGTTGTTTCTTGTCTCTGCGGCCGCCGCGGCGGCGTTTGCTGATCCGTCCGTCACCGGCATCACCGTAAAGCAGCGCTGGCCGTGGAGCGACAAGATCGACGTTGACTTCACGCTTTCTGCGACGACGAACTGCGATATCCGCTTTTCGTTCTCGCACAGCGGCATGGCTACAGGAAGGACCATCACGAACAAGTTCTCCGATGCCACGCTCTACGGCGTTGCACCTGGCGAAGGACACTTCACTATGACTCCCGCGGACTTGGGGATCAAGGGTAAGTCAATCGCCAACCTCGTGGTCACGGCGGAGGAAGTGGCGTCCGTCGCGGACCGCACGTTCCTCGTCCTTGACCTTTCGACCGGCGGTTACGAGTACATGTCGGAGCGTCCGTCAGATGAATGGGGCTGGACGAACGCCGTGTACAAGGGTCAGAAAATGGCGTTCCGCCGCGTTCCCGCCGGAACCTACACGGTGGGACACACCGTGGACGAACTGAAGGTCGTAAAGAGCAATCTCTCTGCCGACGAAAAGAGTTCAATGGGCCAACGGCAGATAGAGTTGACCAGTGACTACTACATCGGCATCTTCCCGGTGACAACCGCGCACATGGCGTACCTATATGGAGGAACTGCTGATCAGAAAACAAACTATACTGTCTGGCGGAACAGCTACGACGTCATTCGTGGCATGACGAACGCCGACGAAAGCGTCAGCGTCAACTGGCCTGTCACGGGAATCGGAGAGTTTTGCAATGATACATTCTTGACGCGGTTGCAGACAAGAGTCGGCGGGAAACTGGCAATCGACCTGCCTACGGAGACGCAATGGGAAATTGCCATGCGTGCAGGAACTGCGACGATCTTCCACAACGGCGGGACGTCTGAAAGCACGGCGACCGAGCTGCAGGCGCTTTGGCTTGAGTTCGCGCCAGACAGAACTGAGGCCGTGGGCCTGAGGACTCCAAACCAATGGGATATCTACAACCCGGTTGGAATGCAGTATTATTGGTGCCTTGACGCCTTCACGAGGACGACGACAAACGCGCAGGAGGACAACAAGTGGCCTGGGCAGTCGGGCCGCGACCCCGTTGGCCAGACATTTACGCCGGGGGACGCTCTTGTGCGCATAGTCCGTGGCGGCGGTTATCAGACGGGAGCTGGACTCGGCTCCTTCCCCGGATTTCGCCGTGGATACCCGACAAGTTACAATTCTGTCGCCGTTCGCCTTGCCATCCACCTAGCCGACCCGCGCATTAGGCGGTAACGCATGCCGCATCCTTCATCATCTACACTTCTGCACGGCTAAAATCTACTGGCGGCAGATGGGGTGGGACATTGGCGTCCGCAACTACCGCGACTGCGGTCTCTCCGAGACCCAGATCAACCGCGGCACCGGCATAAACCTTGATTGATTGGTGACAAGGAAATGGCTATGAGAAGAATGTGTTTATTGGTTGCCGCGGCGGCGGCGCTTGTCTGTCGGGCAGACTATAAAGACCCGTCGCTGTCTGTCGAAGAGCGCGTCAAAGACCTTGTCTCGCGCATGACGGTAAACGAGAAATGCGCGCAGATAGGCATGCTGCGAGGCCGTCACATATGCTCGCGTGAGAACGGTGCGGCGGAAGTTCAGCTTGAGACCAATCTCGTAGAGCGGATGCGAGCGAATCCGTTCGGCAAGATAACCCAGATGCTCCGCAGCGATTTCTTCACCCGGCGCAACTGGGAGAACGGCGTCTTGCCGCACCAGCAGGCTAAGCTCGTGAACGACATCCAGCGCATCGCGGTGGAGGAGACGCGGCTGGGCATACCAATCTGGTTCGAGGACGAGGCGCCGCACGGGCTTATGGCGCTAGGCGAGCCCGTCTATCCGACTGGCCTTGGGCTCGGCTCGACGTACGACAAGGACCTCCTGCACAGAATTGGAGAGGCCAAGGGCCGCGCCGCACATGGCAGAGGTCTTGTCTGCGTCTATGCGCCAATCCTCGACATAGCCCGCGACCCGCGCTGGAGCCGCGTCGAGGAGTGCTTCGGCGAGGACCCAACCCTCGTCACGCTTCTTGGCGAGGCCGAGACGAAGGGCATAGCTAAAGGCGGCGCGACAAGTTGCCTCAAGCACTATGTCGGCGGCGGTCTTTCTGAAGGGGGCCACAACGCCGCACCTGCGCATTTCGGCCTCATGGAGCTGTACAACGCACAGCTGCGTCCGTTTCGGGCCTCGATCGCCGCCGGGGCGAAGCAGGTCATGTGTACGTACCACAGCGTCGATGGCGAGCCGTGCACGTCGTCGATTTTCCTGCTTGACGATGTGCTGCGCGGGCACCTCGGCTTTCGCGGGTTCGTCCGCGCCGACGCGGGTGCAATTGAAAACGCATGGGGTCTTGGATCCGTCAATTCCGTCGAAGAGGCGTTTGCGGCGTCAATCGCCGCCGGATGCGACACCGACTACCAGCGCAACTCCATCGAAGCCGTGGGCCAGGGCTGGAGGGATGCATACGCCAAGGGGCTGATATCCGACGAAGTCCTGGATCGAGCCGTCTCGCGCGTTCTTCGCGCGAAATTCGAGATGGGCCTTTTCGAGCGTCCCTACGCGCCCGAAGGCCCGATTGCGCGTGGAGAATTGACGCTTCCGACAAGGGACGAGCTCGTTTTGGAAGCGGCGCGGAAGTCTCTTGTCCTCCTGAAGAACAACGGGGTTCTGCCGATCGAGTCGGGATCGCCTTCAATTGCCGTAATCGGTCCGAACGCGGGCGATCGCATAATGAATCAGCTTGGCGATTACTCCTACACGCAGAGACGTCAGGATGTGGTGACGGTTTTGGATGGTGTACGCATGTTCGCCCCTGGCTCCGTGGAGTATGAAAAGGGCTGCTCGGTGCGCTCACTCGACAAGTCGGGGTTTGCCGCCGCGGTTTCACTCGCCGCGAAATCGGACGTGACCTTGCTTGTCCTTGGCGGATGTTCGTCGCCGTTCTCGCCGGACGACTATGACCCCGTCAACGGCGGTGTGCGCGCGAATACGTCCAGCGATCCCGGAAAGAGCGACAAGGAGTGCGGCGAGGGAACCGACCGCTGCACACTCACGTATTCAGGTGTGCAGCCCGAGCTTTTCAGGGAGATCCGCAAGGTAGCCAAGAAACTTGTTGTTGTGCTGATCCAGGGGCGGCCGCTTGAAGTCGCCGAGTTTGTGCGTGGAGCGGACGCTGTTCTCCTTGCGTGGTATCCAGGCTCGCGTGGCGGCGAAGCGGTCGCCGAGGCGGTGTTTGGCAGGGTGAACCCTGGAGGAAGGCTTCCCGTGTCGCTCCCGTTCTCGTCTGGACAACTTCCCGTCACAGACGATTCGCTTTTCCCGGAGCGCCGTATGTACATTGACGGGCCTGGCGATGCATTCCTTCCGTTCGGCTATGGGCTGAGCTATACGACGTTTGAGTATTCAGGTTTTGAGATGATAGAACGCGACAATCGCGGTGTTCCAAAGCGGCTGGCGGTGACCGTGAAAAACACGGGTGCGCGCACCGGCGACGAGATTGTGCGCTTCTACCTTACGGCAAGGGGGACAAGGATTCAACGTCCGTGGCGCGAACTCATCGACTTCGTACGCGTCACGCTGAGGCCAGGCGAGTCGAAGCGTGTTTTCGGAGAAGTTCGAGAGGAGTTCGTCGGTCATTTTGGGCGCGATGGCAAGTTTGTCCCGCCGTCGGCCTCTTGCGTCTACCGGTTCTCAGCAGATGGTTGTTTTATGCCTCCGCCGACAGGTCTGTCATACAATCCCGACAAGGGCTTCACATGGGAAAACCCATCTGACTGCGTGAATAATACATGGCAGCGCTATTATCGGATTCTCGTTGCGTCGTCTTTGGAGATTCTCGCGAGGGACGAAGGTGACGTGTGGGATTCTGGCAATGTCTGCTGGCAGCACCCTGATTACGGCAATAGATACCTTGGGAGACCACTTGAGCCAGGGAGAACATACTGGTGGAAAGTACGCTCGTCGCTTGATTTCGTCTGGACCAAGTGGAGCGAACCAATGTCGATTCAGGCAAGATAGGACGGCTTCTTTTAAGCAACGCCTATGTATTCAAGACACGTTACTTTTGGTAACATGAAAATCGCAAGGAGACCCCGGGAGCGGGCGTTAGCGGAGGGACAAGCCGCCGCCGCACTGGGACAACATATCCCCCTCGTTATCAGGAATTCCTGATAAGCTGGGTTATCAGGAAATTAGGATTATCAGGAAATCTTCCTCTGGGCGAGTTGCGCCATTTGCCGCCGTTTGCGACGGCAAGCCATGTTTCATTGGATAAAGTTTACATTCGGCATGGCCGACACCGACCATGACAGGCGC
>JAFRBA010000088.1 GCA_017405115.1 Kiritimatiellia bacterium
AGTGGGTGCGCGACTTCTTCGCGGTGGATGCCGGCGTCACCGACTGGCGCGTCAGCGTCGGCGCGAACGACGGGGTGTTGCGCTGGACGTCCAACGCGAATCAGGGCTGCGGCTACACGCGCGGGGGGTACGAGTGGTGCGGCGCCGGCGACGTGCGCACGGCAAAGTGGGCGTATGCCGGGTACGGCACTCCGTCAGGCACCGGAAACGACGAGCGCGAACAGGGCTTCCGCATAGCGTGTACGTATTTGCCGTAGGCTAAACGCATATGAAGAACACTACGCATGCGCTTTTTGCGGCCATGCTGATGGTTTCGTCGGCGCAGGCTGCTCTCTACAGAGTTTCGCCGGGCGACGACGTGCTGGCGGTCCGCGACGAGATCCGCGCAGCGCGCGTGGACGGGAGGGTGGCGAAGGATGAGTCCGTGACCATTGTCTTCGGGCCTGGCGACTACGTAATTCCGAAGACGGTGGAGCTTGATGGGCGCGACTCGGGCGGCGACAGGGCTCCCGTCGTCTGGCGCGCCCAGAAGCCTGGCACGGTGCGGCTCCTCGGCGGACGGCTGATTCCGCGCACGGCGTTTAGGCCGACAGACGACAGGACGGGCGCGCGGCTTGATCCTGCCGTCCGAGGCAAGGTGCTGGTGGCGGACGCCGCGCCATATCTTGTCTGCGAGCCGCAGGTATGGCCCGACCACCCGAAGGGCGTCATGCCTGGTGTCTGGCTCTATCACAACGGCAGGTCGCAGACAGTCGCCCGCTGGCCGAATCGCGATGCTGCGGACGGCGGCTGGTACGGATTCTCCAACGTCCTCGAGAACTGCGGATGGAAGCTCGACAAAGAAAGGCCCGCCGTATTCGAGTTCCCCGGAAACCGCCCCGAGCGCTGGCGCTTCGACGAAGGCGTGTGGGTGACCGGTTACCTGATTGTCGACTGGGACTGCGACACTGTCCGCATCGCCTCGTATGACAGGGCGACGCGAGGCGCCAGACTTGCGGCCGCCACCAACTACGGCGTGGGCAAGCCAAGCTGGCCGTTCTTCAGACGGCGCATATTTGTCCAGAACCTTCTGGAGGAGCTGGATCAGGAGGGGGAGTGGTATCTTGACCGCAAGGCAAGGATGCTTTACTGGTGGCCGGCCTCGGGCGATTCCGGCGGCGAAGTGGCGCTGGCGCAGGCGTTGACGCCGTACTTCAGGATCAAGGACTCGAAGAACATCGTCGTCGAGAACATAGACTTCGCCTATTCGCACGGCGACACCGCCATTGTCATCGAGTCCTGCGAACGCTGCATCGTGAGGAAATGCAGCTTCTTCTGCCACGGTGGCAAGGTCGCTGCCGTGTCCGGACGGCGCAACCGCATCACGCACTGCACCATGAAGAACCTCGGAGGGACTGCCGTCACCCTCGATGGCGGCTCCGTGAAGGACCTGCTGCCGGCGAACAACGTCGTCGAGCACTGCCGGATAGAGAACATCTCGATGTACAAGCGCACGGCGAGCCCCGGAATCGTCCTGTCCGGGTGCGGCAACGCCGTGCGCGACAGCGCGCTCCTGCACAGTCCCGACAAGGCCATGCAGTACAGCGGCAACGAGCATCTCATAGCCGACAACGAATTCGGCTTCGTGACGCAGGAAGCTGGTGATACGGGATGCATCTACTCGGGGTACCACCCCCAGTGGCTTGGGACGATAATCTTCGGAAACTACTTCCACGATTTGGCCCGCACGCCTGTCGAATGCGATTCCCGGAGCGCCGTATACTTCGACGACTGCGACTGGGGCGACGACGTAATCGGCAACACGTTCCGCCATGCTGGACGCTCCGTCGTCATCGGCGGCGGCAAACTTCACAACATCTGCAACAACCTTGTGAGCGAATCTTATTGCGGCCTGCACATCGACGCGCGCGGCAACCTCTGGCGGGCCAAGAAGAACGGTTCGTTCTACTGGAACAAGGAGGGGCGTCCGTTTTGTCGCTACAGGTTCGCCGAGGACGGCCTCGACCCCGAGCTGCCACCGTACAGCGTGGTCTATCCTGACCTGCGCGAAGCCATGGAAAACCATCCGGAGTTCCCGTACATGAACATCGTAACCGGCAATGTGTTCGCCGCCTGCAAGGAGCCGTTCGCATATTCCGAGGAGGCCAAGCTGGCGCTCGGGCCGTCGACGCCCGGCAACACGGTCGTCGCCGAGGCGGCCGACGCATCGGCGCGGGCCCCGCAGCCGATCAGGATCAAGGATGCAGTCCAGAGCAGGCTGGCGAGTGCCGATGGCTCGACGAAAGCGTTCGTTGGCCTTGACGAGACGGCGCATCTCGTCTGGGCGCTTCAGGTTGACGGTCGCCGCGTGCTGGAGCTTTCGCCGCTCGGCATTACGGTCGGTTCCTTCGACTTAGGCCGTCGGGTAGTCCCCGAGGCGGCGCAGAGCCGCGGTGAGGTCACGCTGCCGCCGGCCTTCACCAACGCCACTGTCCTTGTGCCGAGCGCCGAAGGGGCCGGTTTCCGCAGCTGGGCGAAGGATGTGACGGCGTCGTTGGAGCCAACGGTCCGCGAATGGCGCATTCCCCTGCGCAGCCTCCTGACGGGCGAGCGCGTTGCCTTTGTTGACTTCCGCCTCTGGAAGGGAGGAGCGGCCTACCGCTGGACGGTGCCTGGTTCGGGCAGACGCCGTGTTGCAGGCGAGAACGACTCGTTCGTCGCGGCCGACCAGGCGCATCCGGGGTTCACGCTCGTCGAGTGGGAGAGGGATTCTTCCCTTGACAACGGATATCCCGAGGTTTTCTACTACCGACGCGCAGAGGGCGTGACTGGCGTGCTCTTTCCCGAGGCGACGCATGGCTGGATGCATGTCGGCGACGTTGTCTCGCCCTGGCGCGGGGTACTGTGTAGATGAGACGTAAATTTCATGCATTGACATTAGCCCTCGAGTTCGAATAGCCGTCATGCGGCGGGCCGAAATGGTATAATACGGCAAACGGAAGAATGGAAGGAGTCTCGGAATGAATGCGAAGGCATGGCGCCTCTACGGCGCAAGCGACCTGCGGCTGGAGGACGTCGAACTGGAGTCCGCCGGCGAGGACGGTGTGGTCGTCGAGATCGTGGCGAACTCGGTCTGCGTGAGCGACTACAAGTGCGTGACGCTCGGGCCGGCGCACAAGCGCGTGCCGGACGACATAGCGGAGCGTCCGGTGATGGTGGGCCACGAGATGGTGGGCGTCGTGCGCGAGGTCGGCGAGAAGTGGAAGGACAGGTTCCACGAGGGGCAGCGCGTGGGGATACAGCCCACCCTGAACGTCCCCGGGCACGAGCTCGACACCGTCATCGGATTCTCCTGGCATTGCGTCGGCGGCGAGTCGACGCATGTCTACCTGCCGTCCATCGTGATGGAGATGGGGTGTCTCCTGCCGTACGACGGAGACGCGTTCTTCAAGTGCTCGCTGGCCGAGCCGATATCCTGCATAGTGGCGGGCCTGCGCGCCAACTACCACAACGCGCAGGCGGCGCACGAGCACATACAGGGCATAGTCGACGGCGGCGCGATGCTGCTGATGGCGGGCTGCGGGGCGATGGGCCTCGGCTGCATCGACATCGTCTGCCATTCGCCTGAGCGGCGTCCGCGCCGCCTGGTGGTGACGGAGGTCGACGACGAGCGCCTGCGGCGCGCGGCCCGGGCCTTCGGGCTCGCCTACGCCGACGGCCGCGCCGACGGAACCGTGAACGGGGTCGAGGTGCACTTCGTCGACACGTCGTCGGTCGCCGACCCCGTCGCGGCGCTCAAGGCGTACAACCAGGCCGACGGCGCCGACGGCTACGACGACATCTTCGTGATGGCCGCGGTCCCGGCGCTGATCTCGCAGTGCTCCGAGCTGCTCGCCTACGACGGGTGCCTGAACTTCTTCGCGGGGCCCAAGGACAAGAACCTGACGGCTGCGTTCAACTTCTACAACGTGCACTACATGATGCACCACGTGGCGGCCAATTCGGGCAGCCTCGTGAAGGACATGGTTGACTCGGTCGACTGGATCGGGCGTGGCGTGCTGCATCCCGAGGTGATGGTCACGCATGTCGGCGGGCTGGACTCGGTCGCGGACACGACGCTCCGCCTTCTGGAGGTTCCGGGGGGCAAGCGCCTCGTGTATACACACGTCAGACTGCCGATGACGGCGATCGCCGATTTCGCGGAGAAGGGCAGGACGGATCCGCTGTTCGCGGAGCTCGACCGGATATGCTCCGCCAACAACGGGCTGTGGAGCAAGGAGGCCGAAGACTACCTGCTTGCGAACGCCCCGAAGATGGAAGTCGGGGAGCCAAGGGAGCTCATCAGGGAAAGAAGGAGGTTCTAGACATGCTGGTCAACATGAAGGAGATGCTGGCGGAGGCCGCCAGGGGCGGATACGCCGTGGGCGGATTCAACTGCGCGTCGCTCGAGTCCGCGGTCGCCGCAGTGCGCGCGTCGGAGGAGACGGGGATGCCGTTCATCCTACAGCACGCGCCGGTGCACGAACCGTACATACCTCTTTCCGTCGCCGGGCCGCTGATGCTGCAGCTCGCGCGCGCCGCCAAGACGCCGGTAGCCGTGCACCTGGACCACGGCGCGTCCGTGGAACACTGCCTGCGCGCGCTTGCGATGGGGTTCACGTCCGTGATGCTCGACGGCTCGGCGCTTCCCTACGCCGAAAACGTCGCGGCCACGGCCTGCGTGGCGAAGACAGCCCACTCCCTCGGCGCCACTGTCGAGGCGGAGCTGGGCTCGATGCCGCACAACTTCAAGGGCGAGCTCGGGGAGTACACCCCCGAGGACTTCTACACGAAGCCCGACGAGGCGGCGGACTTCGAGGAGAAGACCGGCGTGGACGCGCTGGCGATCTCCTTCGGCACCGTGCACGGGATATACAAGACGACGCCCAAGCTGTCGCTCGAGGTGATAGAGCGCGTCCGCGAGGCCACGGGCGGCCTTCCGCTGGTGATGCACGGAGGCTCCGGCCTCACCGACGACGACTACCGCGCGGCGATAGCGCGCGGCATACGCAAGGTCAACTACTACACCTACGGCGCGCTGGCGGGCGGCCGCGCCGTCTACGACATCGTCGCGCGGACGCCGTCCGGACTTCAGTTCCACGACGTCGCCGTCGCGGCGACCGACGCCATTGCCGCTGACATCAGGCGCGTGATGCTGGTCCTGGGCCGCAGATGACGGCTGCGGTTCGCCCGCCCGCCGCCGCAAGGCAGGATAATGTCCGGGGACAAGTCCCCCCGCATGCTGGGGACAGTCCCCCCAGGGTGCTAATCGTACGGAAATAATTCTCTCCCAAAAGTGTGGTATTATGCTCACGTCCCGCGGGGACTGTCCCCGCCGGGCGAGCACAACCACAAGCGAAAGGAGAGGGC
>JAFRBA010000089.1 GCA_017405115.1 Kiritimatiellia bacterium
CGGAAGCCCTCGACCTCGAAGTGCCAGCACGCCTCGGCCGCGCCGAACTCGTCCAGGAGGTCGACGCCGGCCACGCGCCTCACGGTCGCGGCATAGAGCGCGCCCGCGCCGCCGACCGCCTGCACGTACACGCATCCGTGCGCCTTCATCGCGGCAAGCGTCGCGGAATCCATCCCGCCCTTGCCGATGATCATGCGGACGCCCGAGGCGGCAATGAACGACGGCTCGTACCAAGCCTGCGGGGCCTGTCCCCACGGGAATCCTCGACGCCAAAGACGCCTTTGCGGCGAACCGACGGATCAGGCGTCGCAAAACCCAAGCAGGCGTGCGTTTTCCGGGGCCTGTCCCCACAAATTCCATGATAAAGGTCGTTTCACGAGGAAAGGAAAGTCTCGCCCTGGACATAGCGGGAAATGATCGACTCCTCCGGCAGCGCGTGTCCGGATAGCAGGACAAGCGCGTGTCGCGAGAGAATGCGTCCGCCCTCTTCGGGATCCATTTCGAGCCGGGTCAGCCGCTTGCGATAAAACGGAAAGGACCCTTTTGCGCACCAGGTGACGACGCCGACATCCTCGGGCACGCGGATGCCGAGCAGGTCCATCGCATAAAGCGCTCCGGCAGCAACGAAGTCGTCAATGAAGAAAAGGACGTCCGGCAGACGGTCCCTCCTGTCCTTATTCCGATTCCGGAACCGGCGCATGAAATAGTTAAACGAGCCGCGGAAGACGCGTTCTTGAAGCGTCGTCGCCGCCGCATCGTGCCGAATTGTCCAGCGCTCGACCGCAATCCCGCCCTTGCGAATGCGCTCAAGCTGCACCGTGCTCGCGCCAACCGTCATCGGCAGGACGACACGCCCGACGCCGGCCGCCCGGCAATGATCGATGAATTCTGGCAAAGCCGCGGCAGCGTCAAAACGGACGCGATTGGCCCCGCATTCGCCCAGGACAAGCGTCGGCACGCCAGCATCGGCAAGACGCTTCCAGACATCCCGCCGAGAGCCAAGAATGACGGCAAGCGACACGGTCTCGCCAAGAAGTTGGTCAAGCTGGGAATAGTCAGCCCGGCCGGAAGAATCCACTTCGACAGTGATCTGATAAGGCAGGTATCCCTCCGCGACAAGCCGCTTGCGCAGGATTCCGGCGATGACGGAATAGCAGTAGTTCGGACTCACCTCCATCGTAACCAGAAGGACACGTCCGCGCGCCAGGCGTCCCTTGGATCCCGTCACCACGGCGCCGATGCCGCGGCGAGGACTGATCAAGCCGTCGGCGGTCAGTCGCTTCATCGCCCCGCGGACCGTAATCTCGCTGACGTTCAACGCCACCGAAAGCTCCCGGATGGACGGCAGCGTCTCCCCCGCGGAATACAGGCCGTCGCCAATGGCCCGACGGAAACCGTCGGCCAGCTGTCTCGCCAATCCAGGCCTCCCGTTCCGGTCAAAGGAAAACGGAATCGAAACGCTCCTGTCCACGCTCATTGCAAAACATATTATACCAAATTGAAAGAGGGTGCGTCGCCGGTTGCATTCGGCTCAATGGTGCCGCTGGTTTTCATTCCCCCATCGGCACCAATGCAAAGCCGTCCGCGACAACCGTTCCAAACGACTGTCTGGCTAAGATCTTCAACTGCGCACCCGGTTCCAGCTCAAACTTGCCGATCATACGCCAGACACCCGTCTCAAGCCCCTGGTCGATGACATGCGTCTGCGATTTTCCACCGGAAACGAGTTCAAGGACCGTCTGCGACCCCGGTTTCGCGTACCACATGTACGGGACCCTGCCAATCAGCTTATAGCACCCCGCCTTCCCGACGGGGAGCGGATAGACCACATCGCCGAAGTCATTGTCTTTCGCCAGATCGACGTAGTAGTTGTCATAGCCGGGAAAATGCGAGACGTGCCCAACCTGCTCGCCGTTCGGATTGTCTCCCCGCACCCAGCCCTTGCCGAACGTGACGCCCGGCGTCTCGTCATCGACGATCTGCCAGTCCTTCGTCGTCGGATCGGGATTGCCCGGGAAATCTCCGCCGAGAATCCGCTGCAGCTCGCGGCAATGGCCGTCCGAGAACACGCCGCGCGGAAGAACCCCATACCGTCGGCACAGCACGGCTGCCTCGCCCGCCGCGACGCCGAGCTGCGAAAGTGTATTGATGACGCGCGGGCCTCCCAGCCCGACATGCGTGCAGCTGAAGCACCGCCCAACGACGAAGAGGTTGCCGACGTTCCGAGAATAGATCGAGCGGTAGGGAATCCAGTAGCGCCCGAAATGCGGCTGCTTGCAGACCGAGAGAAAGTCGACGCCCGGCTTGGCCGTGTCGTAGTGCAGGTCAATGCTCCACGAACCCGAGGCAACGGCGTCTTCGAACTGCCGATGCCCGGACACGTCCGTCTCGGAATAGATCCAGTCGCCCAGCAAGCGCCGCGACTCGCGCTTGCCGAGAAGATACGGGCAGAAGTTCAGCATGAGGTGCGCGTTCTTCGGATCCTTCTTCGCGTTCGAAAAGGCACCGTAGATCGCCAGCAGCATCCTGTCGCGGATCTCCTCCGCCTCGGCGATCATGTCGCGGTGGATGCCGTACTCCCAGTTCCACTCGCCGTTGACGGCCGACTCGCCCTGCGCATGCGGCTCGGCCCATGGCGCCGAGAACGGGACCGGCGCGTTCGCCGCCGCGCTCGTCCAGAGGATCGATGCGCCGAGCGTATCGCCGTCTGCCGTGTTCGGCGCCATACTTTCGCCATGCTCAGCCTTCGCTTCGCGCCCCATGCGCCAGTCCGCACCCGCCCAGAATCCGACCCAGCCATCTCCCGTCGCGTCGCAGAAGAGCGGCGCCGTGAACCGGACGATGCGATTCGACCCGAGGTCTAGGGCCTTCACTGCGGCGATCGTCCCGTCCGCATTCTTCTCGACGCCAAAGGCGCGCGTCGAAAGGCGAACGACGAGATTCGTCTCATCCGCGACAAGCCGCATGCGCCGGTCGTCGACGAGCGGCGTATTGACGTCGCGGTTCATGAACAGTCCGCGCAGTTCGCGGACAAGCGGATAACGCGCCTCTCCCGCACACCAGACGCGGATCTCGCCGGACGCGTTTCCGCCCAGGACCGGACGGTCCTGTACGAGGACGACCTTGAGGCCGCGCCGCGCTGCAGCAACCGCCGCACACGTTCCCGGCAGGCCGCCCCCCACGACGATGAAGTCGGCGTTCACCGTTTCCGAGACTGGCTTGGCGTCGACGCGAATCGGACCTTCCGGCGCCGGAGCGTCCGGCGTAGCGAAAACAACGCCCGCACAGCGGCCGTCAAACCCCGTCAGATCCCGCAGGGCGACCGTCACATCCGGCAAGCGGACCGCAATCGTGCCGCCGTCCTCCCACGCCCATTCGCGGCGGTCCGCGCCAAACGTCTTCGCGAGCGTCACGCCGCCGACGGCGACCTTGAAGCGCCCCGGCGCACCATCCGCCCAGTTGCGGGTCCGCACCCAGACGCGATATGTCCCCGCCGACGGCAGACGCACCTTTGCCGTCGCGTCCGCCACGCGCACGCCAAGCCCGTGCGCTATGAGATACGGCGACCCCATCACGTCCATGAACTGGCTGTCCAGACCCCATCCGCCCGCGTCGAATCCCTGTGCCGGAACTTCGACGCGGACACCCGCAAACGACCCGCCGGCCGCAACCGCGACCAACATGCAAGCAATTCTCCTCATCATTTCTCCATCCTTCAGGCACGCGTCTTGATTCTCTTCCACGCTATCAGGACCAGAGGCAGCAGAACCGTCACGGCCGCCGCCATCACCAGTTGCTTGACCTCCGGGCTTGCGCACCGGGTTACGCCGCAGGTCAGCGTGTCGGCGAGCGTCCACAGCGCGGGACGAAACGGATCGTGCGTGACCATATAGGCGACAAGCGCATACTGCCCGAAGAGAATCGGCAGCGCCAGCCCGCGACGGAACTGCAGGATGTCGGTCAGCGCGTAGAGGGTCGCCAGCGCCAGCGCGCACCAGCCCATCGCCTGCGCAGTGAACGAGAGCGTGAAGATCGGCTTGATGCACGGAATCCAGACTTCGGCGACAAGACCGACGACCAGAAGCGCCGCACCGCAGCCCGCCAGCGTCACGGCCTTGCGGCCCTTCGCCCCGGCACCCTGCAGAATCTTCGTCGCAAAATAACCGCAGAACGTCATCGCGGCGAACATGCACGACGTCAGGCACCAGGTGTAGCAATGCGCCGACGACACGTGGTCGGGACGCGACACGTAGAAATTTGTCGCAGGAAGGACGGCCTTGAAGATCGCCTGGTCGCACCTGAAGGCGAAGTTGTCGTACTGTCCGTAGCCACCGCAGGCGGCCAGCAACGCCGAATAGACGGCGACAAGGACGACCGGAACGGCGACCATGAGCGCCGGACGGCGAAGCGCCATCGTCGCCGCGACGACCAGATAGCCGACGGCAATCGCCTGCAGCGTGTTGGCGAACGGACCGAAGGTCTGCGGATCAAGCGACAGCCAGTTCCCCTGCACGCAACCGCCCAGGAACCACAGGAGCGCAACCCGCGCGAGGACATGCCGCCAGAAAACCTTCCCTCCCGCCGCCAACCGCTTCGGCAGCGCAAAGGGCATCGCCGCGCCGCACATGAAGATGAACAGCGGCATGATGATGTCCCAGAACGTGAAGCACTCCCATCCGTGGGCGAACTGGCGCATCACCGCCGGCGGAAAATGCCAGACCCCGTCCGCCGCGATCACCAGCGCGTAACCGAGCGTCAGCACCATCATGTCCAGGCCGCGCAACAGATCGAGGGATAACAGCCGCTCGCCTTTCATTCGCCTTTCTTCCCTGTCGTGACATCCGGATACGGACCGCCCCAGATGCGGTAGACCTCCAGGTTGTCAAACCAGTTGCGCCCGCTTTTCGTGTTGCGCGAGTTGAGATAGACGGTGAAGGCGATCGTATTGTCCGGAACCCTCACGAACGCGGTGCCGTGCAGCCAGTCCGACCCCTTGACGGGCTTGAGCGGAATCACGCAGCCGGGAAGTCCCCTGTACCACCGGCTCATGTCCCAGCCCTCGACATAGACGTAGGGGTTCTCGCCCTTGGCGGAAACGCGGATGAGATAGATCTCGCCGCCCTTCGCGTTCTTCACCGCATACTTGTATCCTCCGGCGCCGACACCGGTGGTCATGAGCGACTCCTTGTCACCGTCCCCCGTCGTCCGGTCAACGCCAAAAGTCCCCTTGCTGGCATGCAGCCACGGCGAGGAATCCTCCCAGGTCTTAAAGAGCCCGGATTCGATCGCGTCGTCTGGCACGAGATTGACCAGCGCATTCGCCTGCTTCAGTTCCTTCACGCGCTCACGTGCGAACTGTCCGGGGAACGTGATCGCCGACAGCATCTTCGAAAGCCCCGGCAACTCATCCTCCCAAGTCCTGTGGCTCACATGGGGGGCGAACATCTCGAGCTTCCCGTCCCACTTGACCCAGCACCGCTTCTCGCACCAGAACCACACATAGCCGCCGCTCGCCTCACTGGCCTGGACGAGATTACGCTCGAGATGACGGAGATACGAACCCTCGACCGGCGCGGCGTACCAGTAGGCCTTCGGATCCCGTTCGAGATACCGGTCCATGTAGTGTCCGCTGGACGCGAGCACCTGTCCGCGGTATTTCGTCCGATTCTCCGGGGCAACCATCGCCAGCGCGTTCTCACGCTGCCAAAGCGAGCTCTTGACGAACTCGTCCCGCTCCGCCTCGTAGTTGTACGCCCACTCGCAGCCGTCGACGAGCTTTGCAGACGGAGGAATGACGTCGAGAATCCCGTTGACGAATGCGGGCCACACGTCGCCGGAGGTCTCAAGCGACCCGGAGGGCTCCGTTCCCATCGCCCCGCCGAGGGACTGCGTCAGGAGCCAGAACGATAGCACAACCGCCTCGGGCTGTTCCTCGAAAACGCCGCGGAACAGGTCTTGCGCGCGTCGGCGCACGAGCGGCGCCAGTTCTCCGTACGCGGGATCGCCCGGCATCGCCTTGAACTGGCATTGCTGCGGATAGTCCTCCGTGTCCATCAGAAAACCCCGGATGCCGCCCTCCTTGGCGATCCGCGCCAGGACGCGCATGTTCCAGGCGACGCGCGTCCATGCGGCATCGTCCGTCCAGGCGATGCGCCGGTCGGGCGTGCGGAAGAGCAGGAGACAGGAGTCCCGAAGACCTCGGTGCTCGGACATCTTCCGCAACGCCGGGATCTCCGCGGCGAAGGCATCCGCCGGCCATTCCGGATCGATCGGCAAGGTCTTCGTCGAGATGGTCCGCCCGTCCGGGAGCGTCCCCGACAGCATCAGCTGGACGCCATTGAGTCCCGTCCGGTCGAACTGGTCGGCGTGCGCCAGCACCTCGGTCGGCGAACGCGGGTAGAATTCATGCCCGCAGGCGATCAGCTTACGCTCAAGCGCCTGCGGTTCGCCCGCCGTCGCAGTCGCGACAACGAATCCTGCGGCCAACGCCGCAACGGGGAACTTCGTCAACTTCGACTCCGATCAGTAATGCGCAATGGCGTCGCAGGTGAAGCGATAACCGTAGTAAGAGCACTTCTCGGCGCCATACTGATACAAACGACGCCCGCCAGTGCGACACGCCCATGCCGACTGCTGGTGAGACCCGCCGCGAAGAACGATCGAGGCACTTGACGAATCCGGTCCAACGGGATCGATCGCCGGCGAATCCGAATAGCTTCCGGCTTGGTCAAGACAGGCCTCGAACACATTGCCCAGCATATCGTAGAGACCCCAGGCGTTCGGCTCGCACGTCCCAACCTCGTGCGTCGTGCCCCCGCTGTTCTTCGTATACCACGCCAGCTTGTTCAGGTAAGAACATTCGCCCTCCTTGGTCGACAGCTCGTGACCATCATAGAGCGAATTGGCACAACCGGCCCGGCACGCGAACTCCCAGCGCGCCTCCGTCGGCAGGTCGAGGTCGTCGACCGCGAAGCGCCGCGAACGGAATTCCGCCACAGCGCCATTGACGCTCCCGTGGCCCTTGCTCGGCCAGTTGGCGACGGACGAGGACCTGAACTCGGTGAACGGTTTGCTCTCGACCGGACGCACCTCCCAGTCACCCGTGTTGAACGCACTCGGATTCGGTACGTCGTTGCGCATGTTCAGGTACTGCCTCTGCGTGCACTCGTAAATGGCCATATAATAGTCGTTCGTGAACGACACAAGATGACGCGGCAATTCGTTCGCATTCGCAAACCCAGCATCAACCTCACTCTGCTGCGGACCCATCCAGAACTGGACGCCTGCCGCGGGAATCTTGCGGAAGACCATGTAGTCGGTCTTGTACTTCCGCGCCTGGACGCCGTCCGGAACGGCCTCCGCGCTCGGATAGTAGCGGACGACGTTCTTCTCGAGCAGCGACACGACCATGTAGTCCGGCGGCGCCTTGGGCGACCAGGCCTTCACGCCGACGCGCAGGTTGCCGCCCGTGATCTTGCGGTTCGGCCAGGTCATCTGCGGCTGCCACATGATCAGGCGCTGATCGGGACCCGCGGCAAAGAGACGGTTCACGTCTCCGACGGCGTTGGTCAGGAAAACGTCGCCGATCGGCACCCAGACGTCGTCGCCCCGGTTGGTCTCGACTGCAAGCGTAACGACGGCGTCCTGCGCCAGCGTATACTTGACCGTGACGAGCGCATTGTCCGGATTCTGCTCGATGACGGCCGACGAGAGATAGGGATCCGCCAGGCACGTTGCGGCAGACAGCCCGATTGTAACGAATGCGAGATACGTAAGTTTCTTCATGAGTGTTCCCCTCTGATGTTAACGATTAGCGAAAGATGAGCATCATTCCCTTGCGTCCATCCAGACGGAAGGGATCGAACACCTGCCAGGCGAACTCCTCAAACCAAGTGTCGAAGGTCTGCACCGTCAGCCAGGATGCTTCGGCGCACTCCCGTGTCGTATCGCCGGAAACGATGCAGCTCTCGGCCGCACCGCAGACAGAGAAAATCCCGCTGCCAGCCAACAGCATCGCCGTCAAGCAGGCAGATAAGCACTTTTGCGTCATGTCACTCCCCTTTCCTGTTTTTTCGTTCAACACGCCGGCAGAGCCGAACATCGTCACGAATTATATCAAAAACACCCGAACGCCGTCAATGGGAAATATAATCGTAATAATCACATCTCAAAAACCATCTTTCTCCCAATCCGACCCTCATTTTCTGAAATCCGGTCCCTTCACTTCAGCTTCAGCATCACAACGCCGAGCGGCGGCAGCGTCACCGGATTAATGGGGAGTGTCCCCAGCGGATTACAGGGGAGCGGATTACCGTGGATTACAAAAACCAACTCCAATGGTTGGCAAAGGCCTTCGCTAACGCTACGGCTGACGCTTCGCGCATTCCAATCGCTGTAACTGGCAATCCTGCTGTTGTGTGTTTTTAACTGCCTTCGGTAGAAGGGGTCTGGGGAGAATCCTCAGTTCAAAGACACTCAAGGCAATGGCTGATGGTTGGAACGGGCGCAAGCGAGCCGAAGTGGTAACGGAGGCACTTTGCCAACCATCGGAGTTAGCCCAAAACACGAAAGGAAACGAAAAATGAAGCTGGAAATAAACTGGAAGGCTCTTGGCAAAGCGGTGTGGGCGGCGGTGAAGCCGATACTGCTTGCTGCAATCAGCGGAAGGGTTGTCACCCTGGCGGGCGGCGTGGCGAAGGTCATGCTGAACCACGCGCCAGGGGAGCCTGGCGAGTACGCCGCCGAACTCAGCTTCAGCCTCACGAACATCGACCCCGAAGTCGACTCGGAGACGCTCCGCGTGCCGTTCAGGCTGGTCGTCGCATAGCGGCTAGTGCGGCGGGCAGTGCGGCGGGCGGACTTCGGCCCGCCCGCCCTTCGTTTGCGGAGATGAACGGGCGAGACGCCCGTTGTCCCAGTGACGCGCGGGTCCTTGCAACGAGCGGGACGCCCGTTGTCCCAGTGTGAACGGGCAAGATGCCCGTTCTCCCAGTGGCCGCCCCATGGCGGTCGTGCTGGAATAGCGCCCGGTCAGGCGAGCTCCGCGAGTCGGCGACCGGACGCATCTGACACCTCGGCGAAGAGGGAGCACCCGTGCGAATCCATCGCGACCACGCCGCGGAAGCCCTCGACCTCGAAGTGCCAGCACGCCTCGGCCGCGCCGAACTCGTCCAGGAGGTCGACGCCGGCCACGCGCCTCACGGTCGCGGCATAGAGCGCGCCCGCGCCGCCGACCGCCTGCACGTACACGCATCCG
>JAFRBA010000090.1 GCA_017405115.1 Kiritimatiellia bacterium
ACAGTACGGCGAATGTGGCAACCGTTTCATTCAGTTATACTGCAGGAGGAAGCTCAGCATACTTCGCTAACTGGGGATGGTGGGGATACGGTTGGTCGGCAACCGTCAATGCTGCCGAAGGATACACCATCACCAAATGCGTATTCTATGACGATCAAAATCGTACAGCAACAGACAGCGAAGCTCCCTTTGTAGTAGAAACCACAGAAGAGGATAAGACACCGAAAGTAAATGGCACACCCATTCTGGCATACACGTCTAAAGGTATAAAAAAGATTGAGGTGTATGGCTATGCCAATGCCGTCGCCGTCACCAGCGTATCCCTCTCGCAGACCGAAGCCACGCTGAATATAGGTGAGACGCTGACGCTGACCGCCACCGTGACACCAGATGATGCTACCGACAAGACCGTGAAGTGGAGCGTCGGCGGAACCAACGCAGGCGCCGTGAAGCTCTATACGGATGAGACCTGCACCACCGAAGTCGGCACAGATGCCACCTCCGCCCTCACCGTCTATGCCCTGGGCCTGTCGGCAGGAGAGGCCACCGTCACCGTCGCCAGCAACGCCGACGCGACGAAATCCGCCACCTGCACCGTCACCGTCAGCGTCCCTGCCTCCGCATACGAGACATGGGCGGCGGCGAACGGCGTCACGGGCGAGCTGGGCGACAAGGATGCGAACGGCATCTACAACGCGTTCCGCTATGTGTTCGGACAGCCGACAGGCGATTTCGCGCTCATCGCCGACATCGACGTCGGCGAAAGTGAGGTCGTGATAACAACGCCGGCTGTAGCGAACAGCGATGGCGTTACGGTTTTGGTCGTGGAGTCCAGCGATCTCGCGGGCGAGACGGTCACCGACACGAAAGCTCTTGAGGCGGAGGGCCGCGCGGAGTTCACGAAGTCGGCCGAGACGCCGCGCTTCTACCGCCTCAAGGCGGTGGAGGCGGAATAAGGGTTCCCTAAAAACAAGGAGGACAAAACATGGCGACAACAATACTTGACGAATGGACGGGCTACGGGCTTGCCAACGGCGAGCACCTCGACTATTCGAAGGCGATTGCCGGGGCTTTGCACGGTCTCGACCCTGCGAAGGTTCCGGTTGGCGAGCAGGTTGCGGCGCTTGAGGCGCTTAACACGAAGTACACCGACTTCATCAACGAGTCGCGCAAGTTCGTCGATACGGCGGACATCACCAAGGCCGACGCGAAGCGCGATGCGCTGTTCATGGCAATCTACACGGCGGTGGACCACCTTGCGGCGATCGACGGCGACACGCCGCAGGATCTCGGGCGCAAGGCGCGAATCGTCCAGACGGTGAGCGGTGCGTACAATGGCGTGACGCGGCATTCGCTGCCGAAGGAGACCGAGGAGCTGCGCGGCTTCGGGTTCGACATGCAGAAGAACCCCGCGGCGGTCGAGGCGATCACGGTGCTCGGCATGCTGCCGTGGTTGAACGCGCTCATTGCGGCGAACGAGGAGCTGGACGAGCTGTACAAGCACCGCACGGGCGAGCGCGGCGACCGCGAGGCGTCTGCAGGCGGCGAGACGACGGCGAGCGTGCGCAAGGAGGCGTCCACCCTCATCGTCGAGATCGTCGCTCGGGTCAACGCGGCGCAGAGGCTCATTCCGTCGGCGGAGCTGGAGGGCGCGGTCACGGCGCTAATGGGCGTTATCAGCCAGTACAGACTCGTCGCCTCGCAGCACACCGCGAAAAGGGAGAAGCCGGAACCGGGGCCTGAAGCCGCCTCGTGAACGGGAATTAGACAAATCGGCGACGAAAACAGCCCCTGCGATTGACGCGGGGGCTGTTTTGTGTCAAAAGACGTCCCTGCAATTTGCGCGGCGGTTTTTTAATGTCAAAAAACGTCCTTTCAATTTGCGGGAGAGCTTTTCAACCTTCAAAAGCGTCCCTGCAATTTGATTGGGTGCTTTTCGACGGCGAAGCGGCATCCAGCATTATGTTCGGATGAAGAGACGGCGTCACCTAATTTGCGGGAATGTTGGCGCACCAACATATTTCAGCAAACGGAAATGATATAATACGCGCCGTCAACAAGCAAGAGGAGTCAAGATACATGGAAAGAACGATTAACGAACAGAAGATGTTTTGCTGGCAATGCCAGGAGACTGCAGGAAACAAGGGCTGCACGGTATGCGGCGTGTGCGGCAAGACGGCTGACGTCGCTGCGTTGCAGGATGAACTGGTCTATGAGACGAAGCGTCTCTCGCAAGTCACGACAGCGTTGCGCAAGGATGGCAAGCCGGTCGACAAGGATATCAACCACCTCGTGACGGTCAATCTCTTCATCACCATCACGAACGCGAATTTCGACGCCGATGCAATCAAGGCCGCGATAGCCAAGACGAAGACCATGCGGGGCAAATTAGCCACAAAGGACACAAAGAGCACAAAGGATATGGTCGGCGTTCTCGCGACCACCGACGAGGATATCCGCTCTTTGCGCGAGTTGATTACCTACGGTCTTAAGGGGCTTGCCGCCTACTCAAAACACGCGAATGCGCTCATGCAGGATGACGAGGATGTCGATGCGTTCATCCAACGCGCGTTGGCGGCGACGCTTGACGATTCGCTTTCGGTAAACGATCTCATCGCTCTTGCACTTGAAACCGGCAAGTTCGGCGTCGCGGGCATGGCGCTCCTCGACAAGGCGAACACATCCGCCTACGGCAACCCAGAGATCACGGAGGTCGATATCGGCGTTCGCGCGAATCCCGGCATTTTGATTTCAGGCCACGATCTGCGAGACCTTGAGATGCTGCTTGAGCAGACGGCCGGGGCGGGCGTCGATGTCTATACACATTCTGAGATGCTTCCGTCCCACTACTATCCGGCCTTCAAGAAGTATCCGCACTTCGCAGGCAACTACGGGAACGCGTGGTGGAAGCAGAAGGAGGAGTTCGAGAAGTTCAACGGCCCGATCCTTATGACGACGAACTGCGTCGTGCCGCCTGCCGCATCCTACAAGGACAGGCTTTGGACGACCGGCGCGGCGGGATTCCCAGGATGCCGCCATATCGACGGAGAATACGGCGAGCAAAAGGACTTCTCCGAGCTCATCGAGCAGGCGAAGAAATGTCCGCCGCCGACGGGAATCGAATCCGGCAAGATCGTGGGCGGGTTCGCGCACGAACAGGTGTTCGCGCTTGCCGGGAAAGTCGTCGAGGCCGTGAAGTCGGGTGCGATCAGGAAGTTCGTGGTGATGGCGGGCTGCGATGGACGCCACAAGTCCCGCGACTACTATGCCGAGTTCGCCAAGGCATTGCCGAAGGATGTGGTGATTCTCACGGCGGGATGCGCAAAGTACAAGTACAACAAGCTGGATCTGGGCGACATCGGCGGCATTCCGCGCGTCCTCGATGCCGGACAGTGCAACGACTCTTATTCGCTAGCGCTCATCGCACTGAGGCTCAAGGAGGTTTTCGGCCTTGACGACATCAACAAGCTGCCGCTCGCCTTCAACATCGCATGGTACGAGCAGAAGGCCGTCATCGTCCTGCTGGCGCTCCTTTACCTTGGCGTGAAGAACATCCATCTTGGCCCTACCCTCCCGGCGTTCCTCTCTTCGAACGTCGCCAAGGTGCTCGTCGAGAACTTCGGCATCGCCGGCATCGGATCGGTGGACGACGACATGAAACTCCTCGTCGGCTGAAAGGAGCTGAAATGACGACACATGAAAGACAGGAATACGCCGCGCAGCTGAAGCGCGAGATGAACTGCTGCCAGGCGGTCGTGCGAGCCTTCGCCGATACGCTGGACATGCCGGCGGACAAACTCATGCAGCTTTCCGCTGGATTCGGCTCCGGCATGGGGACGATGGAGGGAACCTGCGGTGCGCTTGCTGGGGCGATCGTGGTCGCGGGACTCCGTACTGGCGGGAATGACACTATGTCGTTGTCGCGCAAGATACTGCCACGCTTTAAGGAACTCTGCGGCGCGACGATCTGCCGCGACCTCAAGGGCATCGGAACAGGCAAGATCCTGTGCAGTTGCGAGAACTGCGTCCGCAACGCTGTCCTCGCGGCGGAAGAGGCGTTGGAGACAAAATAACAAGGAGCATTGCACTATGAAGAAGATTGCGTTTTTCGACACGAAGCCGTATGACAAGGAGTCGTTCGACAAGCTGAACAACGGGCGGTACGAGATCAAGTATTTCGAGACGCGGCTGACGGCGGCGGCTCTGCCCCTCGCCGACGGATGCGACGCGGCATGCGCGTTCGTTAATGCCGAGATAGACCGTGCCGTGATCGAGGGGCTTGTGAAGCGTGGCATCAGGGTTCTCGCCATGCGGTGCGCGGGCTACAACAACGTCGATTTCAAGGCGGCATACGAAGCCGGGCTTACGGTCGTGCGCGTTCCGGCGTACTCGCCTTATGCCGTCGCTGAACACGCCGCCGCGTTGCTTCTGTCGCTCAATCGCCACATCCACAAGGCGGCGGCAAGGACGCGCGACTTCAACTTCTCGCTGGCTGGTCTCACCGGCTTCGACCTCCACGGAAAGACGGTAGGCGTAATAGGCACAGGCAAGATCGGTCGCATCTTCGCAGACATCTGCAAGGGTTTCGGTATGCGCGTGCTCGCCTACGACGCATTTCCGAATCCGACGAGCGGACTCGAATACGTGACGCTCGACAAGCTCCTCGCGGAATCGGATGTCGTTTCGCTGCATTGTCCGCTTTTGCCCGATACGAAACACCTCATCAACGCCGATACGCTCGCCAAGGCGAAGCGCGGCTTCACGCTCATCAACACGTCGCGCGGCGGACTTGTCGATTCGGAGGCGTTGTTGGCGGCGTTGCGCGGCGGAACGGTCGGAGGCGCGGGGCTTGACGTCTATGAAGAGGAAAGCGAATGGTTCTACGAGGATCGTTCTGATGTGGCGCGCCAGAACAAGACGCTCTCGCTGCTTGTCTCGATGCCGAACGTGATCGTCACCTCGCACCAGGCGTTTCTCACGCATGAGGCGCTTGCCAACATTGCCGAGACGACGCTCAAGAACCTTGACGACTACTTCTCCGGCGCACCGCTCGCCAATGAGATTTGCTACCGATGCCTCGGCACGGGCGGGGCGGCCAAGTCGAACTGTCCGCGCCGCGCAAACGGACGCTGCCACTGACCAGACGCGAAAAGCCCGTCACGGGGCGACGTGGCGGGTTTTTCGCGCGAGGTGCGGGCGTGGGCGGTCAGGCGGCGCGGCGGAGGGTGAATCCCCGCGTCAAGCTCATGGTAATCAAATGCGTGGATCATGCCGACGTGGATCGGGCGTACGCCCTACTTGTGCCAGGGGGCCTTGTCGGGGCAGAGGGCGCCGTCGTTCGCCGTGAAGGCCTCGAGCGAGCCGCGCTTCGTCTGGATGCAGAGGTACTTGATGCCGCAGTCCGCCGCCGCGCGGATGGCGCGGTGGCCGGCGGGGTCGATGCGGAACCAGTCGCCCGCCACGAGCGGCACGACTTCGCCGTCGATGTAGAGTTCGCCATTGCCGTCGAGGATGCCGTACAGCTCCTCGTTGGCCTTGTGCTCGTGGACGAAGGGAACAGCTCCGCCCGCCAGAAGCTCGTTGATCGAGACTTCGCAACCGGTCAGTTCCAGGGCGTCGTGCAGCTCCGTGCGCGGCGCATCGACAATGTTGATCTTCTTGTAGGTGCACATGGCATCATCCTTCCTTATTTCATGCTGAACCCGAGATCGTGGGCGCGCTGGACGAGGTCGGTGTCCTCGAGGGCGGCGGCGGTCGGACATTCGCCGGCTATGATGCGGCCCGCATCCTGCCAATGCATCCAGTTGAGGATGCGTTCGTAGGTCGCCTCAATGCCGACCATGACGTCCTTTGCGGGACCTTCACAGGCGGCAATCAGCAGGCTGCGCTTGCCGCCGGTCATCTGCGGGTTGACGCTGTACCAGCGGCTCACAACCGTCGCGAGCTGCGGCGAGAGCGCGAAGTAGTAGGTCGGGGCGCAGAGGACGACGACATCCGCCTCCAGCAGCCTCGGCACGAGGGCGGAGACGAAATCGTCCTTGAATACGCATTCGCGCTGACCGCAGCCGCACTGGTTGCAGCCGATGCAGGGGCGGACTTTCGCGGTCGCGCAGTTGAAGCGGAACACCTCGTGTCCCGCGGTCTGGGCACCTTCGGCGAAGGCCGTGGCGAGGGTGTTCGTCGTGCCTTTGGGGTGGGCACTTCCGGTGAGGATCGTGATTTTCATTTGCTGGTTTCCTTTGTTGGCTGTGAAATGACCTTGACGAGGAGGCGGTCGAGTTCTTTCGTCTCGTCCGCCATGAGGTTCTTCGTGATCTCCGCCGCCTCCGCCCAACGTTGTTCCTCTTCCACCCGACGACGTTGTTGTTCTTCCGCCCGACGACGTTGTTCTGCCGCCTCCGCCCGAAGTTGTTCCTCTTCCACCCGACGACGTTGTTGTTCTTCCACCCAAAGACGTTGTTCATTCGCGCGCATACGGTCTTCAAGAACGTGAGCATCTCGCTCTGCCTCCATAGCATTCTGTTGATGCCGTTGCGCGTCAAGAGAAGTGGCGTCTCCTACGTTAAATGCCTCTCGCCGTTCTTCATCTGCAAATCTGCGTGCTTTGAATACATCTACTTCGGAAGGATTTGGGTTGTTAGGGTCGTATGGCTTAAATTGCGCAAAGGATCTGCACGAGACTATTACAACACAGAGTAGAACAATCGTTTTCATAACGGATTTCCTATTCCTTACTCGTCACCGCAATCTGCCGCTCCGCGTCGGCCACGCACTTTGCCAACTGCGCCTTGGAGGGAAGAACCTTCTTGAGTTCGTAATCCGTGATGCCCATTGGCAGGCCAAGTTCCTCAAGATGGTACTTGGCAAGGATGCGGTTGTGTTCCTTGCAGATGAGAAGTCCGACGGGCTGATTGTCGACTGACGTGTTCAAGACGTGTTTCGCCATCGCCATGTAGCCGCTCAATTGGCCGAGGTCGGCGGGTTCGTACTTCCCTGTCTTGACTTCGACAACAAGGTAGCGGTGAAGAGGTACGATGTAGAAGAGCAGATCGATGTTCTTTGTCTCGCCGCCTATTTCAACTGGGTATTCTCTCCCAAGAAACGCGACGCCCTTGCCAAACGACAGCAACGTGGATTCGATGTTGGCGACGATGGCGGCTTTCAATTCGGTCTCGGAATACTTCTCTTTCAATCCGAACACCTCGAAGTTCTGCGGATCCTTCACAATCTGCCGCGCCAGGTCGCAGTCGTCGGACGGCATCGTCAGTTCAAAGTTCGTCTGCGCCTTGCCCTCGCGCTCGTAGAGGTCGGTCGAAAGCCAGTTCAAAAGCGAATTGCGGCTCCACCCGTTCTTAAGCGTTCTCAACACGTAAAACAGGGCCTTTTCTGGGTCATTCTTACATTTGTCGATGATGGTGCAATGATGCCCCCAAGGAACGTTCACCAATTTTCCAACAAGTTGTTGGAAATTTGGTTGCATACTGTAGAGTTCATAGAAATGCAGACAATAGCGGAGGTTTTGCGTGGAGAACCCTTCGGCGTCTGGAATGGATCCCTTGAGGTCGATGCTCAACCGTGGGAAGAAGCCCGTACCATAGATTTTGGTACCGACATACTTTTCGCGCACATCCTTTCCGAGATTCCAATAGAACTCAATCAGCGCGGAATTGACGGCGACCGCCGCCTTGATCTGGGTTGCGCGGTAGCGGCGCTTAAGGGCAGCAATCCACGCGGCGTAGGATTTCTCCACGCCGTTCCCGTCGCTCTTCACAGGAGCCGTGCTTTTCTTTCGCGCTTCGTTCTTCTTCATACATGCTCCTTGTTCATCGTCCTACCAACATGAAAAAAGCGTACCCCAGACTGTATCTCAAACGAGGCACGACCAAGTACCATTTGGCGAAATACAGAATAGGGTACGCAAAGTGCCTGTATACACTCTGCGATACCACATATTCTGCCTCGCCGTTTGATTGGTCGTCTTTCGTTTGAAGCACAACACGCAGTTACGCGATTTCCATGAATGGTAAAGAACGACGCCTTCCGCCTCAGTGCACCACGCCGTTTCATGGCATAATAAACCTAAGCAAAAGACGGCAGTATTATCGCATTTTCGGGTTCAAAAGTCAATGCTGGTGCGACAAGAATAAAATTGCCTGAATGTTGGCGCGCCAACATATTTCCGCGAACGGAAATGGTATAATATGCGCCATCATGAACGATGTAAAAGGTCAAGTCTTCTCGATAGCGGCGGAAAATGCACCGGTCGACGGCTGCACGGCCTCGAGGGCAGGGAACACACCATCAAGGCGGGGGAGAACTTCGCGTTCGCCAAGAACGGCGCACATTGGGTCCGCGCCGAAAAGCCGTTCAAGATGGCTTTGCTGCTAACATTGGATTGACAAACAAAAGGAGAATCAAGATGAGAGCGTATGTTGACCAGGAACTATGCATAGGCTGCGGCC
>JAFRBA010000091.1 GCA_017405115.1 Kiritimatiellia bacterium
CGACAAGGCGGCCCTGAAGTTCGATGCCGCTACGAAGAAACTCGCGACCACGCCCGCCAAGGCGACGGCAGGCACCAAGTTCTCGCTGTCGATCGGCGCGTCGTCCCTGTCCCTCCCGGTGTTCTCGGCGACGGGGCTTCCGAAGGGCCTTTCCATCAACAAAGCGACAGGCGAGATCTCCGGAGTGGGGACAGTCCCCGGCGCGTACACGGCGAAAGTGACGGTAACGAGCGCTGCGGGCAACAAAATAACGCAAAATGTGAAGATCACGGTCTCCGTTCCGTCGTGGGCCAAGGGCACGTTCTACGGCACGGCGAAGCCCGACGGGAAGACCCTGTCGTACCTGAAGTTCGCCGTGGCGGCGACAGGCAAGGTGTCCGGCAAGGTCACCTACAAGGGCAAGGCGTACTCGTTCACCGCGAAGTACAAGCGCTGCACGGCGACGAAGGCGACGTTCGCGCCGAGCGTGAAGGTGGGAAAGAAGACGTTCAAGCCCGGCACGGTGACGGTGAAGACGCTGAAGGTCGGGGGACTGTCCCTCGTCGAGGCGGCAAACTCCAAAGCGACGTTTGCCGCGCAGAAGAAGCCGAACCTTGTAAAGAAGGGCAAGACGCTCGCGAAGCTCATAGGCAAGAGCTTCACGTTCACGAAGAAGACGAAGAACTCGGGGCTCACGAAGAGCAAGGACAAGCTCGAAGTGAAGCTCGCGAACGGCGACGCGGCGAAAGTGACTGGCGTAGTCGGCGGAAAGAAGCTGACGGCGATTTCGTGGGTGACGCTCGTCTCGGGCAAGGCGACAAAGGGCGGCAGCGAGGTCTACACGCTGTACGTGGACATAATCGACGCATCGCTCAAGTACGAGCGCACGCTCGTAATCAAGGCGACAGTCAGCACCGGCGGCGTCAAGGCGACCGCCGCGTTCGCGAAGTAGTGGGCGGTGCCCGAGAGTCGGCGGCGATAGGGCGCAAAAGCTTCTTTTATGCAGAGGCAATGAGTTCTATTCGCAAACGCCATTCTTTACTTGCGTCTTCGACGCAGACGACTTGGTGCGACTTTACCGAAATGCCGCGGGCGGGAGGCTTTCCGTCGAGCCCCGGACATGTCGACGCTGTCGACGGGCTCGTCGTAAACCCTTATCCTCCCGCCCGTGGCATTTCGCAGTTGGCTGCATGCCCATGATCGGCGCGGCGCGGGGTCGGGGGGATAGGCGCTTAACCTCGGCACGTTGTCGAAGACAACAAGTCCGGTGCCGAGGTTAAAGCCGCCAGACCCCGCGCCGCGCATCAGTCGTTCCAAGTCGTCGCTGCGCAGCTGCAGAAAGTCTCTGTGCAAATATGGTATAATAACCGCTCACACCGCAAGGAGGGAAGGAGAAAGATGGCAAGAGTGATGCTCATCGGTGCCGGCGGAGTCGCCGGCGTCGCGGCCGCGAAGATGGCCCAGAACCCCGACGTGTTCGGCGAACTGCTGATTGCGTCCCGCACCGAGGCGCGCTGCAAGGCGATCAAGGCGGACATTGAAGGCCGCTATGCGGCGGGGAACGGGAAATGGGGAACGGGGAACGGGAATCGTACGAAGATCATGACCGCCCAGATCGACGCGATGGACACCCCGAGGCTCGTCGCGATGATCCGCGAGTTCAAGCCCGACCTCGTGATGAACATTGCGCTCCCGTACCAGGACCTCGCGATCATGGACGCTTGCCTCGAGGCCGGCGTCTCGTATCTCGACACCGCGAACTACGAGCCGCCGGAAGAGGCGCACTTCGAGTACTCCTGGCAGTGGGCGTACCGCGAGAGGTTCGAGAAGGCGGGCCTTACCGCGATCCTCGGCTGCGGATTCGACCCCGGCGTCACCCAGGTGTTCTCCGCCTACGCGCAGAAGCACTACTTCGACGAGATCCACACGCTCGACATCCTGGACTGCAACGGCGGCGACCACGGCTATCCCTTCGCCACCAACTTCAACCCCGAGATCAACATCCGCGAGGTCTCCGCGAAGGGCTCGTACTGGGTCGCCGATCCAGAAGTTGAAAAGTTGAAAGGTTCCGAAGTTGAAAAGTCGGCTGAGGGTGAAAAACTCTTCAACTCTTCAACTCTTCAACCTTTCAACTATCGGAAGGCGTTCGACAAGGGCTGGTGGGTGGAGACCGCGCCGATGGCGATCAAGCGCGTCTACAACTTCGACCAGGTCGGCGAGAAGGACATGTACCTCCTCCACCACGAGGAGCTTGAGTCGCTCGGTTGCAACCTGAAGGGCATCAAGCGCATCCGCTTCTTCATGACGTTCGGGCAGAGCTACCTCACGCACCTGAAGTGTCTTGAGAACGTCGGCATGACGCGCATTGACCCGATAGACTTCAAGGGGCAGAAGATAGTCCCGATCGAGTTCCTGAAGGCGCTTCTCCCCGACCCCGCGACGCTCGGACCGCGCACGAAGGGCAAGACAAACATCGGCTGCATCTTCGAGGGCGTCAAGGACGGAAAACCCGTAAGCTACTACGTCTACAACGTCTGCGACCACCAGGAGTGCTATGCCGAGGTCGGCTCGCAGGCGATCAGCTACACGACCGGCGTTCCGGCGATGATCGGCGCGAAGATGTTCCTGGAGGGCAAGTGGACCGAGAAGGGCGTGCACACGTGCGAGGAGTTCGACCCCGACCCGTTCATGGCCGAGCTGAACGTACAGGGGCTTCCGTGGAAGGAGACGTTCGACCCCGTCAAGGTCCCGTGAGTTGAAGCCGCAGTACAGGATCGACCTCGACAGTCTCGCGGAGACCGCGGCGGTCGCGAAGGCGAACGCGGACAGGCTGGGCGTCCATCTGCTGATGGCGCTCAAGGGCTTTCCGCTTCCCGCGGCATTTCCGACGCTCGCGCCGTACGTCGAGGGCGTTACGGCGTCCGGGCTCTTTGAGGCGCGTCTCGGCAAGCTCATGGGCAAGGAGGTGCACGTACATGCGCCGGCCTATGCGGAAGACGAGATCGACGACCTCTGCGAGACGTGCTCCCACATAGTCTTCAACTCGCTGGGCCAGCTAAGGAGGTTCGGCCCGCGAGTGAAGGAGAGGGGCGTTGGCGTAGGGCTGCGCGTTAACCCGGGCTTCTCGTCCGCCGACTGCCTGAAGTACGACCCGTGCTGCCCGGACTCGCGCTTCGGCGTGATGGTCGAGGAGCTGGACGGCGACCTGGGCCTCGTCGACGGGCTGCATGTCCATGCGCTCTGCGAAGGCTACTCCGACGACTTCGCCGGCATGGTCGAGAAGCTCGCCGCCCTGCTGGATGCCCCGGCGGTCCGCCCGCTTGTGCCGCGCCTGACGTGGATCAACCTTGGCGGCGGCGAGGTCGTCAACGACCCCAGTTTCGCGACTCCGCGCGCGGTCGCCGCGGTGGAGGCGCTGAAGTCGCTTGGAAGCTTCGAGGCGATGATAGAGCCGAGCGAGTACATGGTGCGCTATTCGGGGACGCTCGTCGCGCACGTTCTCGACGTGATACGACGGAAGGACAAGGACATCGCGGTCCTCGACGTGTCGGCGTCGTGCCATGCGACGGATCTTCTGCTCTTCGACATGCGGGCGGACGTCGTTTCGCCGGCGCAGTCGGATGCGGGGCGCAGAACGATTCTTGGGTGCGTCTCGTGCCTTGCCGGCGACGTGATAGGCGAGTATTGCTTCAAGAGACCGCTTGACGTCGGCGACACGGTGGTCTTCGGCGGCCTGGGCTGCTACTCTTTTGCGCAGCAGAGCTGGTTCAACGGGATCCGGCATCCGGACGTCGTGCTCGTCTCGAAGGCCGATGGCGAGAGGACGGTCCTCTCCTGGGACTATTCGGATTACCTGCGAGACTTCCTTGGCCGAGAGGGCGGGTTGTGCAACGCGGCCGCCACGGCGGGCGATTGTTTTGGTATAATATCCACAACTCGTCGAAGTTCGGAAACAGATATTTAAAGGAGGAAAAACATGAAATCGAATCGAAGAGGCTTTCTGATGGGACTTGGCGCATTGGCGGCCGCTCCTGTGGTGGGCGGGAACGCGTCTACGCCCCCGGGCATTTCCTCGGGGCGCAGTCCAAACGGCCGGCTGAGGGTCGCCACAATAGGCTGCGGCGGCATAGGCAAGGGCGCAGACATCCCCGGCATCGCAGCGCACAGGTGCGTGGAGATGGCGGCGTTCTGCGACGTTGACCTGAAGATGCTGGAGCCGCTGCGGGCAAAGTACCCGAAGGCGCGTTTCTACCAGAACTGGCGCGAGATGCTCGACAAGGAAAGCCCTGACGCGGTCGTCGTGGCGACGCCGGACCACAACCACTGCCTGATCATGAGCGAGGTGATGCGCCGCGGCATCAACCTGTACGGCCAGAAGCCCCTCTGCCGCACGTTTGCGGAATGCCGCCAGCTCGAGTCGCTCGCCGCGTCGTCGGGTGTCGTCACCCAGCTTGGAGCGCAGATCACGCCCTGGGAGTGCGACAGGCACACTGCCGAGCTCATTCGCCGGGGGAAGATCGGCACCGTGGAGAAGGTGTGGGTCTTCTCTAACAGCGGCTATTACGCAAAGCTGCTGCCCCGCAAGTGGCCGCTGACGCCGTCGCCGGTTCCCGAGTCGCTCGACTGGAAGGGCTGGCTTGAGGGCGCGCCGTTCCGTCCGTATGTCGCCGATACCTACGCGCATTTCAAGTGGCGCGCCTTCCGCGACTTCGGTTCCGGATGGCTTGGAGACATGGGGACCCACCTGATGCTGCCGGTCTGGATGGGCATGGAGCTTGGCAGGACGGTGCCCCTGTCCGCGAAGGCCGACGTCTTCGACTGCGGGTGGTCCGACGAGATGAAGCGCCAGTACCTGCCGCTCTACAGCCACGTCACCTGGCAGTTCCCTGGCGTAAAGGCGACGGGCATGAAGCCGTTCGAGGTGGAGTGGTGCGACGGCCCGAGGGACGGAACGCTCCCGAAGGAGTTCCTGCCCGAGGGCAAGACGGACGAGATCGCGGGCAACAAGATCAGCCTTTCCGTGCCGGACATCTTCCTGCCGCCGCGCGCGTTCGAGGCGCTTGGCAAGGAGTCCGCGCTTGGCGAGCTGCCGATCCAGGGCCGCGTGGTGAAGGGCAGCGACGGCTGGCTCATTTCCACGCACTTCAACAAGCCGCCTGTGATGCTGGATGCGAAAGGCAAGCGCCGTCCCATCGACCTGCCGTTCCTGGAGCCGGTCGGCAGCCACTACCACGACTTCGTCGACTGCTGCCTCTACGGAGGCAAGGCGGCGACGGACTTCGGCTGGTCGACGAAGCTGGTCGACTGGCTGCTGCTCGGGCGCGTGGCGATCGACA
>JAFRBA010000092.1 GCA_017405115.1 Kiritimatiellia bacterium
AGACCTCCCGCAGATGCGCGGGGGATTGCAACGCATTGACGGAAAACGGTCTCTCGCGGGCAAAAGCACCTCAATATTCCAAAATCCCGGGGTGCGGCGCAACGAAGTGAAGCCGCAAGACGGGATTTTTGGAATATCTGTGTCCGCAGGCGGCGGTATTGACAGGAAAAAAAATCGGTATAATAATAAGCAACAATCTGCAAAGGCAGAGAAAGGAAAAGCCAAGCTATGACGAACGCAGCTCTACGGGGAAAGCCGGATGCGGGAAATCCGCACGTCCGGTTTGATGAGGGGGAAGTCGCATCGGCGGCGACGCCGAGGCGTGGGTCTCTACTCTACAAATCGAAAGCATCCCTCGTGACGTGTGCTGCGCTTGCGGCATTTTCCCTGCTCCTGCCAAGCATGTGCGAGGCAAAGACCGTCAGCATCAAGGCCGCGAACGGAAAGATAACCGCCACAAGAAAAACCAAGAACCATGTGCAATTGAAGTGGAGCGCCATCAAGGGCGCGACGAAATACGGCATCCTGAGAAGCACCTCGTCGAGCCTCAGCACATCGGACATAAACAAGCTCAAGAAGCTGAAGTTCCTAAAGACGTTCGGCAAGTCGACGCGATCTTACAAGGACACTTCCGCCAAGCTCGGCTACAAGTACTACTACTGGTACGGCGCGCTCGTCGGCAGCACGCTGTACTACTGCCCGGTTCCAGCCTGCGGGAATCGCTACATGGATCTTCGGACCAACGGGCGCACGTCCAGCGGCAAGGTCTGGACGTCTGCGACGATAAACGGAAAGTCCCTTCCGAAGAGCGGCGTTTCCTATAAGTTCACCTATGGCGGGAATTGGACGTTCCACAAGCGCGTCAGCGGCAACGTGCTCGGATATTTCACCCTTGACAAGAAACAGGGTAGTGGATGGTTCAAGCTCAAGGTTGGCAAAACCGACACATATACCGAGTCCATGACGGTGAAATGGCCTAAAAATTGAGAATGGTTTGCATCGCTGCAACTGAAAGGAACATCACAATGAAGCTCAAGTCGGCGTTCTCGTTCCTCGCGAGCCTCGCGCTCGCGGCTGTCGTCGTGTTCGCCTCGTCCACCTGCTCGGCGGCGATTCTAATCAAGCCTAGGACCACCGGGTCTTCTCCCTCCGGCGACATAGTGGGAGGAGTAGTCCTCAGGTGGAACAAGTACAAGGGCGCGAAGTCCTACGCCATCTACAGATCCCGCAACAAGAAGAACATCAAGTACGCGAAGGTCCTCAAGAGGACGGTAAAAGGGACGGAGTACTGGGACTTCTCGGCGAAGCTTGCCTGTCGCTACTATTACTGGGTGGTTCCGAACGTCAAGAACAGCACGAAGAATCTCTATTCGTCGTCGCAGGCGAAGAAAAGCTTTGAGTGTTCGCCCTACTGCTGGTATAAGTTCACCTATGACGGTCCCAAGAAAAGCAACAAGGTGCGCAAGGGAAAGAAGTTGTATTTAGGCTTTCTGTTCTATGACGTCGACGGGGATGACAAGTACGGGACGCTTGCGAAGTACGGCGTCAAATGGAGTGTCAAGTACTCCGGCGTCCACAAGTTTTACAAGAAATCCGGCAAGAAAGGCCTGTTGGGCTATTTCACTTCGAAGAAGAAGGGCAAGGGCTACTATACGCTCAAGATCGGCGACTACACCGTGATCAAGAAGCGCAAGATCATCTGGAAGTGAGCGCGGCGGTGACCAGGGAGAAGAAAAATGATTAGACGCTGCATGTTTCTCAAGTGGGTTGCTGCTGCAATTCTTCTGTCGCCATGCTTCTCGTTGGTTTCGGGGGCTTCGCTCACGCCTCCAACGCCGAAGGCCAGCAAGGGCACGTATTCTGCCTACGTTAAGGTGACGTGGTCGAAGGTCTCAAAGTCGAAGGGGTATGTCATACGGCGCGGAACTTCGTCGAACTTCAACAGTTCGGCGATCATCAAGAAGCTTTCCTCCGCGTCCAAGACCTCCTTCAAGGACACTTCGGCCGCAGTCGGTCGCACCTACTACTACTGGGTGTGCCCGAGGTCGTCGTCGACAAAGTACTGGTACATAGCCAGTCGCTATGCCACGGGCTACCGCAAGGGCAAAGCGACCTCCTCCTCGGCCTCGATATCGGGTCCGTCGTCGTTGAGCATCGGTTCGATCGGAACATACTATCTCTATGTCGGCGGAAAGCTGGTGACTTCAAGCTCTGTCAAGTGGACGCGCAGCGGCAGCGCCGCTTCGTTGTTTGACTACGGGTACTATGCGCGCTTGATTCCGGATGCGGTTGTGCGCTCTTCGGCCACTGTTACGGTGAAGGCGACCTATTCGGGCAAGACATACTCGAAGAAGGTGACCATCAGCGGGAATGTTGTGCCCGTCACGCCTACGGTCACGCGCTATTGCTCCAGGCATGGGTCGTACAAGGTTCCCGCGACTTACGTTGGGTGTCCGTATTGCAAGGGTGAAATCAACTGGTGACAAGGCCCACTTGTCCGATGCCTTCTTCAGGTCGTTCAGTTGACGGCGTTTAACCTCGGCAACAAGAGATAGGACACAGCAAGATGAAGCTCAAGTCGGCGTTCTCGTTCCTCTCGAGCCTCGCGCTCGCGGCGGCCGTCGTGTTCGCGGCGGGGCGCTGTCCCGCCGCGACGTTCGCAAAGGCCTCGGCGTCGAGAGGTGCCGACAAGAACTATGTGACGGTCAAGTGGGGCAGCGTAAAGAAAGCCAAGGGCGCGTTCGTCCTCGACCTTGGCGAGAGCGGCGACTACGAAGTCAAAGAGACGATGCTTTGGTACTGAGCGCCTTGCCGTCCAGTAGTCCAGGAGACATCGAGGACGCGGGGCGCATCCGCGAATCGTGCATCCACCACGAAACGCGAGAATGCCGCCTTGCCGTCCGACGCTGCTCGCGACCCGGATTTCGGCGGTCCCGGCGGCATGGCTCCCTGGCAGTCAACCGAGTCTCTGGCTTTTGCTTGCGCATACGCCCACCGAGGTGAACCGGCCTCCCCGCAGCCATGCCGCACCGCCGAAAGTCCTCTCGCTCGCACGTCGGCCCGGCCAGGCGGCTACTGGCGGCGCACTAGGTTCGCGACGTGGCGCGGAGAGGCGGTGCCGCACGAGAGCACTTTCGCGGGCCCGACGGGATTTTGACCCCCGTGCGCACGGGCGAGCGCGCTGCGCGAGCGTCAAAATCATGTCGGGGGCGCCCGCGAAATGAGGTTCGGGCGGCACCGCCACGCAGCGCCCTATGCGCGAATTGCGCGCATGCACGATTCGCGGATGCGCCATGAGGACCCTGAGGACGCGCCCAGGCTCCAATTACCCTTGCCTAACAATGGGCCGTGGTGATATAATACATTGAAACTGTACAGCAATGGGGAGGAAAAAGTGAGCGAAAAGACCGCAGAACGCACAGAGACGATGACGCCGGAGCTCAAGGCGTTCATCGAGTCCTGGAAGTCAAAGCCGGGGAACCTGATCATGGTTCTCCATCAGGTCCAGCAGACCTACGGCTACATTCCGCGCAACATCGCCATCGAGACGTCCGAGATGCTCGGGGTGCCGCTGGCGAAGATATACGGGGTGGTTACCTTCTACAACTTCTTCAAGCTCCAGAAGGCCGGCAAGTACATAGTGCAGGTCTGCCTGGGGACGGCGTGCTACCTGCGCGGCGGCGACGACATCATCAAGGAGTTCGAGGGCCAGCTGGGCGTTGGCCTGAACGCCACTACGCCGGACGGGATGTTCTCGGTGGAGGCGGTTCGTTGCCTCGGCTGCTGCGGCCTCGCGCCGGTAGCGGTCGTCAACGGGGAGGTGCACGGCAAGCTCGACAAGAGCATGGTCGCGGGCATCATCGAGAAGTACCGCAAACAGGGCTAAGGGAGGAAATTGACATGGCTAAGCTGACATTGGCTGACCTGCGCAAGATGCGCGACGAGAAGCAGAAGGCGATGGAGATGCGCGACAGCTCCAACAAGGACGTGCAGGTGATCGTCGGCATGGGCACGTGCGGGATCGCGGCCGGCGCGAAGGACACGTTCACCGCGCTCGTCGACACGCTGAGCGAGAAGGGGCTCACGAACGTGCTCATCCGGCAGACGGGCTGCATGGGCCTCTGCCACTCGGAGCCGACGGTCGAGGTCGTCGTGCCCGGCATGCCGACGGTCATATACGGGCACGTCGACGCCGACACGGCCAGGGCGATCGTCGACAAGCACATCGTCGGCAAGGAGCTGATCGCCGACAAGATACTCGACAAGCCGTCGATCGACATCATAAAGAACGGGTGACAGACCGCGTCTCAAGTCTCTTGTCTCGTGTCGATCTGACATGAGACGCCGGACGCGAGACGAGATTGCAAGGAGAAAAACACAATGGCATATCAATCATATGTGCTAATCTGCGGCGGAACGGCGTGCTGTTCCGGCGGCGCCGACAAGCTGGTCGAGGAGTTCGCCGCGAGCCTAAAGGCCGCCGACCTTTCCGACAAGGTCCAGGTCGTCAAGACCGGCTGCCTCGGCTTCTGCGAGCAGGGCCCGATCGTCAAGATCCTGCCGCAGGGAACGTTCTACGTGCAGGTCAAGCCCGAAGACGTCAAGGAGATCGTCGCCGAGCACCTCGTCAAGGGGCGCGTCGTGCAGCGCCTCTGCTACGACCCGGAGCAGGCGAAGAAGCTCGTCTCCGAGGCGAACATCCCGTTCTACCAGAAGCAGTACCGCATCGTGCTCAGGAACTGCGGCGTGATCGACCCGGAGAAGATCGACGACTACATCGCGCGCGACGGCTACAAGGCGATCGAGAAGGTCCTCTTCGAGATGACGCCCGAGCAGGTCGTCGACGAGATGCTGAAGTCGGGCCTTCGCGGGCGCGGCGGCGCGGGCTTCCCGACAGGCATGAAGTGGAAGTTCGCGCAGCAGCAGCCCAAGGGCCAGAAGTACATGGTCTGCAACGCCGACGAGGGCGACCCCGGCGCGTACATGGACCGCTCGACGCTCGAGGGCGACCCCCACAGCGTGCTCGAGGCCATGATCATCGCGGGCTACGCGATCGGCGCGACGAAGGGCTTCATCTACATCCGCGCGGAGTACCCGCTCGCGATCCACCGCCTGCAGGTCGCCATCCAGCAGGCGACGGAACTCGGGCTCCTCGGCAAGGACATCCTCGGGAGCGGCTTCGACTTCGAGATCGAGCTCCGCTTCGGCGCGGGCGCGTTCGTCTGCGGCGAGGAGACGGCGCTTCTCCAGTCGATCGAGGGCAATCGCGGCATGCCGCGCCCGCGTCCCCCGTTCCCGGCCGTGAAGGGCCTCTGGGGGCGGCCGACGGTCATCAACAACGTCGAGACGCTCGCGAACATCCCCGTCATCATCAACAAGGGCGCGGAGTGGTTCTCGAAGATCGGCACGGCGACGACGAAGGGCACGAAGGTGTTCGCGCTCACGGGCAAGGTGAACAACTCTGGCCTCATCGAGGTGCCGATGGGCACGACGCTCAGGGAGATCATCTTCGACATCGGAGGAGGCATCCGCGGCGGACACCAGTTCAAGGCGGCGCAGACGGGCGGCCCCTCCGGCGGCATCATCCCGCCGCAGTTCCTCGACACGCCGATCGACTACGAGTCGCTCGCGAAGATCGGCTCGATCATGGGCTCCGGCGGACTGATCGTCATGGACGAGACGGACTGCGTCGTCGACATCGCCAAGTTCTACCTCGACTTCACCGTCGACGAGAGCTGCGGCAAGTGCGCGCCGTGCCGCATAGGCGGGCGCAAGCTGCTGAACTACCTGAACAAGATCAGCAGCGGCCGCGGCACCGAGCAGGACATCGCCGACATGCAGCAGATCTGCGACGCGATGAACAAGGCCTCGCTCTGCGGCCTCGGGCAGACCGCGTCCAACCCCGTGCGCTCCACGCTCAGGTACTTCATGGACGAGTACATGGAGCACATCAAGGACAAGAAGTGCCGCTCCGGCAAGTGCTCGAAGCTCGTCCAGTACAAGATCGACGCGGCGAAGTGCAGGGGCTGCACGATGTGCGCGAAGAAGTGCCCCGCCGGCGCGATCGCCGGCGGCGCCAGGCAGCCGCACGTCATCGACCAGGCGAAGTGCGTGAAGTGCGGCGCGTGTGAGGCGACGTGCAAGTTCGGTGCCATCAGCCATGGGTGACAACGGACGGGGGTGCCGCCCACCCCCGAACCCTCTGAAAAGGAAAGGAACATCTTTTTTTATGGAAACCGAAATGATTCAGCTTGAGGTCAACGGCGTCGCGGTCAGCGTGCCGAAGGGCTCCAACCTCCTGGCGGCGGCGAGGGCCGCCAACGTCAAGATACCGACGCTCTGCTACCACCCGGACCTGAAGCCCGGCGCGAGCTGCGGCATCTGCGTCGTCAGGCAGCTGGTGCCGAGCCGCAACCCGGCCGACAACGGCAAGTTCGTGCCTAGCCCGAAGCTGCTCAGGGCGTGCTGCACCGAGGCCATGCCGGGGATGAAGATCATCACCCACGACCCTGACATCGTGCAGGTGCGCCGCACCGTTCTCGAGCTGATCCTCGCGAACCACCCGCAGGACTGCCTGCAGTGCCCGCGCTCGGGCTCCTGCGAGCTCCAGGCTATCGCGGCCGACTTCGGCATCCGCGACATACCGTTCCCGCGCGAAGTCATCCACCGCGACGTGGACAACTCCACCCCGTCGATCGTCCTCAACTCCGACAAGTGCATCAAGTGCGGCCGCTGCGCCGAGGTGTGCCAGGAGATGCAGAACGTCTGGGCCCTCGAGTTCATCGGCCGCGGCGAGAAGACGGTGATGGCGCCCGCCGCGGGCGTCAAGCTCGCGGAGTCGCCCTGCATCAAGTGCGGCCAGTGCTCCGCGCACTGCCCGGTGGGCGCGATCTACGAGAACGACGAGACCAAGAAGGTCTGGGCCGCGTTGCAGGACCCCGAGAAGAAGTGCCTGGTGCAGATCGCCCCGGCCGTGCGCGTCGCGCTCGGCGAGGCATTCGGCATGAAGCCGGGCTCGCTCACGACCGGCAAGATCTACGCCGCGCTCCGCCGGCTCGGCTTCGACCAGGTGTTCGACACGAACTTCTCCGCCGACGTCACGATCATGGAGGAGGGCACCGAGTTCATCAAGCGCTTCACCGAGGGCGGGGAGCTCCCGCTCCTCACGAGCTGCTGCCCGGCGTGGACCGACTGGATGGAGAAGTACGCCCCCGACTTCACCGAGAACTTCTCGACCGCGAAGTCGCCGCAGCAGATGCTCTCCGCCCTCTGCAAGAGCTACTGGGCCGAGAAGAACGGCGTCGACCACACGAAGATCCACGTCACCTCGATCATGCCCTGCACGGCGAAGAAGCACGAGATCGCCCGCGACGAGTTCATGAGCGCCACCGGCACGCAGGACACCGACGTCGTGCTGACGACCCGCGAGCTCGCCCGCATGATCAAGGCGGCCGGCATCGACTTCGAGAGCCTGCCCGAGGAGAAGGCCGACGACCTGCTCGGCGCCTACACCGGCGCGGGGACGATCTTCGGCGTGACGGGCGGCGTCATGGAGGCCGCGCTCCGCACGGCCTACTGTCTCATCACCGGCGACGCGCAGCCTCCGAGCATCGACTTCAAGGAAGTGCGTGGCATGGAGGGCGTCAAGACGGCCACGATCGACATAAAGGGCACGAAGGTGAACATCGCCGTCGCGCACCAGATGGGCAACGTCGAGAAGGTGCTGGACATGATCCGTGAGGACCGCAAGAACGGCGTCAAGCCGCGCTTCGACTTCATCGAGGTCATGGCGTGCCGCGGCGGTTGCATCGGCGGCGGCGGCCAGCCCTGCCTGGCGACGGACGAGGTCCGCGCGCAGCGCACCGCCGGCATCTACACCGACGACGAGAAGTGCACTCTCCGCATGTCGCACCTCAACCCCGAGGTACAGGCCCTCTACAAGGACTTCCTCGACGGCAAGACGGGCGCGCAGGGCGGAGAAAAGGCCCACCACCTCCTGCACACGAAGTACAAGAAGATCGACGTGTACAAGTTCGAGGGCTGACGGACTAAATGCAATCGCCTAAAAGGCGGTGCGAAGGGAGGGGGCGGCCGCGCGGCTGCCCCCCCTCGTTTTTTTTCTTCCAGAGATTCCAAAACTAGGGAATCCTTCTATGTAAAATGACGCCCGGAGGGGCGTTTCGACGGGGCCGCTCCGCCTTTTGGCGGTGCGGCCCCTGAAATTTTCTTTCTTTTTCCGCGGATTCCCCCTTGACTTTTCGCAAA
>JAFRBA010000093.1 GCA_017405115.1 Kiritimatiellia bacterium
CCGATAACCTCCATCTGGGCGACGTTCTCAACTGGTCTGTAGTCAGCGTCCTCCGCCGACGCAAAGTTGCTGTAGTTCACCCCGTATATTTTCGTCCACTGCGCCTGCGTAGTCTCGAACACGGCAATCAGGTAGTCGTTGGTTAGCTTCACCCAGTATTGGCTGAATTCTTCCTTGGTTGCGTTGCCTGTGTTGACGCTTCCCTGCCACACCTTGTCCTTGGCATAGATGCGGCGCATTACGAGCTTGTCCGTCTTGTAGATCGGGTTGTTCGTGACACCTGTCCAGATGAACACCTCGCTCGGATCGAGCGTTGTGTTGAAGCCGTCTCCTATCTTCGAGAAGTCCGTCTCATACGAGCCGTACTTGTCGGGGCGGCTCATGATGTCGGCGCGAGAGACGCTTTCGCACGAGCCGTCGTTCAGGTCGAATATGCGGTACAGCTCGTTCGTGATTCCGGCCGGCGCCGCCGACGTCGTAAGCCGCACCTGGAACCTGCGGACGGACGCCCTCGACGCGCCCAACGCGACAGCCGGGTCGATCTCCAGCGTGCATGCGCCGTTCTTGGTGACGCCGTAAACGTCGCCGCTGAGCGACGCACGCATATTCGCCGCATCGACCGCCGCTCCGTCCGCAGTGGCCGCCACCGATATGTTTACCGGGGCGGAGACGTCGCTCAGGACGTATTCGACTTTTATGGTCTCGCTCCATGGCCACTGCTGGCGCACTATCACCTGATCCACGGTCGCCGCGTGGACGGTCGCAACGACGGCCACAGCGAACATCGCAACGTTTATTCTGTTCATTTTCCTTTCCTTTCTTTTGCTTTAAATCTCAAGACGTCACCATACGATGATCATCGTGCCTCCGACCACGGCGCCCACAAGGGTTCTTTCGATTGTCCGGCTTCCGTCGGACATCTCGACATCCACTGTCGCGTCCTTCTCGACCGGGCCGAGCGCCAGCCAGCCCTGCGCTCCCGTGAACCCAGGCGTAGATTCCGTCACCGGCGAACCGTCAACTACGAGGGACGTCGTTTCGGCAGGGACGGGAATGAGTCCGTTTCCGTACGTCCTAGGCCAGCGTGTCGACGAACTCTCCGGGATACAGCGCGTTGCGCCTTCCGTTCCGGCCATGAGTCCGTACGGCAGGCCGATCCGCGCCTTCATCTCCGTGCCGTTGTCGAAGACGAGCGACAGCTCGTACACGTCTTCATGCGCGACGTCGTCCGCCGGCGGCAGCGAGAACGTGAACGCATTCGTCGTAATGCCTTCGTACACGTGCAGGTATGTCGAGCCGCGCACGGTCAGCGTGGCGGATGCCGCGCCGTCCTTGAAGTCTATCGGGACGGTGAGGGTGGAGTTCGTTGCCGTATGCCAGAACGAGCCCGACTCCTTGAACAACAGCAGCGCGTCGCCCGTGTCGGACGCAAACGCCGCGCCGGCAAGCGCGAAGCCCACCGCAATGACCATCATTGTTTTCGACTTCATCGTGTTTCCTTTCGCTTTCAGTTTTCAAATCTGTCGCGCTCGAGGCGCAGTCCCGAGCGCCAGTCCTCCTGCGGGCGCACCCCGTGGCCGACGTGCGGCGGCGCCCATCCTATGCCTAAAAGCACTGCGCGGTTGACGGTTATGCGGCCCTCTGGCGAGTTGTTGCGGAATATGCACGGGATTGTCCCGGCATTCACCGCCGTGGTGAACCCCGTCTCGATGAGAGCGCGGCCCGAGCCGTAGTTGTCGATTGGCGCTATGCCTCCAAACTCGCCGCCGTAGCGGAACTCGCGCGTGGCGACAACGCCGTCTTCGTTGCGAATCCAGAACATGTACTTGCCGTCAGGCAGCGTCTTGGGCCGATCAATGTTGCTCGGGTTCGCGGCCGTGATCGGCACTCCGCAGATGCGCTCGAACACGACTGTGCCGCGCTTGTTGACGACGAAAGTGTGCGGAGGCCTCGCCGCCAGGAACTCCACCCAGCTGTCGCGCACCCGGAACGTCGCGCCGCCGATCTGCGCGAGCTGCTGGTTGTAGACAGTCGAGTCCGTGACAGTGACGTCGAGGGCGCCGCCGCGCTCCGCGGCGGCGAACCCTCGGTTGACCGCGAGAATGCCGTTCTGGAAGTGGATGCGCCCAGCGCCGGACGCAACGACGGCGAAACGTCCAAACGAAAACCCGATGTTGTCGAAGTCTATGGCAAGGGGCGCATTGCCCGATTCTACGCGGAAGATGTCGTTGGACGGATTGAGACCGCGCAGAATGGCGCGCCCAGCTCCCTGGATGCTGATGCGGCGCGGCAAAGCTATCGTCCGCGAAAGCCCTATGGTGCGCCCCGGCAGCTCGACGAGCGGGTTCTCCGCCTTGGCCGCCGCGGCGAACAGGCGCTCCAGCCTCGCCGCCTCGTCCACAACGTTGCCTCGGTTGATGCCGATGCCGTAGTCGCATGCCCTGAACACCGTGTTCGACGCGCTGCGCGGGGATTCGATCTTTGCATCCGCCTCGGGGAATCCGGCGAACGCGGCGTACGGAAGCGGCTTCTCGAAGCACGGCGCGAAGATGGCGGGAGTCCGCAGGTCGAAGCAGGCGTCGTTATCCTCGAACAGCCAGCGGTGCGTCAATTCAATGGGAACGTTGTCCTCGCAGTGCCCGCCGGCGTCACGCATGGATTCAAGGTCGTTTGGCACCTCGCCGACGCGGACAAGGCGAACCCTTGCGCCCTTCGACTCGGTGCAGCCGCGCACGTACAAAAGCGCGGGCTCGCGCCTACGGAAGTCGATGAACGCGCCGGACGGAGAGTTCGCGGAGTCCGCCTCGCATCCCCACACGTTCACGTGCCGCGCCATGCCGTAGGTGACTCCGTCCCTGTGCTGGCGCGGAGGCGCTTCGGTAGCAAGGAGCGGCGCACCGAACCTTGTGGTCGACCGGGCGACGATGCGCGTGAGCACGTAGTTGCCGCTCTCTCCGTCTATGTATCCCCTTGCAAAGCCTTTCGGTATGTTGGCGAGGATTCTCACATCCGTCATGCGCGCCTCGCACCATGTCGAGAAAGGCGGCAGCACCTGCGGCTTCGACGAGCGGAACCAGAGGCGCGAGAGGCTCTGCCCGTCGGTCGCGCCGCGATACGCCGCGCCGCAGTTCAGGAACGTACAGTCGTGCATGCCGAACTGCGTGGAGTTCGGCGCACTGCGCTTCCACGAAAGCGGCTTCAGCACCGGCATGCCGGACTCGTCGCGCACCACCTCAAACGGCGCGACGTATTCGGAACGCTTGACCACCTTTCCTTCGGCGTCCTTCACGGCTTCGCTGCTCCACGACTCAGTCCAGACGGCCTCCTTCTCGGCGTTCTCGAAAAGACAGTCCCTTATCAAGATCGTGGCAGTGTCGTCGTTGTGCGTCCAGAAAGCGACGTGGCTCTCGCCGTTGCGGAACGTCAACCCTTCCACGGTGCAGCGGTACGCCCGGTCGATGTATAGAGCGGGCCCCTTCACTCCGGCAGCGTCGATGACCGCGCCCTTTTCGCCTCGCAACGTAAACGTGCGTCCGGCGACGAGCGGTCTTGTGACGCGGTACGTTCCGGCTGGCAGAGCGATTTCCGGCGCGGCGCATCCCGCCGGGCCTTCGCCCCAGGAGGCGGCGTCCTTGCGGCGGAACTCGTCCACCTTGTCCAGGGCCTTCTGAAGCGCGGCGGTGTCGTCGTGGACGCCGTCGCCGACCGCACCGAGCGCCCGCACCGAGATGCGTCCGTCCGGCGCGACGGCCTCGGCGTCTCCGCCGACGGCGTATGCATGGGCGCTTGCAAGCGCAAGCGCAGCCAATGTAACCGCTCTATTGATATGCTTCATTGATTGCCTCCCTGGAAGTCCTGCGCCGGAATCGTCAGCCGGGAGGTCTTGGCGCCGAGAACGCGCTCCGCGAAGGCGTACGCCGCGTTGTACGCCGCCCCCGTCATGAACACGCCGCCGTACTTGGACACGACGCGGAACGCCTCGTCGCCGCGCTTGGCGGTCGTTTCGAGCCGGATTGCGCGGCCGCTCCATTCGCCCTTGACTTCCGGCCTTGCGCCCGTCACCCCCTCCACGCAGTCGGCGAGGTATTTCGCCGCCTGCTGCGTCCGCTCGTCGCGGCTGGCCACTATGGGCATCTTGCAGACGCCGTTCTCTACCCACACCACCTCAGGCGGCTGAGGATCCGCCGCGAACGCCCTGGCCCCCGTCTCGACCGCGAAGAGGAGCTGCTCGCGGTTGGCCTTGAGAGTGGCGAGCCATGGCGCCATCAGGAAGCCCTTCAGCCTGCTTTTCGAGATCCGTTCGCGGCAGAACCGCACGGTGGCCGCCATGCAGTCGTCGTTGGCCCACACGGATCCGCACGGCAGCTGGTCGTAGCCCGCCTTCTCGAATTCCACGTAGGTCGACGGCGCGGCGGAAGGCTCCGGCCACAAGGAGGCCATGATGCGCTCCTCCATCTGCGCGCGGTCGATCCTCTCCTCGCTGAAATCGTGCCTGTAGTACCAGTTCGACTGCAGGACGCTTTTCGGCATTCGCGCCAGGAACTCCTTCGGATGCTTCCAGAAGTAGTCGCTCCATATCCATGCGCGGACGCCGTGCTTCTCCACCTCCCTGCGGAAGAAATCGAAGTCGTGCCACCAGAGCTCGCCCTGCCTCACGACCATGTACGCGCTCTTCTCCTGCGCGATGGGCATTTCCTCGTCGTAGCCGAGGTGCAGGAGGCGGGGATGGTCGAACATCTCCACGACGTCGCGTATCAGGTCGGAGCAGACCTCGTAGTACTTCTTCGTCGACACCATCCTGTGGTACTCGCCTAGCCAGGTGTCGTGTGAAGCGGCGAAGTTCATCTTTGGGATCGGCTCCAGCCCCATGGCGCGCAGCCGCTTCAGCTCGGCCTTCAGCTTTTCTACGCTCCAGGTCCCCTTGACCGCCAGCTCCGGGTGGCTCGGATAGGCGACGCCCTCTGCAAGCCCTATGACCACCATGTTGTAGCCCTTTGCGGCCATGGCCTCCGTGACTTCGCGCCAGACGTCTTCGTCGAGGCGAAGCTCGTCCGCGATCGTATGCTCGTAGTCCCACTGGTTCTTGGGCTTCTCGGACGGATACAGCGGCTCGGCATGCGTGTTCGAGCCGAGCTTGAGCATCATCGCGCGAATCGCCTCCGGCGGCTCCGCGCCCGTGCCTGACGCAAGCGCCGAACCGGCGAGGATGACGCCCGCCGCCATGGCCGCTATATGCTGTAGTTTCATCGTGGCTCCTTTCTTTTCGCCGTCATGCCGTTTCCCCTTTTATGAATGTCGCCTCCAGTTTCATCTGCCGCGGAACGCTCTTGCCATCGAGGATTTCAAGAAGGCTCTCCGCGAACTCCAGGCCATAGTGCGCCGGGTTCACCTCAAGCCTCGTCAACGGACGGAAGTGGACGGGGCCGAGCCCATAGTTGGACAACGTGGCCATGCGTATGTCCTCCGGCATGTTCACTCCGTGCCTGTCGAAGGCGGAGAGCGCGCCCGCTGCCAGGTAGTCGTCGTTGAACACCACCGCGTCCGCATTGATCGACCCCTTGGACAGAATCCTGTCAAACGCCTCCAGCGCCGACCTCTGCATGTTCTCCGGCTGGATGTAGTCGTCAAGCGGCGGAATGCGCATCGACCGAACGGAAAAACCGGCCTTTCTCAGCGCCCCGCCGCAGTCAATGCCTTCAATGCTCTCATACACCGATAGGATTTTTCGCACGCCATTCCCGGCAAATGCCCTGGCCAGTTCTGCAAGCGCCGCATCGGCACAGGGCCTTGCCGCAAGATGCGCCTTCGCGGACGTCTTCTCGCCCCATATCTGCACGAACGGCAACCCGGAGCGTTCCAGAACCTTTAGCATGACAGGCGGCGGGAACGACGCGACCACCAACGCTGGAGAGAAGCACTTGAGCGGCTCTACGATGTCGGCTCCGTCCGAACCTTCAGGCCATTCCATCCTGGCGAACAACCAGCCGCTGCGCATCAACGTAGAGGCGATGGTTCCCTCCATCACGTTGGCGTAGTACATGCCGGAGTCGTGCGCCGCGCGGAGACCGACAACGACGCCTCGCCAGGAACGGCGGCCTCCGCCGCAGACCGTGAGCCCGACGCGTGTGCGAGCCTGCAGGAGGCCGCGTCCGCAAAGCTCCTTCACCGCCCGCCGAACCGTGATCTCGCTGACGTCCAGAATTCTGGCAAGCCGCCTTATTCCCGGCAACCGCGCACCGTCGGCCAGCGTCCCGTTGCCGATGGCGAGGGACATGTTGCCGACGATCTGGTCCACCAGCTCGGTGCCGAGGTTCCTGTCTACGCCAAACGGCAGACAATCTGCCCTTCGTTCCTTCACGCGACAAATTATACCACAATAATCACAGGGCGGTCAACGGCGCATCTACCCCCGCGATCAATTGTCGCTGTGGACAAGCGCGGCGGGGTTTTGGTATAATCACAATGCCGTTTTCATGACGGCGAAAGGAGAAATAAAGAAATGGCTTGTTTCACAGTTCCTCTAGCGGGCGCAGTGGCGGCAGGTGCCGCGCACAAGGCCCTGGGCTCTTCGCATACGAATCCCTTCATCGCGCGGCTGCCGTGGCTGGTCAAGATGTCGCTTGGAGGCTCGTTCCTCCTCGCCATAGAGCACATCTACCACGGCGAGATAATCATGACGCCCCCATTCCTCACCGCCGCGAAGGAAGGTCCCGAGGCGATGTCCGAGATGTTCCACGAGATGGCGACGGTGGGCGTATCGATGGCAGTGCTGCTGACGGTCGTCTGGGTGGGCATGATCATCGTGTCCGAAGCCGTCGCAAGGCATGGCAGAAAGGCCCAGGCACATGTGTGAGCTCATGACAATCGCGGCGGCGCTCGTCTTCACGGCGCTCTACTTCACGTGCGCGAGGACCAAGGCCGTCTTCACCACGATGCTCATGTTCTGGGGCGCGGCGCTCATGTGGAGCGTCGACTGCGTCCACTCGCTCATGGAAGGCGAGGGGCTTTTCGACCTCAGCCGCGAGGACGCCGTGCTCGGGGCGATCATACTCGCCGCGGGGCTCTCGGTCTTCGCCGTCCTCGCAGTCCGCGAGCGAATGCTGGCGGCAAGATCCTGAAAGATGCGCACACTCTATCTTGAATGCAGAATGGGGGCCGCCGGCGACATGCTGGCGGCCGCGCTTTTGAGCCTCCAGTCCGATGCGGACGCCGCGCTCAGGCGGCTGAACGGCCTCGGGATCGACGGAGTCGAGGTATCCGTCGGCAAAGCCGAGCGTGCGGGCCTTGCCGGGTTGCTTGTCGACGTCTCCGTAAACGGGGAGTCCGAAGACCCGCACTGCCACCACCACGGGCATCACCACCATCACCACCACCACGCCACGATGGCGGAGATCGACTCGCGGATCGGCTCTCTCAACGCGTCTGACGCCGTGAAGGAGCATGTCCGCGCGGTATACCGCCTTATCGCCGACGCGGAGGCCGAGGCGCACGGGCGGCCCGTGGGCGAAGTGCATTTCCACGAAGTCGGCGCGCTCGACGCGATATGCGACATCGCGTCGGTTTCGCTCCTTCTCGAGATGCTGGGCGACGTGCGCATCGTCGCCAGCGTGCCGGAGGTCGGCGGCGGGTTCGTAAGCTGCGCGCACGGCACACTGCCGGTGCCCGCTCCCGCGACGGTCAACATCCTGAGGGGCGTGCCCTTCTCGAGCGGAGCGGCCGACTGCGAGCTCCTCACCCCGACCGGCGCGGCACTCCTAAGGCACTACGCTTCCGAGTTCGGCCCGATGCCCACGATGGCAGTCGAGCGCGTCGGCGTCGGGTGCGGGCACAGGGAGGTCGCAGGGCGCGCAAACGTCGTGCGGGCCTTCCTCGGCGAGACCGGGGACGCGGCGAACGAGAGGATCGTGGAGCTCAAGGCGAACATAGACGACATGACGGGGGAGGACCTCGCCTTCGCGTGCGAGCGCCTTAGGGCCGCAGGCGCCAGGGACGTGTCCCTCGTGCCGGCGGTCATGAAGAAAGGCCGCCCCGGGCACATGCTGGTAGTCCTCGCTGCGGAGGCCGACGCAGACGCGCTTGCCGCGGCAGTCCTCCGCGAGACGTCGACTTTCGGCGTGCGGCGCACCGACTGCTCCCGCTATGCGCTGGCAAGGCGCATCGAGGCGGGAGCCGACGGCATACGCGTCAAGCACGGCGAGGGCTACGGGACGTCGAAGTCGAAGCCCGAGTTCGACGACCGGGCGAAATCCCGCTGAACGGGAAACGTCAGAACTCGTAGCGCACCGTGAACATGAAGGTGCGGCGGGCGCCTGGATAGACGTACCACGGATCGAAGTACTCGCCGTAGTCGAAGTACCTGCGGTCGAACAGGTTGTCGACGGTGAGCGCGAAGGTGAAGCCGTCGAGCCACCTCCACGTCGGCATCACGCGCGCGCCCACGTCGAACAGGCAGTAGTTCGGCATCATCCCACCGCTCCCGGCGAAGTCGCCGCCGTAGCGCTGCTCGCCAACGAAGCGGAAGCCGCCGCCGACCGCAATCCAGTCCACTAGGAACACCTCGCCGAATATGCGCAGCTGCTGCCCAGGCACGAGCGGCACGTAGTTGTCCTCGTAGTCGCCCTCCGTGAAGCGCGAGCGCACGAACGAGTAGAGGACGCCAACGGAGCCGACCTTGTCGCGCGCCCACCTGAGCGACGTCTCGAAGCCGTCCCTGGCCGTGCGGTCAGGCGCGTTGACGTTCGCGTAGTTGAGGTACATGATCTCGTCCTCGAGCTCCGTGTGGTAGTACGTCGCGTTGAAGTTGAAGTCCTCCAGGAACGTCCAGTCCACGCCGACCGAGAAGTCGTCGCCCTCTTCGGGGCTGAGGCTCATGTTGGGGATGCCGTAGTACGAGAACAACTCGTCCGCCAGCGGCGCGTGGTAGAAGTGCGACCACTTGGCGAAGAACTTGAGGTCCTCGACAGGGCGCCAGTTGAGCCCCGCCTCGCCCGCTACGGCGCCCTTTGTCTTGCGCTCCCTGTCGCGGGAGTAGTCCGAAATGTATATGTCGCGGGAGCGGAACCACTCGCCGCGCGCCCCTCCGAACGCGGAGAGGCTTTCAAGGATCCAGAACTCGTCGTGGACGAAGAGCGCGCCGGTGAACCTGGAATAGTCGTTCTTGGCGTCCGCAGTGGCCCACAGCTCGTCAAGCTTGAGGTCGGTGCCAACGGTGAACCGGTTGTCGAAACCGCCAAGGCTTGTCTCGTCGACGTAGGCGACCTTCCAGTCGTAGGTGTAGACGTCGTAGTCGGTGTACCCGGTGGACTTCCTGTCGCGGAACGAGAAGGACGCGTCTATGCGGCGCTCCTCGCTGATGACGCCGCGCCCGGAGAGCGCCAGACCGTAGACCGAGTTCCACGCCTCGGCGTCGTTGTCGGACGCGTCGCTGGCGTTCTTCTTCCAGCTGCCGTAGTCCGTGCCGTAGCTTGACCTGCCGTAGTACACTCCGCCCGGCATGCCGTAGCGGCTGTCTGCCCAGAAGGCGCGGGCGTCGAACCAGCTGCCGCCCTCGAAGTGCTGGCGCACGCCGCCCTTGAGGGACCAGAGCTCGTACTGGGAGTTCTGCCGCCAGCCGTCGGCGCGGTCGTAGTCCAGGTCGGCGAAGTAGGTGGTGCCCGTCTCCTCGAATCCGCCACGAGTGCCGACGTGCGCGCCGACTGCGCCCCAGCTTCCGCCGTGCACGTCGAGGACGGTCTTCCTGTCGTAGGAGTCCACGTCGGACGTTATGTTTATGACGCCGGCGGACGCGTTGCCGCCGTGGAGCACGGTCTGGGGGCCGTGGAGTATCTCAACCTTCTCTATCGAACGCACCGGCACGCGCATGAGCTCCTGGGCGGCCATGTCCGGGTTGTTCAGCTCCTCGCCGTCGACTATGACCTTCGTGCGCCCGAAGCTGTTCGCACCGTAGCCGCGCATCGCAATCTGCGACATGGCGGGGTTGGGCGTGAGCTTGCGGACGAACAGGTTCGCGCGTTTTTCGAGAAGGTCCACCGTGGACTCTGCGCCGGACGACTCGATGTCGTCCTTTGAGATCACGTCGACATGCGACGGAACCTCCCACTTGGTCTGGTCGAGCCGTGTCGCGAAGACGACTACGGGCTCGAGCTGCTCCACCTCTTCGGCGGCCTCCGACTGCGCCGACTGCACAGCCGCGTTTGTCACCGCGGCGACCGCGGCGAACATCAGTGTGTTCATCACTCCTCTTTCCCCCTCATGCGAGGGTACTTGACGTTTGCGGAGGCGGCCCGCATTCCGACTATGACGGCTGCGCGACAGCGCCTGGTTTTCACAGGACTTTCCGGTTACCGCCCCTCCATGCGCGAATTATACCATAAATCCCACGCGCCTTCATCTGCAAAGCTCTAGCTGCTGCGTGCAGAAGGTGCGCACGTAGTCGTCCGTCGCCGACGACGCCCTGCGCTCAAGGGCCTCCCGCCACACCACCCTGCCGGACGACGGGAATGGCTTCCAGAAGAACAGGAAGAAAGGATCCGGCAGCATTACCCACTGCGTGACCGCGGCTATCTGGGTCATCACGATCGGGTCGGTCTCGTAAGCGCCCTTCAGCTGCGCAAGGAGTGCGTCGGCGGACGCGGCGTCGGACACGAAGCCGGCCAGCACCGACTCCTCCGTGGCCGCCGCGATCGCCGAGTCGTTCTCGCGCGACCAGTTGGCCGCGAGAGGCTTCTCCGCAGTCGACCGCATCGCCGGGCCATAGCCCGCGTACGGATTCGGATCCACGTAGGGCTCGCCCGCGGCGCAAGCCGTCAGGGCGCAAGCCGCCGCCGCAACGGCCGCAAGAAGCTTTCTCATGAGTACATCTCCTTTTTCCAGGGTTCGCGCATCGTCTGGTACAGGAAGCGGTCAGCCGCCTCGTCGTCCACCGCGTGAAGCGTCTCGGGGTCGAACCGGAACCCGCGCCCAAGCCGCTCCGCCGCGATGCCGAGGTTGAACATCGTGCACGATCGGAAGCCGTTCGACTCGTTGAGGGCGAACGGAACGCGCCGCCTGCACGAGTCGATGAAGTCCGTCTGCTGTGGCTTTGGCTTCGGCAGCTCCGCGAGGATCTTCGAGGCGTCGAGCTCCACACCGTCGCGGTCGACGAGGCGGAGGGTCTTTCCGCCCTCCGCCTTCGGATAGACGCACAGCCCGTTCGAGCCGCGCAGAAGAGGCTCGCTCTTCAGCGACTCGTCGCCGTCCAGGATGACAGTCGTGCCGTCGTCGTAGGTGAGCGTTATGCGGTCGAACCGCCCGACCGCCTCGGGATGCTGCCTCGGGCCGGCGTAGTCGATCTTCACCGGGCTCGTCTCGTCTTTGCACAGCAGGTACTGCAGCGGGTCCAGGTAGTGCTGCGCCATGTCCCCCAGCCCGCCGGAGTCGTAGTCCCAGTAGCCGCGGAACGAAGTGCCGGCGCGGTGGTGGGTGTACGGCTTCCACGGCGCGGGGCCGAGCCACATGTCCCAGTCAAAGCCCTCGGGTATCGGGTCGGGCCGCTCCGTGATGCGCCCTGACCAGCCGAACTTCCAGCTGAAGCCCTGCCCTGCGCCGAACGTGCAGCGTATCGGGCCCTTGCCCAGCAACCCGTTCTCCACGACCTGGCGGATTGGCTCGACCGTCGTGCCGAAGCCGTAGAAAGTGGACTGGAAGCGGAACCATGTGTTGAGGCGGAACATGCGCTTCCTGGCCTTCACGACCTCCATCACGCGCTTGCCCTCGCCGACGGTGCGCGTCATCGGCTTCTCGCACCAGATGTCCTTGCCGGCCTTCGCCGCCATGACGCTCATGCAGCCGTGCCAGTGGGGCGGCGTGCAGATGTGCACGATGTCCACGCCGGGGTCGGCCAGGAGCTCCATGAAGTTCTTGTACGCCTTCACCTTGCCCCATCCGCACGCCTCGGCACGCGCAAGGCCATGCCTCACGCGCGCCTCGTACGGGTCGCAGAGGCCGACGAGCCGAGAGCCCTTGAACGACAGGTGGTTCGCGCTCTGCGCGATGACGCCGAATCCGATGAGCGCGCGCGTCAGCTGGTTTGACGGAGCCTCCGCCCCCCACAACGTCTTCGCCGGTATTATGTTGAAGGCCCCGAACGCCGCGGACGCCTTAAGGAGCTCCCTTCTTGTCATTTGCATTTCGACTCTCCTCCATTGCAGGGCCCGCACTTGCCCGTCAGGCGGCGCACGGCCTGGCATATGTCCGCGGCGCGGCTGTCGCCGCCCTCGCGCTCCACCACGTAGTTGCCCTTGTACCCAAGCTTCTCGAGCGCGGCCACGAACGCAGAGCCGCCGACCTCGCCCTCGCCCCAGGGAACCTCTGTTCCCCATGTGCCAGGCTCCTTGGTCTCCACGGCGTCCTTGACATGCACCTGACGAATCCACGGCGCAAGCGTGCGCAGCGCCTTCATCGGGCGGCCCTTCGCGTAGAGCACCATGTTCGCCGGATCGAAGTTGATGCCGATGCCCGGCACCTTCTCCATGAACCGCGCAAGCTCCTCCGCCGTCTCCTGGCCGGACTCCAGGATCAGGGTCACGCCGTACTTGAGGCACTCGTCGCGCATCCACGAGACGCGCTCGACGTACTTTGCGAGGGCCGCCGGGTCGCTTTCATCGAGGAACCCCGCATGCGTCGACATGTACTTGCAGCCAAGCTCCTTGGTGAGCTTTGCCCCCGCGGTCACGATGCGCTTGTTGGCCTCCCAGTGCTGGTCGGGGACGATGCCGCCCGTCTTGCGTATGGTCTCGAGGGTGGAGTAGTCTTCGCCGACGGTGGCGATCATCGTCGACATGAGATTCCACTCGCCCGAGGCGACCTTCGCCTTCACAAACTCAAGGACTTCCGCCCCTTCGGCCGAGCCATGGCGCTCGTCAGGGGCGATGAACGGACCGAGCGCGAGGTGTATGCCCTTCACTCCGGCCTTGTCCATCTCCGCGGCGACGCCCTTCATCGGCTGACGCCAGCTCCAGCTGCAGACGCCCACGCGTTCAGGCGCGACGACGCCGATGGGGGACTTGTCGTAGAGACACCCCGCCGCGAACACGAGCGCGGCGGCCGACAGTATACGAATTAGCTTGTTCATGTCCTAGATTATACCATATTGCCGCCGCCGTGTGTTGTCAGATGTCCACCTCGACTTCGACGGACGGCTCCTTCCTCGGAACAGACGGCGACGGGGGCTCCTCCCCGCGTGCAGTGTCCTTCAGCAGCTCGGCCGTCTCGACGAGGCGGATGAACTCCGCGCGGTAGCCCTCCTCGTCCGAGCCTTTCGCCGCGCGCGCCCTCTCGATGACGTCCTTGTACGACGCGTCGCCCTTGAACTTCGAGCCCTCGAGCAGCAGAGCGAACTCCGCGACGGCCGACGCGAACCGGAAGTCCACGCTTGCCTCGGGGCGCGTGATGTCCGCCGCGCGCCACGCGATCTCCTTCAGCTTGCTCTCGTCGCCGTCGGGCACCTTCCAGCGCATTTTCACCGTGAACAGCTCCGCGCTCTCGACGGTTGTCGACTTCTGGTACTTGAGCGGGTCGACGGTTCCGGCGGCGGGCTTCTCGGCATCGGCGGGCACGATCTCGTAGAACGCCGTCATCGTGTGGCCGCTCCCGATCTCGCCGGCGTCCTTCTTGTCGTCGTTGAAGTCCTTCGCCTTCAAGAGCCTGTTCTCGTAGCCGAGGAGCCGGTATCCGGAGACCTGCGCGGGGTTGAACTCGATCTGAACCTTCACGTCCTTCGCGACGGTGAAGAGCGTCCCGCCGAACTCGCTGACCATCACCTTCTTGGCCTCCAGCACAGAGTCGAGGTATGCGTAGTTGCCGTTGCCCGCGTTTGCGAGCTTCTTCATCTTGGCGTCCTGGTAGTTGCCGTACCCTACACCGACGACGGAGAGGAAGATTCCGCTTGAGCGCTTAGACGAGATGAAGTCCTCGAGCTCCTTCGGCGAGGAGATGCCGACGTTGAAGTCGCCGTCCGTCACGAGGATCACGCGGTTGTTCGCCTTCTTGTCGAAGTTGCGCGCCGCCTCCTCGTATGCAAGCTGTATGCCGCCGCTTCCGTATGTGCACCCGCCCGCGCGGAGGGAGTCTATTGCGCCGAGTATCTTCGCCTTCTGGCTGCCGGGCGTCGAGCCGAGAAGAACGTCCGTGCCGTCGGCGTACGTCACGATGGATACGTGGTCCTCGTCGCGCAACTTCGTGACGAGCATCTTGAGCCCGCTCTTGAGAAGCTCCATGCCGTTGTTGCCGTTCATCGAGCCCGAGCGGTCCACGAGGAACGTGAGGTTGCACGGCGGGAGCGCATTCCCTTCAAGCTTCTTCGCCTGCACGCCGAGCCTGAGCAGCTTATGCTCCTTGTTCCACGGACACTCCGCAAGCTCGCAGTTGACGGCTATCGGATCGTTGCCCTGCGGCTGCAGATAGTTGTACCGGAAGTAGTTGACGTACTCCTCCAGCCTCACCGAGTTCCTGGGAGGCAGCCGCTTCTGGTCCGTCAGGTATCGGCGCATCAGCGTGTAGCTAGATGTGTCGACGTCGAGCGAGAACGTCGAAAGCGGCTCGCTCCTCGGGTCCAGGAACTCGTTCTCGCGATACTCCGCATAGCGCTCTGTGCCGCAGCCGTCAGACATCGGGGGCTCGTAGGCAGGGGCTCTCATCGCCCGTTCTCCAGACCGAACGCAACCGCACATGGACCTCATTGTTACCGGTGACTTGATCACCACGACACTTTCACAGCACGCTTTTTCCCTGGCCTCCCGTGGTGCCGGACACGAAGCCGCCACAGGAGACTGCGTGTCGACCTGCGGCTCCGCCGCGGGCTCTTCGCATTCCACCACGGCCTCCTCCAGCATCTCGCCTTGATAGCTCTGCGCTCGCACCTCAGCGTCGCCCTCCTTTACACGGCGGATATTCTCAAGTCGCAGCGCCTCATGCGACTTCAGCTGCTCCTGATACAGCATCCATGTCGCGCCGAGGCAAATCATCAGCATCGCGGCGATGCTCCATCCTCCGTAGCGCCGCCAGATCCCCGCCGACCTCTTCGGCTTGCCTTCCACAAGCGGAACGAAGTTGCCGCCCGAGACGAGAAACGCCTTTTCGTATTTCGCAACCACGCCCCCGCCCGCGGCGATGAGTCCTGGAACGACAACCGCCATGCGCGCTTTCACGTCCGCAAGGTCGGCCTCCGAGACGGAATCGACGCGCCAGCTGCGCTCTACGAACCTCCTCGAGGCCACGCACGAGTTCCAGAGCTGGAGCACCCTTTCGCCGACGAGCATCTCGCGCGGCGACGCGGGCACGGTAAAGGGAGAGACGGGCACGATCTGCCAGCCCGACAATCCGCGTTCTTCAACTATCAGCGCAACGAACGGACGCTTCATGTCGGCGAAGATGCGATACTCGCCGACCTTCACATCACTGTCGAACTCGCCTTTCGCCGCGCTCTTGGCGTCATCCGCGACAAACGCCCCCTGCGCCGCGCCCTGCCTGTAAAGCGCCCATTCTCTCTCGAATACTTCCTTCGCGTTCATTCCGCACCTCCCAGCTTCGCGCGGAATTCTTCGCCAAGGGCGGCCTCGCAGGCCTCTAGCAGGATGCGCGCGAAGAGCGGACTTGCCGCGTCCTCGTCGTTCTTGAGCTCCCGCCTCAAAGCCTCCATCGCCTTCTCCCTCAGCGCATAAGCGCGCGACTTCGCCGTTTGCAGCACTTCGAGGACTGCCGTCGCCGTGATCGGTATGTCCTGTGCCGTCGCATAGTAAAGGAGCGCGACGGACTGTTTTTCCGCTTTTATTTTTTTGGCGACAGTTTCAAGCAACGCGGAAACCTTGCCCTTCAGGGGCTCGACGTCGAGAAACTCGGCAGGATCGGCCGCGTCGGCGCGCTCGAGCTCCGCGACGTCCTCTGCTCCGGCGCTCTCCCAGACGAGCCTGCGGCGCCCGTCTTCGTCTCGCAGGGAGCGAGGCTTCCATCCCTTCAGGGTGGCGATCCAGTCTATCGCGATGTCGTGGATGCGTCCCGAAAGCGCACCGAAGAGGGTCCCGCACACGAAATCAACCATGCGCAGTCCCTCGACCTTTATCCTATGGGCGAAGTACAGCTTGAGGGGCTTTCTTGCGTCGCGCGAGCCCTTCAGCCTGAAATACGAGTCGAACGCCGCGACCGGGTCGTCTCCGCAGGCGTCGTCCCTGGAAAGGCCATATCGCGAGAGCTGCGCGAACATCGCGGATTTGACCTGTGCGCGCAGGCGCGGGCCCGCCTTGTCGCCGCAGCGTTCGACCGCGCACATGGCGAACCACTCCCTCCACGCCGCGTCGCCGGCGTAGCTGCCGTTCAGGCTGTAGTCATCGTTCATTGCTTCCTCCCGTATGGCAAAGGAACCGACATGCCGGCTTTTCCGCAACAATCTTCTTCAATGTGCAGCACTTCTCCATGCACGGCGTATTATAACATTACTTGCGCCATGGCGTCTCCGCGTAGTGTCGCATCGGCGTCAGTCGGCACCGCTGGGGACACACCCCTTCTTGCCAGGGACACACCCATTCTTGCCATTATCCCTTACTTCTTCCATTCCTTCCTTGCATCGGGGACAGCCCCCCTTGCGCACTATCTTGCTACCTTGTCTTCCTTCGCATCTATCCGGGGACAGTCCCCCCTTGCACATCTTGATGTCATGCATATAGAAACCTCCCATGACATTTGCACATGCTCACGCCGCCGCGTCCAGCATCGCGGCCAGCCTC
>JAFRBA010000008.1 GCA_017405115.1 Kiritimatiellia bacterium
CTTTCTTCTCTTAGGCTCTGCCTATGGCAGAGACAATGCAACCCCCTCAGATACTGGCAGACTCAATGCAACCAGGCGACACGACAGAGTGAATGCGACTCCCCGCTTCGCGGGCAGTCGCATTCACTCTGTCTTCTCACCAACGGCAGGAACGGTACGCTGTTCTTAATCTCGCGTCCGGAATATGGTATAATTCGCTCCATGGGCGACAATCTCAAGATACCATACGGCGTCGCGGACTTCAAGACTGTCCGCGAGGAAGGGCTCTACTACATCGACAAGACGGGGTACATCCCGCTACTGGAGCAGGCGGGGAGATTCCTGTTCTTCGTCCGCCCGCGGCGGTTCGGCAAGTCTCTCATGACGAGCATGCTCAGGTGCTACTACGACGTCGCGGAGAAGGATCGCTTCGACGCGCTCTTCGGCGGACTTGAGATCGCCAAGGCGCCGACGTCCAACAAGAACCGCTACCAGGTTCTCTCGATGGACTTCTCGCAGGTGAACCGGGGAGCCGGCCTGTCGCTGCAGGAGCGCTTCGAGAACTACATAGGCACATGCCTCGATGATTTCGCGGCGAGGTATGGGCATCTCTACGGCGAAGATTTGGCAAAGGGCTTCAGAGAGGCTCCGGCTGCGGCGAAATTCACGGCAATCGCCCTGGCTGCGCGACGGAGGGGCTACCACCTCTACCTGATGCTGGACGAGTACGACAACTTCACGAACGCGATGCTGCGCTCGGAGGAGAGCCCGGAGTACCGTGGCGTGACGCACGGGCAGGGGTTCTACCGCGAGTGGTTCAAGGCGTTCAAGGGGAACTTCGACCGCATCTACATGACGGGCGTCTCGCCGGTGACGATGGACGACCTGACGAGCGGTTTCAACATCGCGTCCAACATATCGCAAAAAAGGCAGTTCAACTCGATGCTGGGCTTCTCGGAGGCGGAGTGCCTGAAGCTCTACACCGACTTCAGGGGCGTCGGCGAGTACCAGGGCGGGGACCCTGCGGAGTGGGTCGCTGCCATAAAGCCGTGGTACGACGGCTACTGCTTCTCCGAGGAGAGGCGCGGCAAGGAGAGCGTGTTCAACAGCGACATGGTGCTTTACTTCCTGCAGTCGCTCGTGGAAAGCGGCGAGGCGCCGAAGAACTGGGTCGACGTCAACATCCGCACGGACTACGCGAAGCTGGACATGATAACGGATATCCAGCGGCGCGTCGACGCGGAGAGATCCGAGGACGCTCTGCCCGTCACGGAGGCGCTGGCCGCAGACGGAGAGGTGTCGTTCCCGCTCGTGGAGTCGTTCCCTGCGGACAGGATACCCGACCCCGACAACTTCAAGTCGCTCTTCTACTACTACGGCATCATCTCCATGAAGGAGAGGCGCGAGGGGATGGACTGGTTCCGGATTCCGAACGTATGCGTTCGCCGTCAGGTGTTCGACTACCTTCGCCAGAACCTGGCGAGGACGCGCCGGATGGACTGGTCCGGCTGGTCGCGTCAGGCGTCTGCGATGGCGTATCGTGGCGAGTGGGAGCCGTTTCTGCGGAGGCTGGCGGACGACTTCGCGGCGACGACGCCGGTGCGCGGCGGGATCCAGGGGGAGCACCGCATCCAGGGCTACATGCAGGCGGAGTTCGGGCACCTCGACTTCTACATGATGGAGCCGGAGATGGAGCTTTCGCGCGGGTTCTGCGACTTCTGCCTGTTCCCGGAGCGCCACCACTACGGCGACGTGCAGCACAGCTACCTCGTGGAGCTGAAGTACTCCGCGAAGGACGCGTCGGGCGAGGAACTGGAGGCGAAGCGGGCCGAGGCGCTCGCGCAGCTGGCGAAGTACCGCGCCGACAGGGCCGTTCCGTCGCTCGCGCGCGGCACGACGCTGCACCAGATTGTGTTCCAGTTCAGGGGCGCGGAGCTTGTCCGCCTGGAGCACGTCGCCGAAGAGGCGATGTAGTTCTTCAGTTCAAAAATATAGAAATGACAGACTTCTCAACGCTACTGAATCCTGAACAGCTCGCCGCGGCAACTGCCGGCAGCGGACCGCTTCTCGTGCTTGCCGCCGCGGGAACAGGCAAGACCCGCACACTCGTCCACCGCGTCGCCTATCTGATAGAGCAGGGCGTCCCGCCGGACAGGATACTGCTCCTCACCTTCACCAACCGCGCCGCGCGGGAGATGCTCGACCGCGCCGAGGGCGTCGTGGGCGACGCCGCGCATTCCATATGGTCGGGGACTTTCCACTCGGTCTGCGCCCGCATCCTGCGCCGATACGGGGGCTCCCTCGGCTATCCGCCGGGGTTCCAGATAATCGACGAGGACGACCAGCGCAAGCTTATAGCCGACATAATCAAGACGACCGTGGCCGACCCAAAGGACTTCCCCAAGAAGGAGATCGTCGCCAAGATGATATCCGAGGCGGCCAACGAGCAGAGGCCGGTCGCGTTCATAGCGGCGCGGTGGCAGACGACGGCCACGGGGTTCACGCCGGAGGAGATCGAGAAGGTCGCCGAGAAGTACGCGGCGCGCAAGCGCGAGCTGGCGGCGATGGACTTCGACGATCTGCTGGTCAACGGACTGCGCCTGCTGAAGGAGCGTGACAACGTGCGCGAGATGCTCCAGGGGCACTTTCTCCACGTTCTCGTCGACGAATACCAGGACACCAACGGCCTTCAGGCCGAGTTCACGGACATCCTGGCCTCGCGGCACCGCAACATCATGGCCGTCGGGGACGACTTCCAGTGCATCTATACATGGCGTGGCGCCCAGATCGAGAACATAATGGAGTTCCCGCGGCGCTGGGGCGGATGCCGAGTCGTGAAGCTAGAGAGGAACTACAGGTCCGTGCCAAGCGTCCTCGATGTCGCCAACGTGGTCATGCGCGATGCGCCAAACCAGTTCGAGAAGACCCTTCGCCCTGTTCGCGGCGCCTCCGGCGAGCGCCCGAGGCTCTACCAGGTCTACGACGGGCACGAGCAGGCCGACGCCATACGCAGGATCATAGGCGAGATGCGCGGCGCCGGCTACCGCTACGGCGACGTGGCCGTATTGTACCGCAGCCACTTCCAGTCCATAGACATCCAGATGACGCTCACGCGGTCGCAGGTGCCGTTCCGCATCACGTCGGGCGTGGGCGTGTTCGAGCAGATCCACGTGAAGGACACTCTCGCCTACCTGCGGCTGGTCGTCAGCCAGAGCGACGAGCTCTCGTTCCGCAGGCTCGTCGAGCTTCTGCCGGGAATGGGGGCGAAGGGGTCGCTCAAGTGCTGGGAGCGCCTGGGGCGGAACTTCGACTGCAACTCGCGCGAGTGCCGCGATGCGCTCGGTAGTCTGCTCGGGGCGAAGGCGAAGCCGCTGTGGCCGGCTTTGTCGAAGTGCTTCGAGTGCGCAAAGGAGCACCTTTCCGAGGACGAGGTCGGAGAGGTTGTTGAGGACTTCGTGGACCTTTTCTACGAGTCTCACCTAAGGCGGGAATGGGGCGACGAGGAGGCTGAAGACCGGCTAGAGGACCTCAAGGAGCTCGCGGGGCAGATAGCGGGCAACCCCGGCGGGCTGGAGGCGTTCCTCGCGGACGTCGCCCTGCTGACGAACCTTGATGCGACGCGCAACGACCCCGGCCGGGACCAGGTGACGCTTTCGACGGTCCACCAGGCGAAGGGCATGGAATGGCCGGTGGTGATAGTGCCGTGGCTCTCGGAGGGGATGTTCCCGAGCGGAAGGGCGGTAGAGGAGAACCGCACCGACGAGGAGCGCCGCCTCTTTTACGTGGTCGTGACGCGGGCGAAGGACCGTCTCTTCCTCTTCTCGCCGCAGGTGCGCAAGATGTCCGACGGCGGGATGTTCCCCGTCCGCCCGTCCGTGTTCGTGCAGGAGATTCCGCCGGAGCTCCTTGCCACGATCCGCGTTCCGGGCGGAGGCTTCGGCCAGAACGGCTATGGCGGCGGCTACGGTCGCGGATACGGAGGCGGCTACGGGCGCAGCTACGGCGGTGGCTATGGCCACGGCTATCGTCGCTGAGGTTTGGTATAATACAGGGCATGAGAATCTTCGTAGCCACGCACAACGCGCACAAGCTGAGGGAGATAGGACAGCTCTTCCCGGCCTTCGAGATCGTCGCGGACGATCCTGAGGGCGTCGAGGAGAACGCGCCGGACTTCGTCGGCAACGCCAGGATAAAGGTGAACGCCATAGCGCCGCGGCATCCTGGAGAGTGGTGCATGGCGGACGACTCCGGGCTTGAGGTTGAGGCGCTGGGCGGCGCGCCCGGGGTCAGGAGCGCTCGCTATGCCGGGGAGCCGTCGAACACGCCCGCTAACAACGCGCTGCTTCTCAGGAACCTTTCGGGCGTTGAGAACCGCCGCGCCAACTTCACTTGTGCCGTCGCGCTCGTGGATCCGGACGGCTGCGAACACACGGCTGTCGGCAGGTGCTTCGGGCGCATAGCCGAGCGGCCGAGCGGCGCGGAAGGCTTCGGCTACGACCCGCTCTTCGTCCCGGACGGATACGACAAGTCGTTCGCGGAGCTTTTGCCGGCAGAGAAGAACGCGATTTCGCACAGGGGCCGGGCCCTCGCCAAGGCGAGGGAGGTCATCGCGGCCTTCGCCGCAAGCGGAGACACTTGATGAGCGGCAAGGCTGACAGGGTCCAGACGAACGGAGAGGAGGTCGCGAATGCGGTGACGCACGTCGTGGGCTCCCACCTCGGCGCGGCGATGCTGGCGATTCTTGTCTGGCAGGGGGCCCGCAGCGGAGTCGACGTTCCATGGAAGGTGACGAGCGCATCCATCTTCGGGGCGTCGATGATCCTGCTGTACGCGATTTCCTCGGCATACCACGCCGTAGTCTATCCGCCGGCTCGTCGCGTGCTGCACGTGATGGACCACATGGCGATATTCTTCCTGATAGCCGGCAGCTACACGCCGTTCTGCCTGGTCACGCTCAGGCCCGAGCATCCAGGGCTAGCGTGGTCGATATTCGGCATCGAGTGGGGGGCTGCGGCGCTCGGCATGATCTTCAAGCTGCGCACGACCGGAAGGTTCCGCTACGCGTCGACGAGCGCATACGTCGTGATGGGCTGGGCCGCGCTTGCGGCGATCGTGCCGCTGGTGCGGTCGCTGCGCGGGCTGGGTACGATGTGGCTGTCCGTCGGCGGGGGGCTGTACACCATCGGCTGCGTGTTCTACCTGTGGAAGTCGCTGCCATACGCGCACATGGTGTGGCACATTTTCGTCCTTGCGGGTACGATATGCCATTTCTTCTGCGTGCTCTGGTATGTCATGTAACGTCGGGCGGGCGCCTGGCCGGGAAATGTGGTATAATAACAGTCAATGAAATGCAGTAGCGGAGATTCGGCGTCCGAGGCGGTGCGCGGACAGGCGCGGGGGGCACCGTGATAGAGGTGCGGAACCTTGCGTTCTCGTACCGGCGGCAGCCGGTCCTGCGCGACGTGTCGTTCGTCGTCTCCCCGGGCGAGACGGTAAGCGTGGTCGGCGCCAACGGCGCCGGCAAGACGACGCTTCTGCGCGTGCTGGCGACCCTCGCCGTGCCGGACTCCGGGGTGGTCATGATCGACGGGCAGGACGCCCTGTCGCGCCCAATGCGATACCGGCGCCAGATCGGCTACATGCCGGAGCGCGTCTCGCTCTACGAAGACATGACGGTGAAAGAGTACCTCCATTACCGGGCCATGCTCAAGGGGGAGCCTGCGAAGCGCGTTCGCCGCCGCGTGTCGGAGGCCGTGGAGATATGCCGCATAGGCGACCTGACCCGCACCACGATCCACTGGCTTTCGGCCGGGCTGCGCAAGCGTGTCGCGCTGGCGGACGCGTTGCTCCTGCGTCCCCACGTTCTCCTGCTTGACGACTTCCTGGCCGGGCTCGACGACGACATGCGTCAGTCGGCCGGCGAGATACTGTCCAACGCCGCGGCGTTCTCGAGCGTGATCGTCACGGGGCACGAGCTTTGGGACTTCGCGAAATGGACAAGCCGGTTCCTCGTGCTGCGCGGGGGAGTCATTGCGTCTACGGTGGAGGCGGCGGGTTTTGACGCAGAAGTTCTAATGTCGCGCGTCCAGGACGCACTGCGGGGGGGAGGCTCGTGAACGCCGTCATAGTGACATGGCGGCGGACGCTTGGCCTCGCGAGGAGCCTCTATGCGACGGCGTTGGCCATCGGCGGGTTTCTCGCGGTCGCGGGTGCGATGTTCGCGTTCGGCCTGGCGGACGCGGAGGGCGGCCGCCTGCCTCTGTCGGCCGTTTGGGCCCTCAGCGTCGCTCCGGTGCTTCCTGCGCTTGCGGCGTTCCTTGCGATGGACGTCTGGAGCGACGAGCGGCAGAGCGGCCGCATAGACCTGCTGCTGACGCTTGCCGTCCGGGAGCGCGACCTGGTGTTCGGCAAGTTCCTCGGCGTGTGGACAATGGCGATGATGGCGGTACTCCTCTTCGCCGTGCTGTCGCTCGCGTGCCTGCTGGGCTTTGCGCCGTCCGCTCTCGCCGGCAACGCCCTCGTGGGCTTTCTGCCAGCTCTCCTCGCGCTGGCGGTACAGGGCGCGCTCTGGTGCGCGGCCTCAGTGGCGCTGAGCGCGATGTGCCGTCACGCCGCGGCCGCGGCGTTCACGTCGGTCGTGCTTACGATTGCGCTGCCACGCGCGGTATGGGCCGGTCTCATGGCCTGGTCGCGGGACGGGCGGCCGGCGTTCGGGGAGATGCCGTTGGACGCGTATGTCGTAGACCTCGCGTCGGGGCTGGTTCCCGTCGGCGTGAGCGTCGTCTACCTGCTTGGCGCGGCGGTTCTGCTGTTCGTGGGGACAAAGGTCGTAGCCGGGCTGCGGCTTGTCGGCCGCGGCGCGCTCGCCTGCCGCCTGTCGACGCTCTTCGCGGTCCTGCTCGCGCTCGTGTTCGCCGCGCTTGCCGCACGGCTGGCGCTTCGGTTCGACGTGACGCTCGACATGTCAGGGGCGCAGTCCGCGGCGTTCTCCGCACGGACGCGCAGCATACTCGCTGAGTCGTCGGGCGACATAACCGCCATATGCTTCCTGCCGCGCAGCGACCCGCGCTTCCGCGAGGCGGGGCGGATGCTCAGGTCGCTCAAGCGCGCTTCGCAGGACGTCGGCGGCGCGCGCTTCACGATACGGTTCGTCGACCCCCGGTGGGACCTCGGGGCCGCGGAGCGCCTCATCCGGCGCGGAGTCGCCGTTGAGAGCCTTGTCTTCGAGAAGGGCAGGAAGATCGTCGTGCTGCCCATTGCGGACGGAATCGGCGAGCGTGTCTGCGCCGCCACGGTCCGCAGGCTGAGCACTCCGCCGCCGCGCCGCAGCATCTGCTGGACCATCGGGCACGGCGAGAGCAGCTTCGACGGCTACGACGCGTTCGGCATGAGCGACATCGCGCGCGACCTTGCGCGAGAGGGGTATGTCAACGACCCGATCGACCTGTCGACCGTCCACCAGATACCGCGCGACTGCGCGCTCGTCATGGTCGCCGGCGCCCGCGACGACTTCTCCAGGGCGGAGCTTGGCCTCCTCGACTCGTATCTGCGCGGCGGCGGGCGGCTTCTCGTCCTCACGAGCGTCGCTGGCGAGGGCGGCCTCGTGTCCCTGCTGTCAAGCTGGGGGATTCGGCCGCAGGCGGTCCAGGCCGGGGCCGGCGCCAAGACCATAACGGGAACCGACGTCGTCGTGTCGGGGTTCGCCGACCATGC
>JAFRBA010000094.1 GCA_017405115.1 Kiritimatiellia bacterium
AGGGAATTTTGTTGAGTATACAGGAGTACGCCCATCGCACATCATCTGCCCAGTCCTGACAATTATACTGCTGTACGGAATTATGAAAATCTACATCTAGCAACTTGTACTTTCTCGGTTTAACCACTCGCACAGCCTTTCGCATAACACAATCTTTCCATCCCATGCTGTGAGGTTTTCTATATGGAATGCCAGAAGCATCCACTCTAACCTGATTGTCGTCAAAGAAACCTAGATTTGTTGGGATTCCACCGTCCTCAAAAAACAACTGTTCATGCGCCATCATAGTGTTGTCAATTTCATCTTGTCTATTGACTAACACGAATTTCTTGAGCAAAAAAGAGTCAAGCGGCCTATAGGCAAAATACGCACACCCGTCCTTGTCAAAATTAAGCACCGAATTATTCCCGCAATACACATACAGATTCAGCCCGCCGTCTTCCTCTATCGGGTCGCGGGAGAGCCATCGGGCGAGGCGCGGGGAGTAGAAGCGGTGGCCGAAGTAGTAGAGCCCCGACTCGTCGTCGGAGTACTTCGTCGAGAAGCGCATCTTTAGCTCGCCCGCTTTCACGCCGCCCTTCTGTATGGTGTTCCCGAATGCGTCATACGCGTATTGTGCCACAATTGTGCCCTGCTTGTCAACGTACTGCATCACGTTTCCGTGTCCGTCGTAGAGCGGAACGTAAACATCGCATCCGTTCTTTCTGATGTATAAGAGCCCGCCGATCCCGCCTGCGCCGTCGAGCGTGCCGGATATATCCTTGCCCCACCAATAGTCGATCTGCTCAAGGATTCCGCTGCTGCGCTCGATGCGCTCAACCACGAGCAGCCACCCGTCGTACACGAACGTGTGCGTCGCCTCGGGAGTGCGCTTGACGACGCGGCGGCCGAGGGCGTCGTACTGGTTCTCGACGACCTTCGCGCCGTTCGACCACACCTCCGTCAGCCTGCTCGCCGAGTCGTAGACGTAGTCAAACTCGCCGAACGACACCAGCCCGCCGTCCGACGAGTAGCCAAGATCCTCAGCCCTAGCCACGACGGCGGCAAACAAGCCCAGCAATGCAACCAATATTGACAGAAATTGGACAGCCGACTTCACTGTCCTGCCGTTAGATGCTCTTTAGCCATTTTTATTGGCACAAGAACAGTTCCCTCAGGCAACAATATGGTGTCTTCATTTTCATCACGATTGCAATGCTTGCAAAGTGGCACAATCCAAGCCTGATCATTTGGGCAGAATTCCCCATCAATTCTCACATGTGCGCCAACAAGATCGGTCGTGTCTGCAGGCGTTAGATCGTCTTTAAGATGGAGACTTATCGCTTGACACTCTTTTGGACATGCCTCTCCAGATTTCACTTCCCAATAGTCCAGGAACGAGTTATAACCATCTGGAATAGGCTCGTCTTTCGTATCAAGTACATTATGCACGTTGCAACCACCTATTGGTGCAATGTATTTCTCAATTTTATACGACTTCTCTGTCGAAGTTAATTTCATAGCCTCAACACCCTTTCTTTTGTTAGATTCTTATCAACTTTTAGCAATCGTGATTTCTGACTGCTTCAAATATCCGTGCTTAATTGCAACGGCAATCATCTGAGGCAATGCCTCTACAGGCACCTCACCACCTCTGCAGGCATGTCCACGCTTATCAAACCACGTGAACTTTACCGAAATATGTTTTCGCTTCCCCTTATCCCATGACGCATATCCAATCCGGATCTCCGCATCAGAGTCTGACGCGCACACTTCTTTATGCAGCACTGTCATTGTTCCACCTTTCGTTGTAGTTGTATTACCTTCGTTTTGGTTTCGGCGATACTATACCAAACGAAGTTCAAATTAAGTTCAAATCCAGAAAATATTTTTCCCAGATCCGCGCAAGCGAAATCTCGGGGAAATCCGAACTGAGAATACGACTGGCATAGTGCTCCGACGGCAACAGCTGTAGTCAGCCCTCCAACGACACAAGGATCGAACGAGCCTGATTGGCGTACTTCGTGGACGGATGGCGCGAGACGATATCCCGCAAAAGCGCCGCGGCCGCCTGTACGTCGCCCTCTTGAATGAGCATCCAGGCCTGGAGATAGAGTATGCGCGCATGCGCCGCCCCGACCGGATTCAGCTCCAGTGCCTTGGCAAGGCATTGCCGCGCTTCGTCGAACCTGCCGGCGAAGGCGTGAGAGTGTCCTTTGAGGTAAAGGGCATTCGGAAGATATCCCGCGTGATACCCAACCATCGCGTCCGCCGCGCCAATTGCAAGGTCGTACTCCCCGCCCGCGATGTAGTGACGCGTCAGAGCCCGATAGACATCTGCGGAATCCTTGGCGAGGGGAAGCCTTGCCGCCCATTTAAGCAACGCAGAGGTCTTCGCCCCGGCATCGCTTCCCGGGAACGTTCCCAGCAGTAGACTGAATGCACGGTCGAAGTCCTTCGTCGGAACCCTCCCGGCCAGCATGTCCAGAAGGAACGGCCGCCACTCCGGCAGACGAGGGGGAAGAGATTCGTCGCACAGCCCATCAAAGACGATGCCTGCCATGATCCCTGCGGCAGCGCCGTCGGCAACACATCGTACGCCCCGCGGCAAAAGGCAAGGCCCGGAACAAGCCGCCACCGGCACTGCGTCGGACCTGAGCGCCGGAACCAGATGCTCTACGGCAAACGAAGTTCGGCATTCGCAGATCGGCGTGATAGTCTCCACACTCAATGGCAACGTCGCATCCATCAACAGCGAAACTTCGCGTTCCACGCACGAGGTGTAATCGCACATCTCCATGCGAAGCGCCACGGATTCAGCCAAGCCGACGTCGCCCCAGGACGACAATGTCGAAAGCGAAGGCGGAGGCATGTCGCAGAACAACACCTCATCGCGCATCGCCCCGTAGATGCGGTCTACCATGGAACTCGCATGCGACGTACCGGCGGCCACCGTGGCGAACAGAAAAAACGGAAACACCGTCATTTCGAACCGCCAGGCTCAGGCGTGGTGCAGGAGCGATAGAACTCAGCCGGATTCAAGAGGTCGTCGGCGGTGTCTGCCACACCATCGCGACCGACTTTTCCGTAGAGAAGGTAGTCGCGCACGACGGCAACCTTCGCCTGATCGCGGGTCATTACGGAAAACGGGTGCATGACGGCGTCGGCGCACACCTGAAGATCCCTCTCGGAAAAAGGCGCAAGGGCAAATGCGTCCAGCGCCGCGCGGATCGAGTCCTCCGCGCAGTCAGCCCAGAGAAGGCGGTACGCGCATATGAGATGCGCCTTCCAGTCCGCCGCGTTTTCCCTGGCATAGGCGATGCACTTCTCGCGTTCGGCGACACGGACAGGATCTGAAAGCGCTGGACATGCGGGTATTGGGAACGCCACACGGACGACGTGGTTTGACTTCTGCGAATCGAGAAACGCAGACGCGCGGCCGAGATTGCCGTCGATGCGCTTGAGCACGTCGGCAGTCAGCCGCACGGCATTGACGTACGCCGTCTGCGACACCGCTGTGAGAAGCATGACTCGGCACTCTCCAAGCGCTTCGTCCAGCCGCCCGGCGTGGACAAGCAGCTCCACAATCCCCGGTGCTCCGACATTGACACGCATCTTGAACGCATTTATGTCCGCGACCTCGACCTTCGACATCTTCTCCCTCATGGCAGAGACGAAGCGCAGAGCCATGTCCCGTCCGATCCCATCGGCAACAAGCCGCCGCGCGACGGTGGAGGAGGCGACATCGTCCCATTCGATAAGGCGCGCCAGCATCTCCTCTCCAGCCGAGGCCTTGCCGGTCTTCACAAGAGCTTCCGCACGGGCAAAGCACGCCTGCGAGAAGTAGGTCCACGGCACTTCTTTGCCAAACGACATGACGGCAGCCGCTGCATCCTCCGCACCATCCATGTCGCCGGCCCGCCTCCGCGCCTCCATTCTGCGGCAGAGCAGGAATGCCGTTGCGACGACATCCCCTTCGGCCTTGGCCAGCCATTTGTCGACGAGCTCCGTTACCCTGTCGGCGTCCCAGCCTTTTGCCATGTCGCAGATCCACGACAGCGCGGCAATGCGCAACGCCGAGTTGGTCGAGGACGCAAGAGACATGCACACATCCCCGCACTCCCCCTCCTTCCCGAGCGAGCGCGCCATGGCCCTAAGCCAGCCGAGTTCATCTGCGCGCTGGATGTCTGCGCCCCTCGCGTAAGCGTATGCCGACTGTTGCACCACCGCGTTTGTCGTCGACGCGAATGCTGAATATGCCGTCCGTACGCTCTCGAACGGCACTTGATCCTCCGCACCTGCCGAGACAACGGTCGAAACCGCAGCGACTGCCGATGCTACCAACTGCTTGATCATGGCACTTCCTCCTTTGTTGACAAAATAGACTTGCCGCCGTCCGCCGCCGGAATCCACACTAGGCGGAAGTCGCCCAGCCCTTCGAGCCGCAGCGAAATGCGCCCGCGACCAGAGATCGCCCCGACAGGCGAACCATCAAGCGCGTCAACCGCCGCGCCCGGCTTCAGCCATTTCGGCGGCGCATAGCCGAACGTCACGACTTCGCGTCTGGCCGACGCGAACGGATGCGCACGAGGCTTCGAAAGCACTGTCAGCCCGTTGTCGTAGTCGAGGTTCCGCACAAGCAGCAGCACCCCCTCGTCGGCGCACCACCCTTCAAGGACTGCGACGCGCGCGTTACGCTCGGTCCATCCTCGTGCAGGAATCAGCCGTTCGAGGCGAGGGCGCATCCTCCGGAAGTCGGCGTTGAATCGCATCCACGCCTCCTCAAGCCCGGGGTTGCCGTCGAACGGACGCACCAAGTCGTTCTTCCAATGGTGGCACCTGACGATTCGCGCCCCGCGCATGAGCGCGCACCACGCAAGCTGCTCGAACTCGCGACCGTCAAGCTCAGCAGCACGGCGGAACCTGTCCGGCACCCACGCGACCGGGCGCGGGGCTGCGCGCCGCACGGCCTCGTCTACCATCGCGTCCTCCTCTTCCATGAACCGCGCCGGTGTCGCGCCCCAGTGAAGTCGGTACGGCTTTGAGAATACCGCGTCGGCCATCGGCGCGTAGATGTTCCACTCTCCCTTGTACAGCCCGGTGCAGAAGTCGACGCCAGACAGTTCGCCGGGGTGCGCTGCGAAGTGCATCTTGCGAGAGACGAGACAGGCCGCAGCGCTCGCGCCGTGCTCCTTCGTGCGGGTGTCGTCGCACGCCACGTCGTGCGGAAGCCTGTGGACAGCAAGCGTGTCGTCGAAGCCGAAGCGGTTGCGGACGTCCTTGGGCAGTAGTTCGTCGTCATGGTTCCCGAACGGCGCTACGCTGTAGACTCCCGGCATTGCGCGGATGAACGCCGATGCGTGCGATCCATCCGTAAACGACAGTTCGACAAAAACGGGGTCTCCCTTCGCGACAGGACGCTCGAGCGGCACGACGACACCGCCGGGGAGCCCGGCGTTTGAAGGCGAAAGCGCCCGCGCCCCGGCGACGGCCTTGCCGTTCACCGACACGCCGCAGGGCGGTGCGCCCTTCGAGTGGCGGACGAGGGCGGTGCTGCCGTCGCCGGTGAAGGCGAGATACGTGACGGCGCGCCCGCCTGGGACGCGACGCGGAATCTTGTGGCAAAGCACCGAGCCGTCGGCCGTGCGCAGTTCCAGCGAATGCGACCTTGTGCTGCCAATGAAGTTCACCATGAAAGAGGCGAAGCCGCCCGGCTGGATGGTCGGAGACGGATAGAACTGCCACCATCGCACGTCGGGGTCGGATGGATTGCGGACGCGCCTCTGCGCGGCGGAACGCCCGCCGACGTCGAACGAGAACGACTTAAGCGCTGCGGCGGACGAAGGATTGGCGCTCTTCAGTTCGCGTCCGTCGAGAATCGCGGCGGTGAGTTCTACTGGCGCGGTGCCAGCGTTGCGCAAGACGACTTCGTACGTCTCGTCGTCTTTGCCGTCGTCAGTCGGAAAGTAGTGGGCGGAGGCGACGGAGATTGGGTTTGCTGGAGCCGCGCCACCGCCGACCGGTGAAACTGAACTGCGACATCCGGCAAGCAACAGCGCTATAGTCGCAACGACTAGCGCGAAGCCGACAAGACGCCATACACTTTCAGCGACTTGAACCGCAAATCTGCGAAACCAAGATATGCCCATCCATTCTCCCTGACGCACACCCAACGCCCATCGCCGGGATTGCGCGGGAAGTATACCAAACAAAGTTCAAATTAAGTTCAAATCCGGAAAATAATTTTCAGCGTGTCGTCTTTACCCCAAAGCGAGCATGGCACGCCGACGGCATCCGCGCCGCGAAGGGCTTGAAGGCAGCCATAGCCAGACACCTTCAACAATGCGCACATGCCTCAAGTAAACGATACAGAAGAATAAAAACCCAAACAACAGATCTAATCATCATCGCACAATATCCCCACGCCACAATAAAAAAAGCCATGAGCAAGAAAATCACCGCCAGGATCTTTCGCCCGTGCATTGTCATAACCTTATGCAGTAAAGTCTGAGGCGTCCTTGATGGTCGAATGTCATTGAGACAAGTGTGGGAGTGGTGGAGTTGGGAGTGGAGGAGTCAGGTGGAACACGGGTCCACTTGACCGGCCTGTTCTCGCCGTTGTACTCCACTTGCCATGCGCCGGTGCCGGTAGTGACAAGTGTCTGGTTTCCGTCCGCGTCGTAGGAATATGTCTCGTTCGCGGAAGGAACGAACACGCGACTGGTCGCGAGTCCCGTCACGCCATCGACGCCTGAAGCTTCTTGACCTGCGCGAGCGAGAGACCGGAGTACCTCGCGACGTCCTTCAACGCAAGAATGCCGTCTTTCAGCATCCGCGTTGCCATCGCGAGCATGGTCTCGCGCTTGCCGCGGGCCTCGCCGCGTGCCTCGCCGCGTGCCTCGCCGCGGGCCTCAATTCTTTCCATTGCCTTGCACATAACGTACCTCCCTTCTTTTGAATTTTTGAACTCACTGACTCGCTCTCTAAGAACACCAAAATACATTTCATCAGCATCTTGGCACAGCAAA
>JAFRBA010000095.1 GCA_017405115.1 Kiritimatiellia bacterium
CAACCACAAGCGAAAGGAGAGGGCCATATGGCAAGGACAAGGAGGATCAAGTTCACGGACCGCGACGCGCTGCACCACGTCACCTCGCGGGTGTCCGGCAGGCAGATGCTGCTCGCGGGCGCGGGCGTCAAGGACGACATGCTCGACGCGCTGGAGCGCGCGGCGGAGTTCAGCGGGGTGAACGTGGGGGCGTTCGCCCTCCTGGACAACCACTTCCACATAGTCGTCCAGGTGCCGTTCCGCGAGGGGAGTGTCCCCGAGGGTGAGGTGCTGCGCCGGTACGGCGCGCTGATGGGCGGGAAGGCTCGGGCGCAGCTTGAGGCGCGGCTCGGGAGCCTCCGCGAAAGCGGCGGCGCGGCGGCGGCCGAGGCCGAGCTGGACAGGCTGCGCGCGAGGATGCACGACCTGAGCCAATTCGTGAAGACGTTCAAGGAGGAGTTCGGGCGTCTCTTCCGCAGGCGCCGCACCTACCCCGGCACTCTATGGGAGGGGCGGTTCAGGAGCACTCTCATAGGCGGGGCGGAGTACCTTCGCCGCTGCGCGGCGTACGTGGAGCTCAACCCGGTGAGGGCTGGGCTCGCGAGGCGCGCGGAGGGCTACGCCTGGAACACCGTGGGGGCGGCCAGGCGCGGCAGCGCGTTCGCGCTCCGCTGCCGGGAGTGGCTTCTCTCCGTCCTGGGCCTCTCAAGCGGGGACAGTCCCCTTGAGGATGGGGCGCTGATGAGGCGGATAGCGCAGATATCTAGCGGGAAGATACTGGGGAGCGCGGCGTTCGTGGCGGAGATGCTGGGGCTGTTCGCGGACCGAGTGAGGTCGCGGAGCGCCAGGGCGAGGGCGGTGGACGGGATCGGGTTCGCCTCGCACGGCTGGAGGCTGGCGGCGATGCTGGGCATGGCGGCGTGAAAACGACCAAATCAAGGGGGATGAAGATAGAAATGCCATGATTCGATGTTGCCATGGTGGGGACTGTCCCCTATTATATTATACTATTATACCTATTATAATGGGGACTGTCCCTAAAATGGATGCTCCTCGCGGAGGGCGCGGCGAAAGCAGTCAATGCCATGCTTGCGGAGCAGATTCTTCATGCGGAATTTGATCTGATAGACATGGTTCTCGGTTACGTGAAAGCGACGGCTGACGGACTTTACCGACTCGTTGCAGAGTGCGACACGTGTGTAGATGCAAAGATTGCGACGGGAAATGTCCTGCTCCTTGCAGAGCATTTCAAGAGTCTTCGCCAGTGCATGGCGGTATATCGCATTGTCAAGCTCAAGACCTTGGACGGCCGCGATCATGCCGAACATGTCTTTGGCCGCGCGTTCGATGTACTTCGCATGGCGCTTGACGAATTCGTTCATGTGGCTGAGAAAGGAGCGGGCCTGCCAACGGAGCTGCCAAAACCAGTCGGCCTCGGTCTGAGGCTTCTTGTCCCCATATGCTTCAATGTCCTTCTTGTGCATCAGCTTGTGGAAGGCCTCCTCCACCGCGTCTTCCCTGTCGGCAAGGCAGTACTTGCCGCTGAGACTGGACACAAGTGACTTGCGGAGTTTCTGGTACAGGTTCGCCCAGTCTTCAGTGGTGGGGAATCCAATGACAGTAGTTTCATCGAGTTTCATGATGTAATCTCCTTTCTTTAATTTTTTTTTTAATTTAGAATTGTATCAATCTCTTTGATGTTTGTTAACTTATTACGTGCAGACACCTTCCGCCTTCATCTGGCGGAGGCTGTTTTCACGGAGTTTGTCAAATCTCATACATGCCAAACTCTCCACCGTTCATGGATTCGGCTGCGAAAGTATCCGGAAAATGGCATACAGTACCGGCTGGGCAAGTGCGATTTGGCGGCCCTGAAACGGCCGCAACTAGGGTTTCAGATTCACGCCCACAGACGGACGGGAATTTGATATGCTACGCGGCAGACAATTCAAGTTTTTTTGAGCTTCACATGGCAGCCGTTCCCACCACGTCCACGACCCTTTTGCGTGACATCGCGCAGGATGCGCAGCACCCTCGCTGGGGCGAGTTCGTCGCCCGGTATCGTCCGATGATGGAGGCGTTCATGCGCGAGCGCTTCCCGTCCGTCGAGGCGGACGACGTAATTCAAGAGACGTTCGCCGCGCTGTGCAAGGTGCTTCCGAACTACCGTTACGCGCCGGACGAGAAGGGCCACTTCCACAACTACCTTACTGGCATTCTCCGCAACAAGGCGATGCGGATGCTGCGCACTGAGGAACGGCAGAGGGAAATCGCCGGTAGGGCGGTTTCGATGAAACCGCCGCTTGACTTGGAATCCTACCGTGAAGCCGTCTTCGAGATTGCCCTGCGACAGTTTCTTGCCGACGGATCTGTCGCCGACCGCACGAAGCGCATCTTCGAGCGCACGGCAATAAACGGCGAGTCGCCGGAATCAGTTGCTGCGGCGTTCAAGATGTCGCGTCATGCCGTCGATCAGGCGAAGAGCCGCGCAATGGCGCGGCTCCGCGAAATCGTGAAGCAGCTCGAGAATGCCGCCGAATCCTGAACAGTCCGGTGGGGCGGGCAGACCCCTGCCCGCCGATGGTATGGCGTGTCCCAACGCCGCCGATTCACTAGAATCGCTGTGCGCCGCGCATGCGCCTGTCGCGGATGGCGGACGCTTCGCCGCCGGGACCGTATTCGGCGACTGGCGCGTGACGGCGTTCATCGGACGCGGCGGCAATGGCGAAGTCTATTGTGCGGAGCATGTGACGCTCGGAACGTCTGCCGCCGTCAAGGTGCTGGTGCGGGAAGAGGATCGGGCGAAGGAACGGTTCGAGCGCGAGGCGAAGCTACTCGCCCAGATGAAGTCAAAGGCGTTTCCCCGGTTCTTCGCATACGGCGAGGCGAATCCGCCTACGCAAAGCTGCGGCGCGATAAATCGCACGGCATATATCGCGATGGAATTGTTGGAGCCCGGCGAACTGCCGACGGGAGACTGCGCCGTGGCAAAGTTCATGCTGAAGGTGTGCGAGGCCGCCGGGGAGCTTCACGCTCTCGGCTACGTACACCGCGACATCAAGCCAGGCAATATCCTGTGGCGCTTGGTAGGGTCACGCGTCCCGCGTGACCGCGGACGCGCGGGACGCGCGTCCCTACCGGTCCCCGTTCTCGCCGACCTTGGTCTCGTCAAGGAGACAAAACCCACAAACTCACAACTCACAAACTCCCAACTCACCATCGGTGGCGTCGGTACGCCGGGCTATGGCGCTCCGGAGCAGATGGAGCGCGGCGAGGCGACGGAGGCATCCGACATCCATGCGCTCGGCGTGCTGGCCGACCGCTGTTTCGGCGGCAGACCGCCGCGAGCGTGGAAACGCATCATCGAACGCGCCACGTCGTCCATCCCCTCGTACCGTTATCAGTCCGTTGTTGCGCTCGCAAGGGCTATACGTCGGCGGCACTGGATATGGTATGCAATTGGACTGATGGTGTCTTTGCTCGTCGTGGTGGCGATGCCGTATGTCGAACCTCGTCATGCAGATATTGGTGCTGAGCAGCTGACAGTCAAGCGAGAGGGTGTACAGAAGACAGATGAGCGATCTGCAAAGAAACAGCGGAAGACAGACGAGCACGTCAAGCCGGAGCGGGAATATCCCGGACAAGGGATGCTTGATGAGGGTGATGAAAAGTGGCAGGCTCTGATGGAGAGAGTGAAATATGACGAAGAGCGGCGTAGAAAACGAGAGCAGCTTCTGATGCAAGAGCGAGACAGGGCGGAGAAGATGTCGAAGAAGGTGAAGCAGCATGTAGAAGAGTCTGTCCGTCGAACGCAGGAAGACAATAAGTCTGTGGGGGATTCAACGAACATGCCCATCGTAAGCGTCAGGCGACTGGAGGGGAAGAAGGTGATGCTTGCGGAGCCGATTATCCTGGAAGGCGGCAGGGAATATCAGGTTTATGGTCCTGGAACTCTTGATGCCGATTTGTTCTGTCCCACGACGGCGATTTTGCGTCTGAAGGATTGCGTGTTGCTCAACCGCACGAAGCGGCTCTATCCGGAAAACGGCATACAGTACCGGCTGGACAATGGAGTTTACCTTAATTTCATAAATGTGCGAAGCAAGCCATGGTCGTTGCATGTTCGGGATTTCACGGGGATGTATGACGGGGCATACAACCAGGTGCGATTTGGCGGGCCTGAGACGGTGCAGGAGCTTATGGAGCAGATGAGCGAAGAACAAGCCAAGGACCTGCGCAATACGACCCTCTAATTCCCGCGTGAGATTTCGGCGCGAGGCGGTTTTATGAGTATGCTGGCAATACTGTTGCAGTGAACCTTGCCTATAACTTCACTGTTCACAAATGTCACAATTGACACAAATACAAATGGGAGGGACGCGCTCCCGCGCGTCCGAAACGAGCGGTCGCGCAGGAGCGCGACCCTCCCGAATTGATATTTGTGATTTGTGAACAATACTCATGTTATCCTCATTTACATTCCCGTGCGCGATTCGCCTGCGCCAAAGGCGTCAGGTTGGCTGAGCGCAAGATGCACCTGCGGCGAAGCCGTCAGGTTCCCCGACGAGCAAAGCGAGGAGCCTTGCGAAGCAAGGTCGCAAGAGGGTGCGCGCGAACCGCGAAGATCGCAAGGGCCCGAGCGCGGGCGGCTGACTAATGAAGAACGAGTCGCTAAGAATCCGATTTGATACGCTGAATCTTGATTCCGATTCTGTCGTTCTTCGCGCATTATAATTTGCGGCAAGTATCTCTGGGGTTGACTTGCCGCAAAAAATAAAGTATAATTCTCATGTTTTAAATGGAGGTATTATGCTCATAGGTCGTGATAAAGAGCGAAATATGTTGTTGTCAGCCCTACGTTCCGACAGTATGCCTGGCCCATGTTGCGCAGATGAAGAAGGCGTTGGGTATATCTGGAGTTGTCACGGAGGAATATGCGTGGCGTCATTTTGCGGAAGATGAGGACGACAAGGGCGCACAGATAGACCTTGTCATCGACCGCAACGATGGCGTCGTAAACCTATGCGAGATGAAGTACTCAAAGGGGAGGTATGCGATTTCCGCCGACTATGCGGAAAGGCTTGTAGAGCGAGCCCAGACATTCGCGGAAAAGGTTTCCCATGACAAAGCGGTGTTCACCACAATGGTCACTCCTTCTGGCATTCGGCATGACGAAAACTCATCCGCAGTGCAATCAGAGATTACGGCAGACGGCCTCTTCGCCGATTGAGGCCAACCACTAACCACTAGCCACTAACCACTAACCACTAGCCACTAAATTCCCGCGTGAGATTTCGCTGCGGGGCGGCAGTATGGTATAGAGGCGGGGAATGCCCGCGCCACAGAAGAAGAGGCAGGGTTTGGGACTGCGGCCACATACGTTTGCAATAGCCCGTCCAAATGTCGGCTGTCAGTTTGTATTGAGCAAATCATCAGGTTTCTAATGTACAAATTCTCGGATTCCTAATAGACGAATTCACGGAGTTGTGATATACTACGTGGGGTCAGGTTGCTCAAGAGGAAAAACATATGGACAATATCACAAGATGGAATCTTCGTGTTCTTGAAAAGGCGCTTAAGACACGTCGTGTAGTCATCGTATCTGGTGCAAGGCAATGCGGCAAATCGACATTGCTTGAAATGTTCTTTGATGGCAAGGTGGAAATCCGCAGTCTTGATTCCAAGAGACTTCGCGAGGCGGCACTTCTTGATCCGCAGAGTTTTGTGCGATATGACGGCAATGGTCCAATGGTCATAGATGAGGTGCAAAAGGCCCCGGAGCTCCTTTCGGAAATCAAGTTGGTAGTCGACAGAAATCGCCAACCTGGGCAATACGTCATAACGGGCTCGTCTGACATATATTCTGCACCGGAGGCTGATGAAAGCCTTGCAGGACGCGTAAAGAACATACGCATGAGAACGTTTGCGCAGGGAGAGATTCTGGGCGTGGAGCCAAAGTTTCTCGCCAGGCTCTTTGCAAACGATTATGACAGCCTGTATCCTGACTGTGACAAGAGAACAGTACTGGGCCTTGCATTTCGCGGGGGATATCCCGAAGTGGTCAGGCTGTCGCCAGAGGACAGGCGTGAATGGTTTCAGGACTATGTCAAGTCGCTGTTCTCCAAAGACATCAAAAACGACGAGCGCATACGTCGGCAGCGTGCGCTCTATGACTTGCTTAAAGCCGTTTCCGCGTGGTCGTCAAAGTTTGTCGATTCCGCCGCGCTTCAGTCTGCGTGCGGACTTTCCCGATCCACCTACAGGGAGTATCTTGGGGTACTGGAACGCTACTATCTTTGCGAATGCGTGGAGGCCTGGGCAGGGTCGGACTATGCGCGTATCGGCAAGAGCCCGAAATGGTACATGTGTGATACCGGCCTTATGGCGGCTATGCTGAATTGGCGCATGAAGGACATTGAACTCGATGCTGACAAGGTTGGCAAGATTGTCGAGACATTTGTATTTGCAGAACTTGCCGCACAGATTGATTTGTCTGGAGACTACTCGCTCTACCAGTACCGCGACATTGACAAACGTGAGATAGACTTCATTGTTGAGGACGCAGACGGCAATCTTGCGGGAGTTGAGGTCAAAGCCGGTTCAGGCGTCGGAAAGAATGACTTCCGGCATCTTGCGTGGTTTCGCGACCATTTGGCCAAGGGACGCCGATTTGTCGGCATCGTCCTATATTCAGGGCGCGAAACGCTTTCCTTCGGTAATGGGATGTTGGCAGTGCCAATGTCCGTACTGTGGTCATAGCCGTTCCATTTCTCTCTTGCCCGACACTAGCCACTAGCCACTAACCACTAACCACTAATTTCCCGCGTGAGATTTTGGCGCGGGGCGGCAGTATGGTATAGAGGCAAGGTTTGCCCCTTTCCCACGGAAGGAGAGGCAGAGGCTTGGATTCGGCGCTGCGATAAGTATTTGCAGATTGCCGCCCACAGACGGACGGAAATTTGCTATACTACGCGGCAGACAATTTAAGACTTTGCGTTCTACGCATCGTTTTGGCTACCGGTGGAATGTAGGAAGTTGTATCGGTAAGACCCATAACGGAGTGGAGAATGCGCCCAATGGGCGCTTTTCTTCCGTGGTTCTTACCGGGCATCCTACAGCCTCACCGGAAACACGGCAGGGATTGTGCCCTCTTTCTTTGCCCGTGAACAAGGTCGAGGGCAGAAGGAAGGAACTGATAAACAATGAAAACGACAACCATTGTTGTTGCTGTGGCAAGCCTTATGACGGTCGCGTTTGTACGCGCGCAAGCTGCTTCAACTGTCGAAGGAATCAAGCAAAAGGCTGAGTCTGGTGATGCCATGGCTCAGGCACAGTATGCGCAAATGCTCCAATCTGGTCAAGGCGTAGATAAGAATGAAGCAGAAGCACTGAAATGGTATCAGAAAGCCGCCGAGGCAGGCAATTCCTATGCACAGGCTAACATGGGCGTGTTCTGTCAGGCCGGTTCCTGTGGCATGACAAAAGACCTTGCAAAGGCCGCAGAGTGGTATGAGAAGGCCGCCAAGCAGGGTAATGCGTATGCGCAATGTTACCTTGCCCGCCTTTATGAAAATGGGAATGGCGTGGATAAGAATATAAAGAAAGCCGCTGAGTTATATGGCAAGGCCGCGAAGGGTGGGATGCCAACAGCGCAATTTGTCTATGCATTGAAATTGAGCCAAGGCGAAGGTGTCGACAGGAATGTTGACGAAGCCTTGAAATGGGCTGAAAAGGCAGTAGCGGCGGGCGAGGGAAACGCAAGTAAGCTTGTTGACATGTTAAAGAAGATAAAGAAGACCGAGGATGAGACGCCAAAATCGCTTTTGGGTATTGAGTTTGGAAAGACTGTTGAAGAAGTCGCAAATATAGATAAAGCAAGTAGAATGCAGGACGGCGGTGCCGTAGAGGGATATGTTGACCCCAAGAAACCGTTCCGCAAGTTTACGGGAAAGAATGCATTTGGTCGTATAAATTTGTTTGGATCAATTACCACCCATAGGGTATTTCGCTTCAAATGGGAGTCCGAAGATTTTTCAAAAGAAACACAGGAGGAAGAAGCTGTAAGTGAATTCAAGAAAACTTGTGATGTAATCGCGAAGAAATTTGGTGGCAAATTCCATGATGTGATAATCAAGGATAGCGACAAGTTTACAATCTGGGATAGAAAGGCTTTTGCATCATTCGGATTCCTAAAGGTTGAAATGTTCTTAGAGGCTCGAAAAATGACAATGACAGTTACTAATACCATGCTTGAATCTCAAGCCAAGGAGGAAGTAGAAGCATTGAGAGCCGCAGAGGGTGACGGCTCTGATGTGCTTTGAAGCTTAGCGCACAACCCGATGGAATGTGCAATGAGGATCCTCCCAATAGGAGTAAGTTGCGTTGCCATGTTGTTGGCGACGACACTTGGTTGCACATCTCCGCTTAAGTCTGACGACCCGGCAACTCGCACTCGTGCGGTTGTCGAGTTGTCGGACGACAAGGAGCTGTTTCTGATTGCGATGAATGTCGGCGTGTACATCGGACAGAAAAGCGGTAGCTACTGCAATGCATTTCTGACAGAGGAACATTATCTTGATGACGTTCGCGTCGCGGCGGTGAATCGTTTGAACGGCCTTGATTGGATTTTGAAATGCGCGACATGGCAAGATGGGTGTGTGTACATCGATTCCGGCATGGAGCAGGGCTGTCTTGAATACAAGGGCGAAAACTATTATACACACGATAGTCACATCAGATTGAAGCAGAAGGTGCACCCGGGCAATGCGGTACACGAAACGGCAAAGAAGCGTCTTGCACAACCGTCTGAATTCGCAAGGCTGACCTCATTCTTTAATCAATTCCATGAAGAAGAAAGCTCCTACGGCAGAAATGCACCCTCTATACGCACATCGCTATTCCCAGGAGGAAATCGCTCGTCGGTTGGTAGTGAAGAGGACGCTTTCATCGACTACTACGGAAGCATCAAAAAGAAGAATCCGCTTAATTCGGTGTTGTGCGAGATTGTCGCGGCTCAAAACGACCAGCAAAGCATCCGTGAGTTTCTTGTTTCGACGCGAGGTGTCGGAGCGGAAATATTCCTCGACGCGATTGCCGCCGCAATTGGCAAATTGGACGATTCAGACCAAGCATCGCTTGCCTCCCTGTTCAAGCGTATGTTCGTTTCCGAAAAGCAGGAATACTCCATGCCCAAGGATTTTGCATTGAGAGTATATGACCACATTGCCGACCCTGATGCGGAGATTGTTGCTGCGGCATTGAAGTACTCTGACGCGAGGGACTTTATGAAGATATTGTCGAAGGTCAAGTGCCAGGAGGCGTTTGAAACAGTGTTTTGCGACAAGGAATTGCCGCAGCGCGTCAAGAAAAGCAACCGCACAGAACTTTATTGTCCGTGTGATGTCATCAAGTCTGATGTCAAACTAGATGCAATGCGCGACTTGATGGCCCCGGTCAAGGACGAAGCCGTCCTTTCACGAATCGCTCTTGCTTCTCCGATGTTCAATGCCCGATACGTTGCAGTTGAGAGGATGACGTCTGACCGCTGGCTTGCATCCGTTGCCTTTGATCGCTTGAATGATTGCCCGTATGATGCGTCCGTATCCGGTTATGATCTCGTATCGAACCGGATAGATTGGATGAGCAATAATGAACGGCAAAGCGCAATGAAGATTCGCAAGCTTGCAATCTCCCGCATAAAGGATATTGGGATTCTACGCAAGTTGCGCAAGGATGACAAGGATGCCGATATCAAAAAATCGGCGTCAGAACGTCTGGTAGCGCTGGGGCACAGCGATGCTGAGGAGATAATCGCCGCATTGAAATACAACCGCGATCTGTTTTCAATGCTTGACGAGGTTTCCGGTGAAGACGACCTCAAGAAGATTGCCGCAAACGCCAAACTGCGTGGCGTTCGGCTGATTACGGCGAATAGATTGAATGATGGCTCGGCGAAGGAAGTCGTGTATAAGGAAGTTCGTCAGGTAAAGCCTAACTGTCCTGACGTGTGTATCAATATCGGTGGATTCTATCTCGGACTCAATGTCGAGGATGCATACGCCCTGATGTTGTCGCGCTATGGAGACATCAAGCCATCCCTTTATCTGGATGGTGACACATTGTGCATCGCCGATGGAAACGGTCGCGATTTGGCTTGGGCGAATGCCGATAGCCGGGAAATACATTGGCTGACGCTAACGCCGCGTATTGTCAGGAAGATCGTCGATTTCAAGGCTGGAACATTTGACGACCTTAAGCGAGCCGTGGAGTCGAAATTGGGGATTTCGTTCAGGAGTGGAATGGTTTCCAAAGGCGAGGTCAGACAGAGGGTTGCGGATTATGAGACCGTTGAAGGTGAGATGCTTCGGTATTTCGTGGGCAGGCCAGAAGGCGGCGAGGATTTTCAGCGCACGGTTCGCAAGGCCATCAACCAGCATACAATCGACTACACGCCGTTGCAAGGAGGACTTGGTGCTGTCTTTGCCAATGCCTTTGAAGATGCGATGCAGGGCGACGAGAATGCGAAGAATGCGCGTTCGCCACGATTCGCACCGCAAGGTTCGCTCCAACTTCAGTTTACACGAAACGCAGTTAAGGGGAATCAAGGTTCTTGCTCGGGCGGGAGTTTTGATCCCACGGAGGGAGTAATAAATCAACTTCAGAATTTGTCATTCTGACAATGCTGATGGATGCCGTAAGTCCTTGAACGTCCATCAGATTCACAACAAAGGACAACACAAAAAGGAAAACAAGTAAATGAGTAAGTTAATCAAGGTAGCCATGATAGTGGCTGGTGTCGGGGCGATGCTCAGCTTCGCTGGGTGTGGTTCCGCTGAGAGCAAGCCGGAGGAGGTGGTGCTCAATGTGCTGAAGACTATGCAGTCAGGGAAGGCGGATCAAGCTTTTCTTGCCAAGTATTGCGAGGAAGACACCGCGAAACTGTTTGCCGGTTTCGGGGCGCAAATGACGGAGGCGCTGAAGGGTGCCACATTTGCAGTGGTATATGCTAATGTAGATGATGATGTCGCTGTTGTCAAGATCAAGCAGGAAGGTGGCCAAAAGCCAGGTGAGTCCTACTATGATGCCAAGAAGGTTGATGGCCGGTGGAAGATTCAAGTCAACAAGGAGGCGCATAGCGACTACCAGTGCATTTCTCAAAAAACAATTTCGGAATGCGTGGAGGCTATTAAGGCTGCGGCATCAAAAAATGGCGATGTAAAGTATAAAGAGCGGTGTGCGAAAGAGTTTTGGGAAGAAATGCAGGGAATGGCAGCAAAGGCTAGCCCTGAGGCGTTTAAGGAGATGCATGAAGCCTTGAATGGAATTAAGATCAAAGGGCATAAGAAATCAGTGTTGCATGATGGTGCGATTGAGGTCGAATGCGAGATGCCAGGGAAGGATGGCAGTGTCTCACACAACAGCTTGATTTTAAAGATGGTTGATGGCAAGTGGATAGTTTTAAAAATTGATTGAGTAAATGAGGGTGGCTTTTGTGTCAATCATGCTTTTCCTGCCGTCCTACTGTTGGGCGGTAGGAAAAGTATCTGCTTGGCAAATCGCGCATCCAGTAGAAGTTCACATTGGTGATATTGTTGTGCGCAAGGGGTATGGAACATGGACTCACTATTTTATCAATTGCTCCTCGCGGGAAAAGCGATTCTCGCACGTTGGCATTGTATCTGATATTGGAAGTGAAGTCGCATTGATCCATGCTGATGCCGATGAACGCACAGGAGATGGCTGTGTGCATTCTGAGTGGTGGCGAGGATTCTTTGCGGATGCATTGGAATGTGCTGTATTTCGATTTGACGGAGATCCAAATGTCGCTTCTAATATCGCCATAAATGCCAAACGCAGACTAGGGGTCAAGTTCGATTCGGCCTTTGACATGAGCGAAACAAATCGGTTGTACTGTTCGGAAATGGTGCGCCTTGCTATCAACGAAGCGGTTGGAACAAATCTGGTGGGCTTCACAAGAGTATGCGGTCGCAATGTCGTTGCAATAGACGATCTTTACCGCAATGGTTTCCGGCGGATCTATGATTCGCACCATCCAGAGCTATGTACAAATGAAGTGAGTCCACTGAAGAAAGAAGACATTGAACAGCCTACGATAATGGTTTGCGTCGGTAAGACCTGGGGCAAGAACAAAACAAGCGAGGTGACGGGCAAGCGCGTGTCGCTCGAGGATTGTGCGCGAGGGTACTGGAAGCTTGCGGGGAGTGCACGCGCAGCAAGGGCGAAGTGGCTGATGGCGTTCGACAAGGGCGTCATTGTCGGCGTGTGGAAGATCGGCGGCAAGGGATGGATGCGCTGCGAGGAATCGCCGAAGAAGACCTGGCCAGAAGACCTGGACAGCATGAGGGACGCAGAGCGACGTCGCGTCTGCGAGCTGCAGCCCGTAGACCGAAAAATCTGGAACAAGTACGTCGGCGTCAGAATCCACGACATCGATGGCCTCGATGCGCGAGGCGGCTGTTTCAGGTACACGTATGAATGATGATTGCGGTCTTGCGAAGCGGTACCGAGAGTATATGCGGACGTTTCGCGCGATGGGGCTGGAGAGGCCGGCGGATGCCGCGTTTCGGGGGTTTGTGGCGGAGCGAAGGGCTACAGCGTCTCCAGCGAGCGGGGGTTGAGGAGGAAGGCCTTGAGTCCCATGAACGTGATGCCGTTTCTGTCGGTCCATGGCTTTTCGTAGGGGTCGCCGGTCACGACGACCTTCCTGAAGTTGTCGCCGATATGGCGGAGAGAAAATGTCTCCTGTTCGCGCTTCTCGCTGTCCGGGATGTTCCATGCGGACTGGATGTAGATCCGCAAATCGCTCTTGTTGACGACAAAATCGACTTCATAGCGCCTGCGGCAGCGCTTGCCGTCGATGGTAGCGAACATTTCCACTACGCCGACATCCACCGCATAGTCCCGACGGACAAGCTCGTTGAAGATGACATTTTCCATGAGATGCGTGTTTTCTCCCTGCCGAAAGTTGAGCCGCGAATTCCGGATGCCGGTGTCAACGGCATAATACTTGGAGGGATAGTTAAGATAGCGGTTGCCGCGCAGATCGAAGAGCCTGGCGTTTTGGACAAGGAAGGCGGATTCGAGGTATCCGAGATACTTGCGCACGGTAGTTTCGTTGCATACAAGCTTGCCAAGGGAGTTTATCGCGTTGCTCAATCTTGTAGGATTTGCAAGGCATCCGATGTTGCTCATTGCCGTGTCGGCCACGGCTTCGAGAAGCGCATCGTTCTTGAGCTTGAATCGTTGGGCGATATCTCGGAGATAGATTGTCGCGTTGAGGTTGTCAAGATACTGCCGCTTTTCGGATTCGGTTGTCATAAGGGCGCATTCGGGAAGTCCTCCGAAGGCAAGATAGGCATCGCGAATCTGGAAAAAGTCGCGAGCGTTCGGCATCGTCTCGGTGAATTCAGCGAGGGAAAGCGGTTGAACGTTTATGATTTCGCTGCGCCCGCGAAATTCGGTTGCGACGTCCTGCGAGAGCAAGCGGGCATTGGAGCCTGTCACATAAGTGTTGACATTGTTGCGCTTGAGAAGTCCGTTGAGGACATGGTAGAACGTAATGTAGGCGTTCTTGCGACCTGCGGGGCGGAATCGCGAAAGGTCTGTGCCTTCAGGAAGTATTGGTTCCGCATGCTGGATCTCGTCGATGAGGACATAGCATGGCGAATTGTCGGCGGGAAGTCTCGCGCGAATTTCCTTTCCGAGAGTGATAGCATCGCGACAAAAATTGAAATCATCAGACTCAAGATCGATTTCAACGATATGGTCTGGGGCGATGCCGCTTTCAAGCAGATGCTGTTTGAAAAGATTGAAGAGAAGGAAGCTTTTGCCGCAACGGCGCATTCCGACCAGAATCTTGATGAGATTATGGTTTTTGGATCTTATAAGTTTTTCCAAAAGAATGTCTCTTTTTATCGTCATTTGATTTCTCCTGGTTTGATGTTCCGTTCGGATGCACAGAAGTTCAAAACAAGAGTATTATATCATTTGTGCGGCCTTGAGTCAATGGCAGCTTTGAGCTTTTGTGCGGCCGCACAGAAGCTCAAAGCGCGTTCGGTTTGTGGAGTTGCTACTTCTATCCGCGTGGTTGGCTGGGCATGTGTGGATTGCAGTTCGGGAGAGAGTTTTTGTCGTCCCTGGGATGCGAGAACGTGGGGAAAGTGAAATGATGTTGGCCTACGATGATGGTTTGCGTCAGTCAGACTTGGGGCAAAGCCATACAAAGCAAGGTGCCGGGGAAGCGCGTGTCGCTCGAGGATTGTGCGCGAGGGTACTGGAAGCTTGCGCGGAGTGTACGCAAGGATAAGGCGAAGTGGCTGATGGCGTTCGACAAGGGCGTCATTGTCGGCGTGTGGAAGATCGGCGGCAAGGGATGGATGCGCTGCGAGGAATCGCCGAAGAAGACCTGGTCAGAAGACCTGGACAGCATGAGGGACGCAGAGCTGCGTCGCGTCTGCGAGCTGCAGCCCGTAGACCGGAAAATCTGGAACAAGTACGTCGGCGTCAGGATCCACGACATCGATGGCCTCGATGCGCGAGGCGGCTGCTTCAGGTACACGTATGAATAATTGCAGCGTCAGATGACCGTTGCGGCAAACATTGGAAAATAGCTCGCCGCCCACACCTCGCACGGGAATGTGACTGATGCTAAGGTTCGTTGAAGAGGAAACAACCATGACAACTGATAAAAACAACCTCCTGTTTCTTTCGCGCACAACCGTGCGCGGTTATAAAAGCGCCGCGCGGTTGCGCGGCGAGAAAGAAGATGTTGTTTTTACACGTTGTTCAGGCTGTTTCCTGCTCGAGAAGGAAGCTGGTTTATAGCGTTTCGAGCGAGTGGGAATCGAGGAGAAATGGCATGATGCTGTTCGTTGCGCGGCGTTTAACCGCATGGAAATGGCGAGTCGGAAATTAGAGATCGCGAGGGGAAAGCACGTTCTGGAGAGCGTGTTTGACGGAGAGGATTTCGATCCTGTCGTTCATGATGCGGTAGTATATCCACCAGCAGCGGTTCTTGCAGAGCATCTTCCTGTACTGCGGACGTCTTATGCTGGGGAATGCCTCTACGCCAAGCTTTGGATTTGTAGGCAGCATCGCGGCTGTGTCGGTTACATCGTTCGCGAAAGCAACGGCGTACTCTGGGTAGAAGTTGACGGCGATGTAGTGAACCGCACTGCGGAGGCGTGCGGAGGCTCGCTTGGTCTAGTGAGGGTAGGTGTTCATCATGCCACCTTGCGATTCTTTTTCGCGCGTTTGCCGACAGACTTCCGGCCGTTGGCAAGTTTCTTCAAATCGGCCTCTATCATACGCCTGACCTCATCGTGGGTGTACACTTCGCCGCGCTCGGACTCTCCCTCCGAGACGAGGATGTCCTCGTACACCTCGGCGTCGTACAGCTTCTGGCAGATTTTCTCCCAGTCGGCGGCAGAGAGGAACACCGACGAGGCGCGTCCGTTCTGCGTGAGAATGATCGGGCGGTGCGTCTCGGCGGTACGTGCGACGCAGTCGGCGAGCGTCGTGCGAAACTCGCTCATGGAGATGATGTCCTCTGTTGGCTTGAAGTCTGGCATGTCTTTCCCTCCTATGTTTTCGATGCCGTGTATTGTACGAAATCACGTACGCAAAGTCAATAGGGTGTCGCAGTTTTGTCTCTCGCTGTACCACGCTTCGTTCGGCGGGTGTTGGCCTGTGGTTTGGTGAAGAATTAACAACTTGTAATTGCTTTGATATAATTTGATAGAATTGGTGCTGTAAGATGAAAGGAGAAAAAGATGGGGATGAAATACGACTTAAACCATACACTCGTGACGAGCGACTACCACTTCAGGGACTGGACGCACTTTGGCGGCGTGCTGGCCGAAAGCACTAAAGAGGAGGAGGAACAGCACATCGCGCTGTGGAACAGCGTGGTAGGGAAGGACGACTTGGTGCTGTACATAGGCGATTTCTGTGATGGAGGAGAGTGACGCGAATCGATCTGCGTTTGCGCGAAGTGGCACGGCTGGAAGCCGATCACGCTCGCGGAGGCGATCCGGCAGATGGACGTCGCCTCCACCCGGTGAAAGTAGTTGGTCGCCGCCCGGGATTGCTGCGAGCGGGGGATTATGGTATAATACGCCGCGTTAAAATCACGTAGCATGTTGAATGGAATTAATATGGAGTATCGGCCGTGACGATTAAGAGGGACAGATACCTTAAGCGCCTTGTCGAACGAAGGCATAATGGGTTTGTCAAGATAATCACCGGCATTCGCCGGTGCGGAAAGAGCTTTCTCCTGTTCAAGCTCTTCCGAGACTATCTCATCAAGGACGGTGTCAAGCCGTCGCAGATAGTTGAGGTGGCTCTTGACGTTCGTAAGTTCGCCGCGCTGAAGAACCCGATTGCGCTTGGCGACTACATTGCAAGCAAGGTCAAGGGAAGAGGTTGGCACTACGTATTCATAGACGAGATACAGGAGTGCGGCCGTGCTCTCCCGTCCGGGCTGGATGTTTCGCGGTTTCCGCCCGAAGAGAGGGATGGACTGTATGTGACATTCTACGATACGCTGAATGAGTTGCTTAGACTCCCTAACGTTGACGTCTATGTGACGGGTTCGAATTCAAAGATGCTTTCCAGCGACATAGCAACCAATTTCCGCGACCGTGGAGACGAGATGCGGCTGCATCCGTTATCCTTTGCGGAGTTCTTGTCGGCTTCCGGTTGCGAGAAAGGCGAGGCGTGGGAAAGATATCTCCTGTGGGGAGGGATGCCCGGCACCATCGGGAAACGGTCGGACGAGGCCCGCAAGGACTATCTCAGGCAACTGTTCGACAAGGTGTACTTCAAGGACATCGTCGAGCGCCACAAGCTGAAGGGACACACCATGCTTGGCGACCTGGCCGATCTGCTTTCGTCGGCTGTCGGATCCCTCACAAACGCCAAGAAGATAGCCGACACGATTACCACGGTCCAGAGGCAGAAGACAAGCCAGCCATTGGTCAGCAGATATCTTGGATATTTCGAGGAGTCGTATCTCTTCTCAAAGGCGCGGAGATTTGACGTCAAGGGTCGGCGCTACCTTTCTTCGCCGGCGAAATACTATTCAGAAGACATCGGATTGAGGAATGTGCGGCTCAACATGCGACAAGGAGAGGAGCCGCATCTCATGGAGAACGCAATCTACAACGAACTTGTGGCCAGAGGATGCTCTGTGGATGTCGGAATCGTGGATTATGTGGTCCGCGAGAACGGGAGGCAGGTCCATCGGCAGTCCGAGATTGATTTTGTGGTCAACGTTGGGACGAAGAAGATATATGTGCAGAGTGCATTTGCCATTCCGGACGAAGCGAAAAAGAAACAAGAAACAGTCGCATTCATGAAGAGCGGGGATTTCTTCCGTAAGATAGTCGTTGTATCGGGATTTAAGTCTCCGCAACAGGATGAAAACGGCATTGTCTATGTCGGGGTGATTCCATTTATGCTCGATGGTTCAATATTGACAGGCTAAGAAGAGTGTCCGTGTTGGCCTGTGGTTCATTAGAGCGTTTCGAGTGAGCTGAACCTGAGGCTGATCCATATGAAGGAGGCGGCGAAGGATCTGCGGCCCGGAGAGCGAATCATCTACGGACACGAGCACAGGTTCATGTCCGAGCCGCCGACCACCGCTCGGGGCTCCATCTACGTTTGCGCGAAGTGGCACGGCTGGAAGCCGATCACGCTCGCGGAGGCGATCCGGCAGATGGACGCGGCGCAGAGTTAATCCACTTCCAGATGACGCGGGCGTTCAACGGCGGAATGAACGCCTACATCGTGTTCCGCACGCCCAAGACGCATAGCGCAGTCATCATACGGCTCTGCTACAAGTAGACGAATCGAGACTGTGGCGAAACCTCGGCGGTTCATGCCGGACTGCCATGACAGGGCTCTAAGCAGCGCCGCGCGTGCGCGGCGCTGCGATTTCAGGTCGGTCGGTGTGTTGCGCCGGCGAACGGCGTCCGCAGGGGATTACTGCATTTTCTGCGTAAGGGAATGGCTGTGGCTCGGTTCTTGCTTTGTGCATGGGACAGCATAATGAAAGCAAATCAGAATCAAAGAAGGAGTGAGGGCGGTGGCGTTCCGCAATCCGGAAGACAAGCTATCCGTCGACCTTGGCGCGGAGTTCCCCGATGTCGAATGCCGCATGGTAGCACCGCCGCCGGGAACGCGCGGTCTTGAGCACCATAGGCTCTACTGGTACCACGAGGACGTCGCCGATTGGCTGGCGCGGGTGCTGTCTGCATCGCAAACAGGTGGCGATGCAACATGACGACAGCGGAAGAACCTACTTTCTTGATCGGGTGTACACTTAGGCTTGCTCTTGAACTGGTTAGTGGATCAAAAGCGAGAAGGGAATGCCAATAAAAGCGCGTTCGGTCGATGGGCTCAGTAGCTGAGCTCTCCCCGGCGAGGTGACGTTTGGCGACACGTTCGTGCCGAAGACGGCCGAATCCAGCGACGATCCTGACGAGGAGGCGTGATGGTCAGAATCTGAGCGGCTGATCAGATTGTGAGCAAATGCGAGAAAAATCGCGCTGCAGCGGTAAGGACGTGCCGGTGGCACGGTTATTGCTAGATGTGGGACTGAACATGCAAAACACAAGGAGGTACCAAATGGAAAACGATGACGTGATGAGCGCGGAGGAATTCTTCGCAGACGAGATATTCGGCGACGGTCCGAAGGACAAGAGCCCGAGGCGCGCGGGCAGGCGGCGCGCGAAGGAGACGCAGAAGGACGTCCTCGGCGACATCAAGATCAGGATGGTGATGCGCATCTACGGCGTCCCGAAGGCGCGGGCGCTTGCCATCATCGCCGGCAGGGCCGACGAGCGCGAGGCGCTTGAGGCCGCGAAGGGCGACGGCGACCTTCTGGGGGACGAAGAATCCAAGGGCGAGTTCATGTCCGCCGAAGAATTCTTCGGCGGGAGCAAGTGATCTTGAAAGTCAACAACAACAAACAAATAAGGAGAAAAAGCAAATGGCAAAATTCAAGCAGATACCGCAGACCTTCCTCTACAGGAAGCTTCTGAAGTTCTGGGGGAACATGGTCAAGAACTTCGACGGCGACTGCCGCGACGACGACTTCTTCGACGTCGTCAGGAACTGCTTCGACCACGACAAGGCGGTCGAGCTCATCGAGGCGGCCTACACCCCGGCCGAGCTGGCCGAGATGGGGAAGGCGCGCTCCCGCGCATGCCGGCTGGACCTCAGCGACTCCCTTGACGACGTGTTCAACGCGCTGTGGAACAACGAGGGGTCGCGCGACAAGTGCCAGGCCGTCCTCGAAGCGGCCCGCGAGTACATGGAGGCCGACTGCAAGGGCAGGGGCGACGACATCGTGGCGCGGCGCTTCGGGGAGCTCAAGCGCGTCCTGAAGCTCGACGACCTCGAGGCCGAGATCCTCGTCTTCGCCTACGTGCGCGATCAGACGTGCTTCAGCTGGCCGGTCCGCGTGGAGGACCGCGAGAAGCCCATGTACTACGCGATGGCGCTCGACCGGTCCTACGACGAGGTGGTGCGGGCGATGGCCCCGCAGGGCAAGCTGCTGAAGCTCGGCCTCCTCGACAACGACTATGACTTCAGCCGCCGCACGCTCGGCGGGTTCATGGACGGCACCACCAAGGAGACCATCGAGCGGCGCTTCTACGCGAAGAGCGAGGGGAAGGAGGTCCTCCCGTGGGAGTTCTTCGGCGACCTCTCGGCGAAGGACGGTGAGGTTCTCAAGCGCATGGTCGCCGCGAGCGGCGGGAAGTGCAACATACTCCTCTACGGCGCGCCGGGGACGGGGAAGACGAGCTTCGCCCGCTCGCTCGCCAGGGAGCTCGGGCGCACGGCCTTCGAGATACGCCAGGGCGACGAGGACGGCAAGAACATGAAGTCCGAGGCCCGCATGGTGGGCATACAGGTCTGCAACGGGCAGGAGGACCCCGCGACGAGCATGATGATCGTCGACGAGGCGGACGAGCTCCTGCGCGGGTCGTCGTGCGGCTTCGGTCTGTTCGGGCTCTTCGGGTTCGAGTCCGGCGGTAAGTCCACGGAGAAGGGCGTGATGAACTCGATCCTCGACGAGATGAAGCTTCCCGCCGTGTGGATCTCCAACGCCCCGGCGCGCGAGATGGACGAGTCAGTGCGCCGCCGCTTCGACTACTCCATCTGCTTCGAGCGCCTGAACAACGCCCAGCGCGTCGCGATCTGGCGCAACCAGGTGGCGAAGCACGACCTCGCGGGGCTCATCCCCGACGCGAAGATCGACGAGTACGCCGTCAAGTACGAGACGAGCGCGGGCGGCATCTCGACCGTGCTCGAGAACGTGAAGCGCATGTCGCCCGCGCCGGACAAGGTTGACGAGCTCGTCGCGACCCTCATGAAGCCGCACTGCAGGCTCATGGGCGTGAAGGACTCCAACGCCTTTCTCCCCGCGAAGGACTACTCGCTCGACGGCCTCAGCATCAAGGGCAAGGTCTCCCTCGAGCGCGTGGTGAAGGCCGCGCGCAACTACCTCGACGCCGGCTTCGGCGCGGCCGCCGAGGACAAGCCCAGGATGAACATTCTCCTCTTCGGACCTCCCGGCACCGGCAAGACCGAGTTCGTGAAGTACCTCGGCCAGGCGCTCGACCGCAAGGTGATCGTCATGAAGGGCAGCGACATCCTCGACATGTACGTAGGCCAGAGCGAGAAGAACATCGCCCGTGCGTTCCGCCGCGCCGAGGTCGAGCACGCCATCCTCTTCTTCGACGAGGTGGACGGACTCCTGCAGGACCGCTCGAACGCCTCCCACAGCTGGGAGGTGACCCAGGTGAACGAGCTCCTCCAGCAGATGGGGAACTTCGACGGCATCATGGTCGCCGCGACGAACTTCTCGAAGAACCTCGACCCCGCGACAATGCGCAGGTTCACGTTCAAGCTGGAGTTCGGCTACCTCGACGATGCCGGGAAGAAGTCCTTCTTCGAGCGCATGTTCAAGACGACGCTCACGGACGACGAGTTCGCCGAGCTCAGGCAGCTCAGGAACCTCGCGCCCGGCGACTTCCGCACCGTCAGGCAGGAGCAGTTCTACCTCGGCGACGCGGTCACGAACCTCGACCGCATCGCGGCCCTGAAGGAGGAGTGTGCGGTCAAGAAGGACGGCGACAGGCACGCGCCCATCGGGTTCGCGTCCTGAGGCGTTGAACCACGGAATACACGGAAAACGGAAAGGCAAAGTACAATGAATGCAAGTCTGATACCGATGGTGGTCGAGAAGTCCGGCAGCGGCGAGCGCGCGTACGACATCTACTCGCGGCTCCTCAAGGACCGGATCGTGTTCGTGGGCGGGGAGATCGGGGACGACATGGCCAACGCCGTGGTCGCCCAGCTCCTCTTCCTGCAGGCGCAGGACCCTGAGAAGGAGGTGTCGATGTACATCAACTCGCCGGGCGGCAGCGTCACCGCGGGCCTGGCCATCCTCGACACGATGAAGATGGTGAAGTGCCCGGTGGCGACGTACTGCGTGGGGCAGGCGTCGTCGATGGGGGCGATCCTGCTCGCGTCCGGCGAGAGGGGGCGGCGCTACGCGCTGCCGCACGCGCGCATCATGGTTCACCAGCCGTGGGGCGGCGCGCAGGGCAAGGCGAGCGACATCGAGATCACCGCGCGGGAGATCCTGCGCCTCAAGGAGATGCTCAACGGCATCCTCGCCGAGGCGTCGGGCCGCACGCTCGAGAGCGTCGAGAACGACACCGACCGCGACCACTTCATGTCCGCCGGCGAGGCGAAGTCGTGGGGCATCGTTGACAAGGTGCTGTAGACCGCGCCCCGCTGCGCCCAGACGCCTGGGCGCAGCGCCAGGCCTCAGCGACGATGACATCGATCCATGTGACATCGGCCCCAAACTATGGCACGATTAAGCAAGGCAAGGCGAATCCATGCGGCTTGACGCCCGTAGAGGGAGAAGGAGAAATGATTTAGCACCAATTTTCGATTTCGAAGATTGGTGCTATTTTTGTCATTGCCATACGGGACGGGATTTGCGATAATATGCGCCGTTCAGGAGGTACAAGAAGATGAAGCGGAAAGTCAATTTCATCGGCCGCGAGAGTGAGATGGAGAACTTGCTCGGGCTGTGCGGCAAAAGAGTGTCTTCGCTGGTGACCTGCCGTGGGCGTCGGCGAATCGGCAAGTCGAGGCTGATTGCCGAGTTCGCCTCGAGAATCGGCGCGCGGTTCATCCATCTCGAAGGAGTGAAACCGCAACCAGGTTTTTCAAACGAGGTTGAGCTGCGCGAATTCGCGCGGCAGCTCTCCGTTCAGGTTCGCAAGGCGGTCAAGGCACCAGAGAACTGGCTGGAGGCATTTGTGGCGCTGGACGGTTTCCTGCGCGGGAGGGGCAGGACCGTGGTGCTACTTGACGAGGTGTCCTGGTTCGGGCACTATGACAAGCTCTTCGCCCCATACATCAAGGTGGCATGGGACAATTACTGGAAGAAACACGATGGGGTGATTGTCGTCATTTGCGGAAGCGTGTCAAGTTGGATAAAGGAAAACATCATCGACAATGGCGCCTTCTATGGACGACGTTCTCTGGATATCGTCCTGAAAGAGTTGCCTCTTGACCAGTGCGTGCAGTTCTGGGGACGGCGCGCGCAACGCATTGATCCACGCGAAATCGTGGACGTTCTGGCGGTGACCGGTGGCGTTCCGAGGTACCTTGAGGAGATCAATCCGTCGCTTTCCGCCGCCGAGAACATCAAGCGCCTCTGCTTCACGCCAAACGGAGTCCTTCGCGTCGATTTCGACGCGATGTTCAACGACGTGATCACGAACCAGCCGGCATTCACGGGAAAGGTTCTCCGTTGCCTCGTGGATGGCCCGCAAAGCACTGTGGCGATTGCGGAGAAGTTGAATGTCGAGAAGGGAGGGCGAGTGTCCGCCGCCATAGACCGGCTGGTTGAGGCGGGAATCGTGTCGCCCGACAACGGAAAGAATCCCGAGACAGGGGCCTCGGTCAAGGAACGGAGATTCAGGCTCAAGGACAACTACTCGCGATTCTATCTCAAGTACATCGAGCCGGTCAAGGCGATGATTGACGACGGGCGATATGATTTTCTGTCTTTGGAGACACTTGAGGGGTGGAATGCCGTCATGGGGTTGCAATTCGAGAATCTGGTCGTGAACAATTACGGCATGTTGATCCCCTACCTTCACTTGAAGAACGTATTGCTGACTTCTGCCGCGCCTTATCGCAAGATGTCAGTCCCGTCCCTTCGTCAGAAAGGATGCCAGATAGACTTGCTGATTCAATCGCGCCGAACCGTCTACATCGTTGAGGTCAAGAGAATGGCGGAGATTGGGCGTGGCATCATAGAAGAGGTGGATGCGAAGGTTCGGTGCTTGAAGACAAGGCCGAATGTCTCCATTCGGACCGCACTGGTCTACGACGGACACTTGGCGCCCATTGTTGAAGCCGATGGGTATTTCGACGCGATTGTGCCGTTCCATGCGTTGCTGGGACTGGGGTCCCGCGATCAATCTTGATTGTCTGATGCGGGCGCACGAGTCCACGCGAGCCGCACACGGGAATGGTATAATAACCCATTGAAAGGAGCGTAAAGCAATGACGACGGCGGAAAGACTGGTCAAGGTCCTGGCGGAGAAGAAGATGACGTGCGCGAGGCGGAGAGGGAAGTCACCGTTTGGCATTGCAGGAACTGCGCGGAGCACGGCTGCGGATGCTGCGGCGCGGGCGACATCCGTTTCAACGTTGTCGGCGGAGACGATTGGGCCCTCAAGGCGGCGGAGAAGGCAAGGGCGGAGACGTGACGTGCCGCAAGGGCGCCGCCATCCGGGAATAAATGATATAATATGCACCGGCAGGATGCGGGTGCTGAGATGGTCGACTTCCCTGAGATGGATTTCGCGATGCCGGGCGTTGCGGCGAAGGAGACGGACTTCGGCGTATTGTCGAAGGACGAGTGGGGCGACTATGCGCTTGTCAAGGGCATTGGGCCGGCGGACGTCTCCGCCGCGCCGCGAGAGCAGGCGCATTCCGCGTTCGCCCGCCTCGACGCCGCGCTCGCGGGCTTTGGCATGGATTTCGTCGACGTGGTGCGGGTGTGGCTGTATGCGGACGGAATACTTGACTGGTATGCGGAGGTCAACAGGGCCCGCGACGACTTCTTCCGCGAGCATGGCGTGTTCGACCGCTTCGTGCCCGCGTCCACGGGAATCGGATGGTCGAATGGCAGCGGCGCGAAAATCGTGCTTGGCGCGTTCGCGGCGCGTTCGCGCGTCCCCGGAGGCATCGTAAGGACGCCGCTGCCGAGCCCGCTGCAATGCCCCGCCCTTGAATACGGCTCGAGCTTCTCTCGGGCAGTGGAGCTGCGCACGCCGGGCTGGCGCCGCGTGATCGTCTCCGGCACGGCGTCGATCCTCCCGGGCAGCCACGAGGTGGCGCATGTCGGCGACCTGGACGCGCAGGTCGACTGTACCATGCGCGCGGTGGAGGCCATCTACGCTTCGCGCGGCCTCGGATGGAAGGACGTAACTGGCGCGCTCGTCTACCTTAAGGACGCGTCGTTCCGCCCCGCGTGGGACAGGTGGCTCGCCGCCCATCCTGACTTCCCGCCGGCCCATTCCCGCTCGATGGTGGCCGACGTGTGCCGGCCCGAATGGCTCTTCGAAATCGAATCGGACGCTACGTCATGCCCTTGAGCCTGCAAAGACGCGGATTCCTCGCCGGCGCGGCTGCGCTTGCGGCCTGGCCGAGGGGCCTTCTCGCCGACGCCCCGCAGCGCCTGGCGTCGGTCTGGGAGAATCCCGACGGCACGGCAACCGACTCCGTCATGGTGCGCAGGCTGCATCTCGACCTCGCCGGGCGCATCCCGACCAAGGCAGAGGCGCAGGAATACGTCCTGTCGTCCGCCGCCGGCAAGCGGGCGGCGCTCGTCGACCGGCTCCTTGCGTCCCCGGAGTTCGCCGACTACTGGGCGATGAGGTTCTGCGACATACTGCGCGTCAAGAGCGAGTTCCCCATAAACCTCTGGCCGAACGCCGTCTACGTATACCATTCGCGCATCAGGGCGTTCGTGGCTCGGAACGAACCGTGGAGCGCGTTCGGCCGTGCGCTGATCACGTCGCAGGGAAGCGACTTCCGCGACGCCGAGGTCAACTTCTTCCGCGCGACCGACAGGCGCACGCCGGAGGGATGGGCCGAGGCCGTGGCGCAGACGTTCCTCGGAATCGCGCCTGACAAGCTCCCGCCCGCGCGCCGCGCCGCTTTCGCCAAGGCGTTTGCGAACCTCCGCATCAAGACGACGCGCGAGTGGAAGGAGGAAGTCGTCTACGTGGACGGCGACGACCGGCGTCCCGCGCTATGCGACAGGCTCTTCGGCGCAAGGCGCGCAGAGGTCGCCGCGGCGTTCCACTCGCGCATCCGCGGCTGGATATTCGGTCCAGGCGCCCCTGCCGTCAGATACGGCGGCGAATTGCGCCTGAAGAACGTCCTGCGCAAGATCGCGCTGTCCGATGAATACGCGCGCGGATCAGTCACTGGCGGCTTCGCGGCGCGCCGTCTCGACGCCGAGGTGCTGGACGACGTCATCTGCGCGCTGAGCGGCGCCTCGCGCAGCTACCAGTCGCCCGCTCCCGAGCCATTCACGTTCCTGCCTGGCGGCCGCCCGACCGTGTGCGTGGAGGACGGTTCCATCTCCAGCAGCTTTCTCTCGCTTTTCGGACGTCCCGCGCGCGATACCGGGCTCGAGGACGAGCGGGGTTCCGACGTCACGGCGAAGCAGCGCCTCTATCTCTTCAACTCGGGCCGTCTCCACGGGCTCCTCGGGCGCGTTGTCCTTCCGGGCGGCTGGAGGAACAACCCGCTCTCGAGGCTTCCGGTTTCGCAGCGTCTGGGCGACCTCTACTGGCGCATCCTCTCGCGCGAGCCGACGGACGGGGAGCGCGGCCATGTGATGGACCTGTGGCGTCGCCGCCGCGAGCGGTCGAAGGACGCGAAGCCGTTCGAGCTCATGCGCGACGTCGCCTGGTGCCTTTTCAACACGAAGGAGTTCCTGTTCAGGATCTGACCATGAAAGCCGCGAAAAGCGTTGTCGAAATATGGCTGTGGGGCGGTCCGAGCCAACTCGAGACCTTCGACCCGAAGCCTGCGGCGTCCCGCGACTACAACGGCGGGCTCAAGGCCATCCCCACGAACGTGCCGGGGCTGGAGATACACGAGTGGTGGCCCGAGCTCGCCTCGTGCGCCGACCTCTTTTCCGTGATCCGGAGCATGACGCATGGCCAGGCCGGCCACGAGAGCGCGACGTACCTGATGCAGACCGGGCGGCTGCCTGGCGGCGGCGAGGTGTGCCCCGCCATCGGCGCCGTCGTGGCGCAGGCGAAGAAGGCCGGCTACGGCGGCGACCTGCCGCCCTACGTGATCCTCACGCGCGCCAAGGGCCGGTTCAGCGAGGTGGGGTTCCTCGGCGCCGAGGCCGCTCCTCTGGTGACGGGCGGCCAGCCGAGCGCCGCGCGGTTCGCGGTGGACGGCATAGTCGCCCCGGAGGGCGTGACCGACGCGATGGCGAAGGAGCGCTTCGAGCTTCTCGCCCAGCTCGACGACTGGCGTCCGGCAGGCGGAGCCAACGCGGAAGTGGCGGCGGTGTTCGACGCGGCGGGCGAAGAGGCGCGGCGCATCTCGGAGGGCGACGCCGCGAAGGTGTTCGACCTGGCGCAGGAGACCGACGACGTGCGCGGCGCATACGGGCGCACGGAGATCGGGCAGTCGCTCCTTGCCGCGCGCAGGCTCGTCGAATACGGCGTGCCGTACGTCACCGTCAACGTGCCGGGGTGGGACTCCCACAAGCGCCACTTCGAGACGATGAAGCGCCGCAGCAGCGAGACGGACAAGGCGGTGGCCGCGTTCCTCAGGGACCTTGCCGGACGGAACCTGCTCGGCTCGACGGTGGTGTGGATGAGCGGGGAGTTCGGGCGCACCCCGAAGGTGGGGTGGGAGTCGCCGTGGAACGGCGGCCGCGGGCACTACCCGCGATGCTTCTCCGCGCTCGTTGCGGGCGGCGGGTTCAAGGGAGGCTGCGTCGTCGGCGCGTCGGACGAGACGGCCAGCACGCCCGTTTCGCGCCCCGTGGCGCCGCAGGACTTCCTCGGCAGCATCTACGAGCTGTGCGGGATGGACCCCGACGGCCCGCTGCCCAATTCCAGGGGGAAGAAGATGACCTTGCTGCCGCCGCAGTCCGAGGCAGGCAGGCTGCGCGAACTCTACGCGGAGGGAGCCTGAAATGGAAGGTCGCGTCCTGATTACGGCTGCTTCCGCGTTCGCCGCGTCCTTGCTCGCGGCGGCCGACCCGTACGTCGGCTACATATATCCATCCGGCGTCCAGGTCGGCGCGACGAACCGCCTCGTCATCGGCGGGCAGAACCTCAACAACATCGTAGGCGTGTATTTCAGCCGTGGGGGGCTTCGCGTGCTGAAGATCGAGAAGGTGCCGATCTTCCTCCCTCCCACTGGCTCGCAGCGGAGGCATCTGGCCAAGTGGCTCGACGGAATAGCCTCCGGAGTCCGTCAGGAGCCGCCCCTGCCGGACGGACTGCATGTAGAGGAATGGCGCTCCAATTCATGGTGGCGTGCGCTCGGATCGCTCGACGCGGGGCAGATCGCCATCGTCGAGCGCGACCTGTACGTGCCGCCGAACGCGCTGCAGTCATCGCCCTCCATCCGTCAGATGCTGCTCGTAACGGTCGCCGCCGAGCCTGACGCCGCGCCAGGCCGCGGCGAACTGTGCGTCTACGGACCGGGCGGCATGTCCGCGCCGCGTCCGTTCTCGACAACCGCCGCGCCGCATGTCGCGGAGCCGCTTTTCGCGCCGCCGCACCGTCCCGCGCCTGAACGTCCGCCGGTGGAGGTGGGGGCGGGCGGTGCCGTCGTGCTTGACGGGCAAGCGATGCCCGGCGAGACGGACGTGTTCCGACTGCGGCTTGGCGGGGGCCGGCGCTATACGTTCCGGACGACGGCGCGCGAGCTTCAGCCGTATGTGGGCGACGCGGTGCCGGGCTTCTTCAACGCCGCGCTTGCGCTGAGGAGCGGGAGCGGCGCGATCGTTGCGCGTGCGGACGACGAATGCCGATTCCGGCCGGACCCCGTCATGGAGTTCACGCCGCCGGAGAGGGGGGTGTACAGGCTGGAGATACACGACGTCCTGTACCGCGGTCGCGCTGATTTCGTGTATTCGATCCTGGTGACGGAGGGCGACGCGGCGCCGGTGCCCTGCCCGCAGAATGTCGACGGCATCGTCGCGAACCCGGGAGAGGTCTGTCGCAAGGAGATCGAAGTCGAGCGCCCCGGGCGCCTGGTGCTTGACGTGGCGGCTCGGCGGCTCGGGTCTCCTCTCGACGCGGTGCTTACGCTTAGGCGCACGCCGGACGGCCCCGCCTTGGCGCAATGGGACGACGTTACGAACACAGTGTTCGTGGGCACGGTTCCGCAGGCGGAGTACGATCCGATCGGCGTGTTCGACTTCGCGGAAAGCGGACGGTACGTGGCGGAGATATCAGATCGGACTGGGCACGGCGGACCCGGCTATTTCTGGCGGCTCGATGTTCATCCTCCCCGGCCCGGGTTCGAGGTTTACTCCACGCGGTCGACGCTTCCGCTTGCGCGGAAGACTCCGCTTAAGGTGAAGTTCCACGTCGTGCGGCGCGACGGCTTCGACGGTGCGGTGTCTCTCGAGTTCCCCGAGGAGGCGCGTGTTGTCGGCGGCGTCGCCACGGCTGGGGTGGACGTCGTTACGGCGCAGCTGTTTTCCCAGCTTCCCCGGAAGGGCGGCGTTCCGCAGCCGCGCCCCGTAGAGGTGTTCGCGTCGGCGGAGATAGACGGGCGCACGGTTCGCGTTCCCGTATTGCCGTGCGACGAGTACGAGCAGGCGTTCGCCTGGAAGCATCTCGTTCCGGCCGAGTCGTTCCTCCTGATGACCAGGTAAATGGCGCATTCCCATCTCGCTGGCGGCGAAAGACCGAATGTGCTATAATACGGACATGAAAAGCATAGTAATTTCCATGGCCGTGGCACTCTCGGCCTGTGCCGCCTCCGCGGCGGACTGCACACAATACGTAAAAGACCAGCTCGCGGCCGCGGCAAACCGCCGCCCCGGCACGCTCACGGCAAAGATCGCCGAGAAGCACAAGATCGTGCAGACCGACCTCTTCCACGGCTTCGTGCGCACTACCTTCGACTTCAGGGGCTGCCGTGCGTGGATCGTGGAGCCGTCCTGCGAGCCCGCCGAGGGGCGTCCGTGGACATGGACGATGCAGTGGGCGACGGCGTTCGTGCCCCGCACGCCAGTGCTGCACCTCCTGCGCCAGGGCTGGCGCCACGTGACGATCGACACCTTCAAGTACAAGATGAACGACGAGGGGCGCGAAATCAGCAAGGCGTTCCAGGACTACCTCGTCGGCGAGCTTGGCTTCGCGCAGCGCGCCTGCCTCGTGGGCATGAGCTGGGGAGGGTTCTTTTCGGTGCGCTACACCGCGTTCAACCCCGGCGGGGTGGCCGCCATCTACCTCGACGCGCCGCTCCTGAACTTCGACAACTTCATGTCCCAGCCGCAAGAGAAGGTGCTGTCCTCGATCGGGGTCTGGGCCGAGGGCGCGCCGGAGAAGTGGAGCGACGACCCGCGCATGCCCGTCAACATGGCCGAGGGCGTGGCGAAGTCCGGCGCGCCGGTCTACCTGCTCTACGGCGGCGTCGACCGCGTTGTGCCGCCCGGCTTGAACTGCAAGATGTTCGTGCCGCGCCTCAAGGCCGCCGGGGTGAAGGTCACCGAGGTCGCGCGCGGCGCCTATGCGCACCATCCGCACGGACTGGAGGTCGACGACCCTGCGATAGCCGAGTTCTTCAAGAAGGCGTTTGGCGCCTGCACGTCGGCAAAGGCGAAATGACGCGGGCGGCAGCGCTGGCATTGTGCGCGGTCCTTCCGGCGGCGGCGATCTGCGACCCCTCCGCAGCGGGACTTCGCGTGAACGGGCTCGTCGACCCTGGCGACGTAACGAGGCCTTGCTTCACCTGGCGGATGGACGACAGCCGCCCCGGGGCGAGGCAGACGGCCTATCGCATCGTAGTGCGCGGGCGCGGCCTCGCCGGTTGCGCATGGGATTCGGGATGGGTGGAGAGCGCAGAGTCGGCGAACATCCCGTACTGCGGCGTCAGACTTGGCGTCCAGCGCGCCTACACGTGGGAGGTCAGTCTCCGGAACGCGTTCGGCGAGACACTGCCCCCGGCGCGCGCCGTGTTCGGCACGGGGCTTCCGTCGTCGGCGGACTGGGGCAAGGCGGCGTGGATATCGCCCCCGGGGGAGGGGACGCCGTACGCGAACGCGGCGGTGTTCCGGCGCACCGTGTCAAACGCCAGGCGCGTCAGGGAGGCGTGGCTCACCGTCGCTTCGCTCGGCGCATACACGGCGTCGATAAACGGCGAGGCGCTGCCGGAGTTCCTCAAGGGCGGTTTCACCCAGCCCGAGACGACGCGTCATTCCACCACTTTCGAGGTGACGCGGCTTTGGAAGGCCGATCCCGGCGCGGTGAACACGCTTTCCGCGACCGTCGCGCCAAGCTGGTGGCGCTGCCAGCTGATGCGCCGCACGTATCCGCCGCCGAAGACATACCCGGAGTCTGACGTGCGCCATCCGAAGAACTCCGCGCTCAAGGCCGTGCTGACCCTGCGCTACGACGACGGCACGGAGGAGCGCGTCGCGACCGACCCATCATGGGTGTCGGCCTACACGGGGCCTGTCGTCACGGCAGGCATTTTCGAGGGCGAGGTTTACGACGCCAGGCGGAGGGAAGGCGGATTTGTCCCGTCCGTGACGAACACCGACTTCAGAGGCGAGGTGCGAAGCCGTCCCGGCGCGGCAGTGCGGCTGAGGGAGGATCTCGCCTTGGCGCCGAAGGCGCTGTCTGTCCTGCGCGGCGTGGAGGGCGACGACGGCTCGCGCTTCGGCAGGGCCTGCGTCGTGCGGCGTCCCGATCCGTCGAAACAGGTGGCGGTTTCCCCGGGCGAGACGCTTCTGGTCGACTTCGGGCAGAACTGCGCCGCGGTACCGCGCATCGAAATCGACGCGCCTAATGGCGCGGTGGTCCGCATGCGCTTCTCGGAGATGCTCAACGACGGATACGGCGAGAAGTCTCGCGGCAACGACGGCCCTGGCGGAACGCCGTATCTCTCCAACCTGCGCGGAATAGAGGCCAGCGTCACCTATGTCTCGTGCGGCGGATGGCAGAAGTACGTTCCCTCGTTCACGTTCTTCGGCTACAGGTACATGTCCGTGTCGGTGTCGGCGCCGGTCACGCTTGCGAAAGTTGAGTCCGTTCCCGTATCGAGCGTCGCCGCTGAGGACGAGTCGCCTGTCGTGGAGACCGGCGACGAGCGGGTCAACCGGCTGGCGCAGAACGTGCGCTGGGGCTTCAGGTCGAACTACCTGGCGGTGCCGACGGACTGTCCGCAGCGCAACGAACGCCTCGGCTGGACAGCCGACACGCGCGCCTTCTTGTCCGCCGCGTGCTGGTCGGCCGACGTGCGCGCCTTCATAGCGAAGTGGCTTGCCGACCTGCGCGACTGCCAGCCCGAGAACGGCGCCTTCGGCTCGTATGCTCCCCAGGTGTGGGGGGCGGGCTTCGGCGCGGTGGGCTGCTGGGGCGACGCAGGCGTACTGGTGCCGCATGCGCTGTACAGGCGCTACGGAGACGCCGCGCTGGTGCGCGAGCACTGGTCCGCCATGGTCCGCCACATGGACTTCCTCGAGGCGCACGGCGGACCGGACAAGCACTACTACGGCGACTGGCAGGCGTTCGAGCACGCATGCCGCCGTCCGGACCGTCCGTACCTCTGCCAGGAGGAGCCGTACAAGGAGTGCTTCAGCAGGTTCTTCTACGTCTGGGACTGCGTCGCCATGCGCGAACTCGCCGCGGCCATTGGGGAGCCGGTGGAGAGGTGGGAGAGTCTGGAGCGCAAGGCCAGGGACGGCTTCCGCCGCGACTATGTCGGCCCGGACGGGCTTCTGCTCGAGCATCTGCGTGGACAGGGCTCGGACCTCTTCGCGCTGAAGCTCGGCTTGGTGGAAGGCGAGGCCGCAAGGCGCACGCTGGAGCATCTCAAGGGCGACATAGCCGCGCACGGCGACTGCCTGCAGACGGGCTTCCACGGCACGTCTATCTTTCTTGAGACGTTGTCGGAGCTCGGGGAGGACGCTCTTGCCTACACGCTGCTCCTGCAGCGGAAGAACCCGAGCTGGCTTTACTCCGTCGACCAGGGCGCGACGACGGTCTGGGAGCGGTGGGACGCCTACAGGCGCGACGTCGGCTTCAACGACCCGGGCATGAACAGCTTCAACCACTACGCCTACGGGGCGGTGTACTCCTGGATGGTGTCGGTGATGTGCGGCATACGCGAGGATCCCGCAAAGCCGGGCATGCGGCGCTTCGTGCTCGCTCCGCGTCCGGATAGGCGCGTAGGGTTCGCGAAGGGCGCATACGACTCGGTCTACGGCAGGATTTCCTCTGAATGGAAGTACGCGGCGGACGGCGCTCTCGAATGGCGCTTCTCGGTGCCTGCGAACACCATCGCCACCGTGCGCCCGCCCGACGGCTCGCGGCCTGTGGAATACGGCCCCGGTTCATACACATTGCGGTTCGCCCCAGGTGCCGCGGAAGGAGACGGAAAATGAGGACGGTTCTACTGCTTTGCGCGGCGCTTGCGGCATCGGCGCGCGGCGGCGCCGCCGAGGTCGAGGTCTGGCAGACGGTCGGCGACGGCGAGATGAAGAAGCTGATCGACGGGCCCGTGACGACTCCGGAGGAGGCATGGCAGACGGCGTGCGTCGACCTCGACGCGGCGAAGCCGTCGCATCCGTACACGGGCATGGGCGGGAGCCTCGGCGAGGCGTCGTGCCGCGTCCTCGCGCGTCTCGACCCAGTTCGCCGCCGCAAGGTGCTGGAGATGCTCTTCACGCGCGCCGGCGCGAATCTCTCGATGGTGCGCCTGCACGTGGGGTCGAGCGACTACTCCGCGTCGATATACTCGTACGACGAGGTTCCGGGCGACGTGGAGATGAAGCACTTCTCGATCGACCACGACCGCAAGGAAGTCATCCCGATGGTGCGCGAGGCTCTGGCCGTGCGGCCCGACATGTTCGTGTTCTCCTCGCCCTGGTCGCCGCCAGGATGGATGAAGACGAACGGCGGGCCGTTCGGCGGGTGGATGAAGTCCGAGTACCTCGAGGCGTTCTGCGACTACTACGTGGCCTACCTCAAGGCGTACAGGGAGGCGGGCATAAGGATACGCGCCCTTACGATCCAGAACGAGCCGGAGTGCGGCAGGCCCGGCAGCACGACGTGCCTGTGGCATCCCGAGCAGGAGGCGCGCGTGGCGGGCTACCTTCTGCCGCCGCGCCTGAAGGCGGCGGGGTTGGACGTCGGCATCTGGCTCTGGGACCACAACTACGACGGCTTCCGCAGGGTGCTTGACCAGCTGAGGGACCCCAAGGTGCTTGGCGCGATAGACGCGGTCGCGTGGCATCCCTACTGCGGCGACGCGTCGATGCTCGACAGGGTGCGGCGCGCGCATCCCACGCTGCGGTTCGAGCAGACCGAGATGGGGCCGGCGCTTGCGGACTCCGTCGGCGAGCCCCGCACGCTCATATGGTGGGCGCGCAAGGTCTTCGACGCCTTCAACCACGGCTGCTCGTCGTTCTGCAACTGGTGCCTCGTGCTGGACCCGGACGGCGGGCCCAACGCGGCGGAGGGGCTTTCGTGCGCTGGCTTCCTGGCGGTGGACGCGGCTAGCGGCGTCGTCGAGCCGTCGCCGCAGTACTGTCTTTTCCGCCACATAGGGCCGTTCGTCGAGAAGGGCGCATCGGTGCTTGCGACGTCGTTCACGACCGAGGGGTACTATCCGCACGCGAAGGACCTGATGGCCGTTGCGTTCAGGAATCCCGACGGGTCCGACGTGGTGGTTGCGGCGTGTGCGGGCGAGAAGCGCGGGTTGCGTCGGCAGTTCCAGTTCCGGAAGGGCGGCTTGAGCCATCTTCTGTCGCTTCCGTGCGGCAGCGTTACGACTTTTGTGGTAAAATAGCAGGCATCCAGCGGCGACAGGGGAGGCATGAGATCCTCTTCCAGTGGAAAGGCGAAAGGAAAAACATGGACAGAAGGCAGTTCATTGCGATGGGGGCGGGCGGCGCGGCCGCCGCGCTTGCCGGCTGTGCGACGCGGGGCCCGGCGGCCGACGCGATAAAGAACGTCCGGGCGGAGTCGCCCGAGCGCCAGGCCGAGAAGAGGCGCGCGCTGGAGTCGGCGAAGGAGCTCGGGCCGACGATCACGGACGTCGAGGTGCGGCGCACGCGCGACATCAAGGGCAACCGCGCGGCGTTCTACCTCGACGACGTGATCTTCGTGTTCCGCGACCTCGTGCGCGAGAAGCCGAAGTCCTGCTGGGATCACTTCCTGCTGTCCGCGTTCAAGGAGGCGCACGAGAAGTACGGGCTCAAGGCGCAGTTCAACGTCTTCTACCGCAATGACTTCTACTACGGCGCGCGCGGCGCGGAGTTCACTCTCAGGGACATGCCCGACACCTGGCGCGACGAGTTCCAGGCGGCGAAGGACTGGTTCCGCTTCGGCTTCCACTCCTACGCCGAGTTCCCGGACTACCCGTGGCTCAACGCGAGCTACGACGACGTCAAGTTCACGTGGGACCTGATCACGCGCGAGGTCGAGCGCTTCGCCGGCCCCGGCATGTTCGCGAAGGCCGTCACGCCGCACTGGGGGCCGATGTCCAAGGAGGGGTGCGTGGCGCTGAAGGACTGCGGCGTCAAGGCGATCTGGTGCTCGGCCGGCAAGCGCTACGCCTACGACGGCGACAGGACGGTCCTGCCGTACGGCCACGGGATGCGAATCGAGAACTTCCGCAAGCCGGAGACCGCCATGTACTGGCGTCCGGGCGGCGGCGACGACATCAGCGTGTCGGCGTGCGGCTACAACCACCTCCTGCCGGAGCAGGTCGCCATCACGCGCGGCACGTACAACTGGCTCCACGACAAGGCGACAGGGTGCAACTTCATGACGTTCGGCTGCGGCGCGCCTTGCCTGAACCTCTACAGGCTCGAGGACATCCCGGCCCGCATGGAGCAGGTGCTTGGGAACGAGTTCCTGATCCACGCGACGCACGAGGAGTACTGGTTCAGCCACTACTTCGCATACCAGCCCGACTCCCGCCAGAAGCTGCTCACGGCGGTCAAGATGGTGCACGACGCGGGCTACAAGTACTTCTTCATAGAAGACAAGGTCGACTGGCTGTAGGCCGGCCGAAGCGCAAACCACAAGACACAAGGAGAACGAAGATGGCAAAGGACAAGAAGGCGACGAGCGACTTCCGGTACAACACGGGCGACACGAAGGTCCCGTGGGCGGCGGTCGGCGAGAACTACAACACGGCGGACACGCTGGAGTTCGTGAAGTTCCTCATGCAGGGGAAGGGCGCGGCGTACAACGCGGCGCTGCGCGAGGTCAAGGCCGCGCTCGCGAAGCTGGGTGCCGTCTCCGCGCCTCCCGGGAAGCTCTCCATGGGCGACAAGGTCGCCGAGGTCGAGAAGGCGGTGGACCGCTACCTGGGCGTCGAGGAGGGCAGCTCGCTCTTCGTGTCCAACTGCACGGCGGCGCTGGAGCTCGGCTACCGCTACGCGGGCGTGGGCCCGGGCGACGAGGTGATAGTGCCCACCAACACCTTCATCGCCACCGTCGCGTATCCGCTCTCCGTCGGCGCGAAGCTCGTCTTCGCCGACGTGGACCCGAAGACGGTGAACATCGACCCGAAGGACATAGCGCGCAAGATCACCAGGAAGACGAAGATCATCGTGCCCGTGCACATCGGCGGCTATCCCTGCGACATGGACGCGATCATGAAGGTCGCGAAGAAGCACGACATCGTCGTGATGGAGGACGCGGCGCACGGCTTCGGCGGGTCGTACAAGGGGCGCAAGCTCGGCACCATCGGCCATTTCGGCTGCTTCTCGATGCACGAGGTCAAGAACTGCACGTCGTTCGGCGAGGGCGGAGTGTTCGTGTCGAACGTGCCCGAATACCGCTCCGAGGCGAGGCGCGCGAGGTTCCTCGGCGTGGACTTCTCCTCGAAGATCCGCAACTGGCTCTACAACGTCTCGCTCGTGAAGGGCAAGGGCAAGGTCCGCTACCAGGCCAGCAACAACGCTTCGGTAACCGAGATACAGGCGGTCGCCCTGCTGCAGCAGCTCAAGCGCTACGGCAAGATCCTCGCCGAGCGCCGCCGCGAGGCGACGTACATGACGAAGCGACTCTCCGGCGTGCCCGGCATCCTGCCGCAGAGCCTGGGCACGAAGGACTGCGTGCCCACGTTCCACCTCTACCAGCTGCAGATCGACCCCAAGGTCGTCGGTGGCGACGTGCAGGCGCTCAAGGCGAAGCTCGAGCAGAAGGGCGTTACGAACATCCCGCACTTCGGCCCGATATACCGCTTTGCCGCGTCCATCGGCAAGGGGTTCGACGAGAAGGCCATAGCCAAGACCTGCCCGGTTACCGAGTACGTGTTCGACAAGTGCTACACGCACCTGCCGATATACGGCCTCACGAAGGCCCAGCTCGACTACATGGCCGACGCCATCCTGGAGTCCGTCGCGGAGCTCAAGGCCGGCAAGTGAACGACGGCCTGGCGCGCCGGATCGAGGGCTGGCTGTCCATCCAGCCCTCGCAGCCACCGCCCGGCGGCCGCCTGTCGCGCGGGGCGGTCGTAGACGAGTGGCGGGTCGAGGCGTACCTTGGCCGCGGCCTCTCCGCCGAGGTGTACCGCGTCACGAACACGCGTTTCGGACAGGAGGGCGCGCTGAAGCTCCTCGTTGACGAGTCGCGCGGGCTCAAGGAGCGTTTCATCACGGAGTCCGACGCGCTGCGGTTCCTCAGGATCTCGGCGCTGCCGCGCTTCATGGGCTGTGGCGTGCTGAACGGCGCGCCCTACTACGTGATGGAGTATCTGCAGCCCCTGCCCGAGCCCATGCCGCGCGCGGAGGTGCCGCGCTTCGTCGTCAGGCTGGCGAAGGCGGTGCAGGCGCTCCACGAGGCGGGCTACGTGCACCGCGACCTGAAGCCCCGCAACATCCTGCGCCGTGCCGGCGGAGAGCCCGTGCTCATAGACCTCGGGCTCATAAAGCGCCGCGGGGCCGCCGTGGTCGACACCATCGTGCGGCACGGCCGCGGCGTTTCGATCATAGACGGACGCCCGGTCGGCGTGGGCACGCTCGACTACGCCGCGCCCGAGCAGCTGCTCAAGGGCGAGTCGTCGGTGCAGAGCGACGTCTTCGCGCTAGGGAAGGTGCTGCTCGCGCTTTACGAGGGGCACCCGCCGCAAAGCGCCAAGCCTGTCATCCGCCGCGCCACGCGCGAGGACCCTGGCGACCGCTATGCCTCCGCTGCGGACTTCGCCTCCGCCCTGCGCCACCGCAACCGCGGCGTCTGGATTGCGTTGTTCATGGCGTTGCTCGCGGTCGGCGCAGTGGCGGAGTATCCGCTGTTCCGTCCGTATCTCGTAAAGATGGCCGAGCAGTTCGTAAGGCGCCAGAAGCCGGTCGTGGAGACCGTGCTGCAGCGACCGGGCGAGGCGGACGAGGCGTACTTCCGCCGCGTCCGGAGGGTCGCCGAGTCTGGGAACGCGGAGGCGCAGACGAGCCTTGCCGAGGCGTACTTCTACGGACGCGGCGTGGCAACGAACCGTGTGGAGGCGGTAAGGTGGTATCGCGTCGCCGCGCTTGCGGGTGACCCTGCGGCGCAGGCGTCCCTCGGTCTCTGCCTTTTGCGCGGCTGGGGATGCGAGCGCAACGCCGCGGAGGCCGTGGAGTGGTACGAGCGCGCCGCCAAGCAGGGCAGTATGGCGGCGATGAACGACCTGGCCTTCTGCCTCATGCACGGCCTTGGAGTCGAGAGGAACGAGAAGGCGGGCTTCGAGTGGGCCCTCGAGGCGGCGAAGCGCGGTTTCGCGCCTGCGCAGACGATGGTCGGCGAGTGCTATCTGGACGGGCGCGGGGTCGAGGCGAGCGTCGAGCGCGGCGAGACGTGGCTCTACCGGGCGGCCCGGCTGGGGAACAAGCGGGCGAAGATGCTGCTCGAGACGCGCTAGGCCTCGTCCGTCATCGCCGCGACGCACTTCGCGAGCCGATCGATGAGCCTCTTCTTTATCTGGTCCACGTTGTTGCGCGTGGTGCCGAACTGCGCAGCCACGCTTTCCGGCGATTCGTGCATGAGGGCGACATGGCGGAATATTTCGCGTGTGCGCGGAACGAGGGTCTGGTCGGCCATGAGCTGATCGACGGCCGCCTGCAGGGCGGATCGCTTCCATTCGTCGTCCGCCGCGGGCGCCTGCACGCCCGCGCCCGCGGCCTTGAACCTCTCCAGCTTTGCCGCCTCGCGGGCCTGCGCGCGGATGGCGTCGTCGGCCTTGTGCCGCACTATGCCCATGAGATAGTTGTGGAAGTGGCCTTTCTCGTCGGGCACGTAGTGGTAGTTCGGGAGACGCTTCGCGAGCGCCTTCAGCGTTTCCTGGATCACGTCGTCGGCCTCTACGGACGGGTAGCGGGCGGCGAGGAACGTGCGCATGGGCCCTTCGTACTTGCGGAAGAACTCCGTCCACCGGGCGGAGTCCGATTCGCCGGACAGGGCCTTGAGAAGCGTTATCGACGTGGCGGGCAACTGCGTCATGCCAGGTGTTCGCCTCCGTCCACGGGAATGACAGCGCCCGTCGTGGCGTCTGCCCCAAGCAGGAATTCCACCGCCTTCGCCACGTCTTCCGCCTTCGGACGCCCGATCGGCGTCTCGCCGGCCTTTTCACTGACGCCGACAGGCGCGAACACGGGCCCCGGCGCCACGGCGTTCACGCGCAGTGAGTCGGCGAACATCGCGGCCGACTTGATCGTGTAGTCGAGGAGGGCGCGCTTCGTCGCGGCGTAGCGTGGCGAGGCGCTGGAATCGGCGGGCTCCCGCGAGGGGCGGCCGCCGGCCGGGCTCGCCGGCAGGACCGCAGCGTCCAGGACGTTGACGACTGCGCCGCGGCCGCTTTCGCGCCCGGCCATGAGCATCGTAAGCTTCATGGGCGCGTCGAGGTTCACGGCTTCCACGGCCGCGTCGTCGCCGACGAACAGGGCGGCGTTGTTGACCAGTGCGTCCGGCGGCATGCCGCCAAGCGCCGAAAGCGCAGCCGCGTACAGCCTTGCCGCGCCCATCGGCTCGGAGAGGTCCGCGACTATGTCGGCACCGGAGCCAGCCCGGTGGGAACTTGAGAGAACGCGCCAGCCGGCGCTGCGGAGATGCTCTGCGATGGCGAGGCCGAGACGCGTTGTGCCGCCGGTGACGAGGACGGTCTTCATCTTGCGAACCCTCTGGCTGACCTGCGGTAGCCCATCGTAATTCCCCCTGCCCTGCCGAACGCCACAAACACTGGTCGGACCGACGAGATTTGAACTCGTGACCTTTTGCACCCCAAGCAAACGCGCTACCAGGCTGCGCTACGGTCCGCCATCTTATGCACCAGATCTAGTTTGGTAGCGGGGGCTGGATTTGAACCAACGACCTTCAGGTTATGAGCCTGACGAGCTACCAGGCTGCTCCACCCCGCAATCTGGCGCCTTCGGAACTGGCGGGGCTGGCGGGAGTCGAACCCACAACCCTCAGATTAGTAGTCTGATGCTCTATCCAGTTGAGCTACAGCCCCAAGAACCGAAAACGGGCAACAGTATACACTTTTCCGGCGCGGAAATCAAGGGGGTGGTGAAAAAATTTCACCCGCGGGGCGTAGTTTCTTGAGATCAGGTCCGACTTTGCCGTCGCGTGCCGTCTTCATCTTCTCCCTTTCCGCTTCAAAGGCGCGCAGACGCTCTTCCTCGGATCGCATTTTTCTGCCAAGGAACTTCTCTATCTTTTTCTGCGCAGTCTCTCGGGCCGCAGCGCTTACGGCTCGCCCGCGACATAGACTGTCAAAGCTGGCCCCCTCAATGTCGGCCAAGGCGTTTTGATAACTCCCCCATGCCGTACTATAGCAATGCTGCCACCGCGAATATTCGCTGGAATTCCATCGCGTCCGCTCGTCAATCTTCCCATAGTCGTAGGCACTTCCCGTGGGCATGGTGGGCTTGAGCCTGTCCAACTGCTTCGAAACCCACGACAGCCCCTTCAACTTGGAATCAATCACCACCTCCATCCAAGAATCAAATATCCGATATTCGTCCACCATCAACGAATCACCGCCTCGCGACGCCTTGACTGCTTCGTCAATGCAATACGCTTGACGCATGTAGTCGAGATTCCTGACATCCAACGCGCACAATTCATCAATCCAGCGCACATAGCAGATGGCTCGCAGTTCGGAATTGGTGATTCCGCGAAGCGCCGCGATGGCAGATTCGAAGTGTCGACCTACGTGCACGGACTTGTCCTCCATGGCCTGCTGGAAATTCCTGCAGGCCGGCGGAAGGATGTCCTCCGACGCGGATTCTGCGCAGCCCGCAATGGCCAGCGCAAACACGGTATACGCTATAGTGGATCGCATGGTTGCTTGACTGCGTATTCCGACAGCCACGTGGGGGTGTATCCCGTTGGTTTGAACAATGCCGCTGCCAAGCCGTACGACTGTTTCGCCGCATCATCTCGCGACATCGTGCGCTCCGGCTTAAGTATCTTTACGTATTCGGTACTTACGCGGAATTCCCAGCGAGCATGCTGTCGTATAAAACCATATGGCGACTCTACCCATGCCGTCCAGAACGCAAGAGCCTTTGCGGCAACTTCCTTGAACTCGTCCTTGCCCTCCTTTGCAAAC
>JAFRBA010000096.1 GCA_017405115.1 Kiritimatiellia bacterium
CCCCGCAGCGAAGCCGAGGCAATCCCGGACGGACACCGTGGAGACAACAGGTTAAATGCATTTCGGCAGGCTAAATGCACAACGCAGGACTATAGTGCATTTAACCTGCCACTAGTTGCATTTAGTCTGTCCGGCGACCAGTGATTTCCAGATTCCATCAACCCGCGATCGTCTCAGCATGAGGGCATTCACGGTGCCGCTTCCAGTTGGCCAACGCCGCGGCGTTGTTGGTGTTGGCAGTAGTGGCAGAGGTGGGGGCAAGTGTTGTACTCGCCGATGTCCTTCGACATTATGCAGCCGCAGGCGAGGCGCTGGCCGGGATCTGGGCCAGCGCCCTCGCGCCGTCCTTCAGTTCGATCTCCTCTTTCGCCCACGTTGCCATGCTACTCTTTTGTGTGCTTTCGCGTGCCGTTGCAGTCTGGGTAGCCCGTGCAGGCCCAAAACGGGTTGCCTGCGTTGCGGTCATTGCGGCGCGCTGGGGACATCACGCCCACAGCCGCTTCAGGAGTTCGAGGCCCTTGACCAAGTCGTCCTCGGACACTCCTCCGTTCGGCTCAAAGACGACATGGCGCACGCTCTCGGCCATTGGCTTCAGGGCGGCGAAGTCGACTTTGCCCATGCCGGGCGCGAAATGGTCGTCTTCTTTGTCGACTACGTCGTTTATGTGTATCCCGACAGGCGAGGCCGGCCAGTCCGCGCTGCCCTTCGTCCAGCCGCGGCATGTGCGCACGCGGTCATGGCCGGTGTCGAACCAGGACCTAACCCAGTCGCCGGTCACCTCGCCAATCTCCCACTCCGCGGGGAAACCCTCGAGATAAGGCAGGTTCTCAAGGCCGAGCGTCACCTTGTTCTTCTCCAAGACGGGCACAAGCGCCTCCAGCTCGCGACGGAACAGATCAAGCATCTTCCGCCCGCGGGAGATCCGGCGCTTCATGTCGAAACGGCGAAACCATCCGCGGCAGAGGATGCGCCCGGCGTGAAGAACCAGTGCGTCCGCCCCCATCGAGGCGGCGAACTCCACGTTCCGCCGAACCTGCAGGCTCGCCATCCGCCGGCCCTCATCGTCGAACGACGCAAGCTGGTAGAGCTCCGGATAGCCCTGCGGGGCGGAAATCGGCACGGGGCAGAACGCATGAACGCTCCCAACGGGGATGCGATCCAGCATCTTGCGGAAGCCCGGCACCTGCTCCGGCGTCGTGTTGTAGCCGAGCTCGAGCTCCTCGAAGCCAAGGGACAACGCCTTTTCGGCGATGGCCTCGCCGTCGTTGAGCCTCTGGTTGCACCAGTTTGTCGAGAGGGAGAATTTCACGGCAGCACTATGCGGTCTAGCATGAGCGAAAGCACGGCCTCGTCGCCGATGGCCTTCTCCGACTGGCGATAGGCGTCCTCCACTGCCTCGACGTTCTTGAACGCCTGGTGGCGCGGCAGCTTTTCGGAGAGCATGATCTCGCGGACGAAACTCATGATCGTGCGGTAGAACGCCTTTCGCACCTGCGGAACGTCGGCGTCCTCGGCCTCGTCCTTGAGGTCGGCGAGCACGGCGGCGAGCCGGGCGGCGTCCTTCTCGACAAAGGCCTTGCGCACGGACGCCAGGGGCTCCCCATCCAGCAGCCCGGACGAGACAGGCATGTCCACGCGCTGAGTGCGCGAGACGATGGTCGGCAGAACGAGGTCCGGCTGGTCTGTGAGCAGAAGATAAAGCGTGTTCGGGCCAGGCTCCTCGAGAGACTTCAGGAAGGCATTCGCCGCGGCTGTCTGCATACGGTCCGCTCCGACCACGATGCCGACCTTCCACCCTCCGGAGAACGAAGTCGTCGCCATGGGGGCTATGAGCCCGTCGCGCATGCCGGGGCCGTCGTCGTCCTTGCCGCGCTCGACCTTGATCGTGCGGCTCTTGCCCTGCGGCTCCAAGCGCACGACGTCCGGATGCTCCCCGGACACCGCCAGCTCCTGCTCGCCCGGGAAGAGCTTGCGGAGAATGCGGTCCACCAGCTCGGCGCAGCTGCCGCGTATGTCGCCCGTCACCAGGTAGCCGTGCGCGGCTCGGCCTGTGTCGATCGCATGCGATATCAGGTCAAAGGCAGCACCAACTTCCATATGCGCTCCCAGACTTCATCCACGGAGCCGTTCGCGTCCACAGTCCGCATCCTGTGGGGACAGGCCCTCGCAATCGCCTCAAATCCTTCGGCGAGCCTTGCATGGAACGCGTCGCCGGCGCTCTCTATCCTGTCGGCCTCGGTGCGCGTGGCCTCCTCGCGGATGCGGCGGCGCGCGCGCGCCGTCTCGGGCGAGACAGAGAGATAAAGCGTCAGGTCCGGTTCAAGGCCGTCGCAGGCGAAGTCGTTGGCAAGCCGTATCACGTCGAGGGGCAGGCCGCGTCCGTAGCCCTGGTAGGCCACCGTCGAATCGCTGAATCGGTCGCAGACGACCCATGCCCCGGACTCCAGCGCGGGGCGTATGACGTTGCGTACGAGTTGCGCGCGGGCGGCGAGGAAAAGGAGTAGCTCGCTGCGGTCGCACGGCGGATCCTCGCGCTGGTCCTTTATGAGGTGGCGGATGGACTCCGAAAGCCAAGTGCCACCGGGCTCTCTCGTGAGCCGCACGTCGATGCCCGCCGATGAAAGCGCATCGCACAGACGGCGCACCTGCGTAGACTTCCCGCAGCCCTCGCCGCCCTCGAACGTGATGAACCTGCCGCGGGCCGGCTTGCGGCTGGGCTCATGCGACAGATCTCGCGCGCGCTCCTCCATCGTCCGACCGCGCCGTCACCACTCGACCAGGGCAAATGAACGCGGCTGCATGCGCATCGTCGCCGAGCCGTCCCCGTTCAGCTCGAGCGGGACCTCCGTGTAGGTGCGGACGATGTCCGTCATGTGGCATTTCGCCCTGCCGAGCGGAGCCCCGGGAACGCGGAGCGTCACCGTCGCCGTGTCGGACACGTTGTCGTCGTCGCCGTAGCGTGCGACGAATACCGCGCCGGAGCCGCCCGCTCCCTTAGCCGCCACGGCATAGAAGCCGCCCGCATCCGCCGCTGCGCCGGGCGCGATCACGTTCATGCCCGACGACGCCGACTGTCCCTTGGCGACCCTTGCCGTGCAAGCCACCTGGGTGCCGCGGTCGACCATCATGGACCACGCATAGAAAGGATAGTAGCCCTTGATCGGCCACAGGGTGACCCTCTCGAACATGCCGTTCATCGTGCTGGACGGCTTGGCGTCGTAGTACATCAGCATGTCCACCGGACTTGACTGGCAAAGGGCCATCGTGGCGGCAATGAAGGCCGCGTTCTTGAGGTTCAAGTCCCCGGACTCGGCGCGAAGCGAATACACGAAGTCGTCCGTCCACCCCTTGACGTAGTTCCACTCGTTCAGGATAGACTCTACGCCGCCGAATCCGTTCTCGTCCATAAGCTTGCGGATGCGCTTTGCCTTGGCGGATATGCTCTCGGGCTCGCGCGAGTAGACGTGCCAGGAGAAGAAGTCGAGCGGGGCCTTCCTGTCGGCGCAGTACCGCAGGAACCTCGCGGCCCAGCTTTCGTTCCAGGCAAGGGCCGGGCCTCCGATCTTGAGGTTCGGGAAACGCCCCTTCAGGTGCTTCGCGGCCGTCTCGTACAGCTCGAAGAAGTTCGTGACGGTGCCGCCCCAGCAGCGCGGCGAGACGTTCATCGAGACGTCCTCGCAGGGGTCCAGGTCGGGCTCGTTCCATATCTCCCAGTACACGATGTTGAACTGGTTGGAAAATACGATGTTCTTCGTCGTGGGCGCCTTGTCCAGACCCCATCCCCAGCCCTCGTTGTAGTGGCGGACGATGTGCTCGCAGACGCGCGCCCACTTCGCAAAGTCCTTCGGGGGGAGAACGCCGTACTTCTTCGGTCCGTGCTCGATCGTCTGTCCGAGGCGGAAGAACACCTCCGTGCCGGCGCGGCGGATTGCGTCGAGATAGTGGTCGGTGAACACGAAGTCGTAGTTCTTCGGGTCGTTCTCGTCCGCGTCGAAGTCGGGGAACACGGCGTTGACGTCGCATGTGTGGGCGCCGCCGGCCACGCAGTTTATCGCGTCGTGGGTCCTGGCGAACGGGAGTCGCGCGGCACGGTACTCAATGAAGTTGCCGCGCTTCTGGTCGTTGACCCTGGCCTTGGGCACGGTCGGCCCGTTGTTCACCGCGTGCATCGGCTTTATCGCGCCGAGCTCCCGAGAAAGGTCCACTTCCACGAGCGCCGTCGCCGCAGGCTCCGCCGCAAGCGCGCTGCCGGCGGCCGCAGCGACCGCCAAAAGAACGGACATCGTATTCTTCATCACCGTAGTCTCCTTTATGTTGTGCAATCACTCCGAATCCAACGCCCGGACGATGTCCGGTATGACCTTTTCAAAGCTCACCCCGTACCAGTGGTCGGCGTCTGTCGCCTCAAGCGCCGCGCAGACGATGTCCGCCGCGAGCGCGGCTGCCTCCGCGGCCGTCCTGCCGCGCATGACGGCGCCGGCGAAGACGGACGCGAACACGTCGCCGGTTCCGTGGGAAAGGCGCGGCAGACGCTTGTTGAAGTCGTAGACTATCCCGCTGCCGTCGCTTACCGCCGTGCCGAGGCTGTCCGCGTCGAGCGACACACCCGTCAGCACGACGGTCTTCGCCCCCAGCGCGTGCAGCCGCCCGACCAGGGACTCGATCTCGGCCTTGGAGCCGCCGACACCCTTCGGATCCATCCCTGCGAGAAGCGCGGCCTCGGTGAGGTTCGGCAGTATGTAGTCGGCCCCTGCGCAGAGCCTGGCCATCTTCTTCGGGAAGTCCGGCGCGAAGCCCTTGTACAGCACGCCGTTGTCGGCCATCGCAGGGTCGACGATGCGCACCGCGTCCGGCTTCGCGCACGTCTTCATTATCGAGAGTATCGGGTCGATGTGGCTCTCGCAGACGTAGCCCGTGTAGAAAGCGTCGAACGCTATGCCCTGCTCGACCCACTTCGCCTCCACCTTCGGCAGTTCGGCCGTAAGGTCGCAGAACGTCCAGCCCTTGAAGCCCGGCGCCGTGTGGTTGGACAGTATCGCCGGCGGCAGCACGGCGCACTCGACGCCGCATGCGCTCACGATCGGCAACGCGACGGTGGACGAGCACTGGCCGACGCAGCTCAGGTCCTGGATTGTCAGCAGCCGTTTCATCAGGTCACCGTCGCGCCTGCGCCGGCGGCGGACGTCGGGGACACCGCGCCTCCGCACCTGCCTGGCTCGCCCGCGAAGAGTATCATGCCCTCGGAGACGCCCACGGACATCTTCCGCGGCGCGAGGTTCGCGACGAACACTACCTCGGTTCCGACGAGCTTCTCCGGCTCCGGATACGCCTGTCGTATCCCCGAGAAGATCGTGCGCTTCCCGAGCGGACCGGCGTCCAGCACGAACTTGAGGAGCTTCGAGCTCTTCGGCACGACCTCGCAGCTCTCCACGACGCCTATGCGCAGGTCGAGCTTCTCGAAGTCGGCGAAGGCGATCTCGCCCTTCAACGGCGGCGCGTCCTTGGGCAGGGGTTCGGGGACGCCAGAGTCCCCGTCCGTTCCAGCCTTCCCCTTGTTCTTGCTCGCCCTCGACTCGTGGGCGACTTCGCCGGAGTCCGCCGGCTTCACGGTCGCGGCCGCCACCATCGCGTCCACCTGCTTCGAGTCGATGCGGCTGGCGAGATACTCGTAGGCGCCGAGCTCGATTCCCTCGACGGCGTTGTCCCGCGAATCCCAATTCCACTCCGACTCGCCGAAGAGCTTCATCGCCTTGTCGGCGTAGACGGGCAGGATAGGCTTCAGGTAGATGGCGAGTATGCGGAACGCGTTGAGCGCCGCGGTGAGGGTCACTCGAGTCGCCTCGGCATCGGTCTTCACCGTCTTCCACGGCTCCTTGCGGTCGAAGTACTCGTTCGCGGCGTCGGCTAGGCGGCATATCTCGACGACCACCTGGTTGAAGCGCCGGTCCTCGTAGTGCCGCGCTATCGTCTCGCCTCCGTCGCGCAGCTTCTTCAGGAGCTCCTGCTCCTCGGCGCACCCATCGAGCGAGGCGAGCTTGCCGCCGAGTTTCTTCTGGAGCATCTGCGCGGAGCGCGAGGCGATGTTCGTAACCTTGCCGACGAGGTCGGAGTTCACGCGCTGCACGAAGTCCGCGAGGTTGAGGTCCATGTCGTCCGTCGTGCCGCCCAGCTTCGCCGCGTAGTAGTACCTTAGAGCCTCCGGCGGCAGGTGGTCGAGGTAAGTGCGGGCGTTGACGAACGTGCCCTTCGACTTGGACATCTTCTCGCCGTTGACGGTGAGGAAGCCGTGCACGAATATCTTGTTCGGCTGCTCGAAGCCGGCGACGTGCAGCATGCCCGGCCAGAAGAGGCAGTGGAAGCGGATAATGTCCTTGCCGATGAAGTGGTAGCGCTCGACCTCCGGGCTCTGCCACCAGTCCTCGAACCTCTGGCCGTTCCTCTCGCACCAGTTCCTGAGCGAGGCGAGGTAGCCGATCGGCGCGTCGACCCAGACGTAGAAGTACTTGTCCTTGTGCCCGGGGATCTCGAAGCCGAAGTACGGAGCGTCGCGCGAGATGCACCAGCCGCGCAGCGGCTCCGAGAACCACTCCAGGAGCTTGTTCGAGACGTCGCTCGTCGTGTGCTCGGGAATCCACTTCTCGAGGTAGTCGTGCTGCGGCTCGAGCTCGAAGTAGAGGTGCTCGGAGTCCTTCACGACCGGCGTTCCGCCGCACGTCGTGCACTTCGGCGACCCTAGCTCCTCCGCGCCGTACGTGGAGCCGCAGTGGTCGCAGCTGTCGCCGTACTGCCCCTCCGCGCCGCACTTGGGGCAGACGCCCTTCACGAAGCGGTCGGGCAGGAACATCCTGCAGTGCTCGCAGTAGAGCTGCGGCGAGGTCTTCTTCGTTATCCCGCCGGACTTCTCCATCGCGGCGAAGATCTGCTCGGAGAAGGCCTTGTTCTCCGGCGAGTTCGTCGTGTAGTAGTTGTCGAAGGCGACCTGGAAGTCCGTGAAGTCCTTCAGGTGGATGGCGTGCATGCGCGCGATGAGGTCTTCCGGCGTGACGCCCTCCTTGCGGGCGCGTATCATGACGGGGGTGCCGTGCGTGTCGTCGGCACAGACATACACGCAGTCGTTGCCGCGCAGCTTCTGGTACCTCACCCAGAAGTCGGTCTGTAGGTACTCCACCAGATGCCCGAGGTGAATGTCGCCGTTCGCATACGGCAGGGCGCTTGTGACAACTATCTTTCTCTTGTTCATTGTGTCGAATTATAGCATAAATCTGCTGCCATGGCCGACACAAATTCGGGACCGCCACCTTCTCGCCCTCCGATGGCGGCGCCGTCGCTGCCGTCTCGCGGACCTTGCCGTGGTCTGTCTCACAGGCAGAGCAGGGCGATGCCGACGAGCAGAAGCGCCAGCGCCAGGGCCTTTCGCCGCAGGTTCGTCTCGTGGAAGAACCGTGCGCCGAAGACGAACGTCAGCACCACGGAGAAGCGCCGCATGAGCGACGCGACCGATATCGGAACGTCTGGAATCGCGAGCCCCGTGAAGTACAGCCAGTCCGCCGCGGCCAGGAGAACCCCGACAAGAGGTATCGACCACCGCCACTCGAACCGGTCGCCGTGCAGGCGAAGCGCCGTCCGGCCCGCGAAGAGAAGAGCGTAGACGCACACAAGGCCCATCTGGAAGACGAGTTGGACGGCCTCGACGTCGGCGCCGCGGCACTGGAACACGTACTTGTCCCACATCGAGGACATGGCGGAGCAGATCATCCCCGCGAAGGCGCACCACACCGCCTTGCTCCGGAGGAAGTCTATCCCCTCCCCGCGCCCTGCCCACGAGAACGCGAAGTAGCTGGCCGCACGCGCCATGTGTCATGGCGCGTGCAGGTCGAAGGCGAGCGACGACGGCGTTGAGCATCCGTTTACCGTGCTGGAATAGAAGAAGGTTCCGCTTGCGAACGGCCGGACCGGCAGCTCGTCTCCGCATCCGCAGTCGACCCACCCCGGCAGCACGACCCCCTTGAACGACGCCGTGACAGTGCGTCTGTCGATCACGGCCTTGGCCGTTCCGGTTATCACGCCCGTGGTCGGCGAGAACTTCCACACCGCCGGCACCTCCACGCCGTCCACTGTCGCGACAAGGCCGGACTCCTTCCCGAGGCCGAACAGCGCAAGCCAGTCGCCGATTTTCTTGCCTGTCACGAAATAGCCGCCGTAGACGGACATCGTGGCGACAAGCGAGTTGTCGAGAGCCGAAGTCTGGCGCTGCCAGAACGCATTCACGCCCATTGGAGAGAGGACAATGCGGTTCTGCTCCTCGTCGTCGTATGTCGACTTGCCGTCGCAGCGGATTCGGAGGACCGCCGCGAGGTCGTCCTTTGCTGTATATTTCTTGACGCCGTTGGAGAGCTTGCGCGACGACCGCGCATAGATCGGCAGCAGCGCATACGCCTGGTCCTTTGGATCCCCTCCGAGATACGCCGAGCCGCTGACCGCCACGCCGTTCGGCAGGGCGCCGGCATATGCGACAAGCCCCTTGCGGGCAGTCAGCGTCGAGGTCTTCAGCGTCAGATACCCCGTGCCGAACGTGTAGTACCAGGCCGTTGTCTCGGTGACGGGGAGCGTAACGGTGTAGCGTCCGGCGAACCGGCGGTAGTCTGTTGCAACGGACACCTTGCCCTTGTTGCCGGAGAATGTGGCCGACAAGGCGCCGTCGCTCCCGAGCTTCAGGACGACCTTCTCCTTCCCCTTCTTCAGCGTGGCCGTCAGCAGACCGGTTTCCGGATCGACCTTCGCCCACTGCCCCGAGAACGACGTGCTCTCGCCGGCAAAGCGCTTGGCCGTAAGCTTGTTCTTCGTTGTCTGCGCCACGCGGATGAACGATTCCAGCGTCTTTGCGCCCCAGACGTCCGACTTGTACAGGGGCACAGACGCGACGATGGCTCGCCCGTAGTACGGGTTGAGGACCGACGCCGACGCGACCGTCACCTTCGCCTTCGTCTTCTCCGACGACACGGTCTTGCCATTTGGCGCAATGATCTTGACCTGGTACGTGAACGTGCTAGATCCGGCCTTCGACGGCGTTCCGCTCACGACTACGGAGCTCGTGGCTGCGTCCCACTTGAGCGAGACGCCCTTGGGCAGCTTTCCCGAGGTGACCTTGACAGTCACCGTCTGCCCATCTGCCACGACATAGCCCGACAGCGTCGCCTTCGACGAGAGGTCGGTGTAGAGAACCGCCTCGTCTCTTGTGGTCGGCTTGAAGGTGCTCGCGACGGTTGCGTCAAATGACGAACCTGCGCCGACGCGCACGGTGCTGTCCTGCAGGTCGGGCGCGGAGACGCGCAGGACAAGGCGCTTGGCCGAGAGTTCGACACGCGAAATCTCCACGTCGAGCACTCCGTTCGTCGAATACGCCGTCTCCACGCCGTCGCGGAGAAACGCGAGGCGGACCGTCTTGCGCGCCGTCTTCGCCGAGATCTTGAACCGCGCCTTGCCGCGGCCTGCCGGACGGACAAGGTAGTGGTCGACGGCGTCGTTGATCTGGAAGGCCGAGACTGCCGACGAACCCAGTTCAAGGACGTTCGTCGTCGTCGATGCGTAGTCCTGACTCTCGTCCGGGCGGCCTGCCAGCTTCAGCAAATCGTCGAGGCGCGCTATGTTCTCCGCAGGGTCGTAGAACTTGTTGCCAAGTTCGTGGCCGAACTCCTGGTTTCTGTCGCGCCATGCCTTGAAACGCCCCAGGACGTTGTCGTTGGGCCCTATTAGCAGGACCGTGGGGTTGCTCAGGCGCACGCTCGTCGTCTCCGGCGTCAGCCATTTCGACTGCGAATAGCGCGTGACGGCCGCGCGTATGCGCACTGCGCTCGCGTCATCCTCGCGAATCGAGTGCCGCGAGAGGTAGGACGCCCCCGATACCGGGTCGACTCCGGCTATGTGCTCAACTCCCGCCAGATACGTCAGGAGCTGGGAACCGCCGCCGTTCGCGGGGAGCTGCGGCTGGTCGAAGAGCGCGACCTGCACGCGGTTGGACTCGCACCACTCCCTGAACTCCTGCGACTTCAGAAGCGACTCCTCAATTCCGTTGCAGTAGGGGCACCACAGCGTTCCCGAAAACAGCGCCAGCACGTAGTCCGCCTTGCCGGACGAGACCTTTTTGCGGACGATGTTGTAGTCGTGCGTCCATTCGGTGAAGCCGAGCGTGTTCGCCGTGCGCTCGCCGACCCAGTAGGGATTGGTGCACGAGTTCGGCTTTGCGTCGACGAATGTGATGCTGTTGGAGGCGCAGGCTTTCCCGGACGAATCCAGCAGCGTGAGCTTGAGCCGTTTTCCCGACGGAAACGCCTTGCCCTCCGGGACGGTCGTGTCGACGACGGCATAGGAGTTGGTGGCAAGCACCGCCCACTCCACGTAGTTGGTGGCGGTCGGCCTGATGCCGTCGGGCCATTCCACCACCAGCGCGTTCCGCGACTGCGAGGCCGTCCCTCCCTTCCTGGCGAAAGGCACGTCGACGTGCTTCGTGGAAGGCTCGGCTTCCAGCCGGTCGGTCCTGTTCTCAAGGCCAAGCGTTCCATCGCCCTCTCCGCACCTGAACGTCACCTCCGAGCGGGCTACGTAGGACGAGAACACCTTCTCTATGCTGTCTTCGAACTCCTGCGCAAGCGTGCGCCCCGACGCGGAAACCAGCATCGAGCCTGTGCGCCCCTCGAACGACGAGACCTTGACCTTGCCGTCCGGCTTCGGCCAGTAGAGGCATATGAACGGATACTGCGAAAGCGCCTTCCCCGCCGACAGCGTGCCCGCTGCCGTCTTGGCGAACTGCTTGACGTCCGCTTTCTCGTTTGGCGCCACGTCCTTGCCCTTCACACCCTGAACATAGCAGTAGATGTAGTCTGGATGCAGCTTCATCCACTCCTTGAAGGCGGATGTGTTGACGGCCTGCTCCAGGTATCCGCAGTAGGTGCAGCCCTCGTTGCCCCAGAAGAGGACCATCGGCGCCGACGCCTGGTGCGCGAGGTTCGTCGCCCTTGAAAAGTTTTCCATCCAGAAGCCAGTCCCCACCTCGGAGGAGACAGGAACGGGCAGATTGGCCGCGCGCAAAACAAGCGTGCATGACGCCGCGACGGCAATCGACAGGAACTTCACCGACATTTTCCCTGGCATGGCCCTATCCCGCCCCGCGGGCACTTTCGCGGCGCCATTGCTCGTCCGCCCGGAAATATCCAGGACCCGCGCTTCGCCGGCCTTCTCAAGGATGTTCTTCGCTGCACTCATTCTTTCACTCCGTTCTCCATAGACAACCTTTTTGGTTGTCATTGGCGCGTAGTATACCAAATCCCTCCCGCGAATGTCAACCATGCAGGTTGTCTTTTTCCCGTTGCCCTTCTCACCGCCGTTGTGGTATACTCTACTACGCCATGAAGATATCAGCCAGGACGCGCTACGGATTCAGGATTCTTCTTGACATAGCGCAGCACGAGCAGGACGATTCGCCGCGGACGATCAGCGCGATCGCGGCGTCGCAGGAAATCTCTGCGGCGTTCATAAGCAGGCTGGCGGTTCCGCTGAGACGCGCTCACCTCGTCAACGCAGAGCGGGGCGCTGGCGGAGGCCTGCGCCTTGCGAGGTCGCCCGGCGACATCACGCTTCTGGACATCTCCGAGGCGCTCGACGGGCCGACATCCATCCTGAAGTGCCTCGCGGAGCCGAAGATATGCCGACGCCACGCTAGGTGCCCGGCCCGCACCGTCTGGGACGACATCAACACGACGCTCAAGAACGCCCTCGCCTCCGTCACGCTCTCCTCCGTCATGTCGCGCCAGTGAGTCCGCACCATGGCATAATGTCCGTAATCGACTACCCGCCCTGAGTGTCGCCTCGCTGGAGGCGGCGTATCTCGCTTGGGTGGATGTGACGCCCCTGGGCGTACCGTCCGCTCATCAAGGCGCAAGGCGCGAGGGCATGAATCTCCCTTGTCATAGGGTTTGCCTATCGCAAGCGATAGAAACTAAGTATTTCCTATTGCGGCGAATCTTATAATAAAATTTACGCCGAAATGTTCGAGCCACCAGACACAATCAAGGACCTCGCGGAAGAAGGCCTTGCCCGGCGCGGTTTCGGCGAAGAGCCGCTTCTCGCGCCGCTGCGCCGCCGCGCCGACACGCTCACGAGCCCGGCCCGTGAACACCTTGTGCGCCTGGAAGGCGGCGAGTCCATCGAATCCATCGCCATCGACTACGGTTCGACAGAGGAGGGACGCCATGCTTGACGTTCGCGAACCCAGACTACGGGCCCTCGCGCTTGAGGGAAACTTCGGGCTCGAGCGCGAGGCACTGCGCGTGACTGGCGGAGGGCGGATGGCGCTGACGCCGCATCCGTTTCCGCCCGACCACCCCCGCATCGTCCGGGACTTCTGCGAAAACCAGACGGAGATCAACACCGGAGTCCACCCAACGGCGGAAGAGGCGGTTGCGGAGCTGAAGGAAATCGATGCGGAAATCCGCGCGGCCATCGCGCCGCAGGGGGAGCGGTTGTGGACGAACTCCAATCCGCCGCCGATCACTGACGAGTCCGAGGTCGTCCCTGCCCGTTTCGAAGGCTCGCTCGCCGGGAAGTCGACGTACCGCAACTACCTCGCCGCGAAATACGGCAAGCGGCTGATGGCGTACTGCGGCATCCACTTCAACTTCTCGTTCGGCGAAAGGCTTGTCGCGGCGGCGGGAGGGACGCGCTCCCGCGCGTCCGCGTCCATGCGAGATTTCCGCGACGAACTCTACCTCCACGTGGCCGCTCAGTGCGTCAAGTGGGGATGGGCGATTGTAGCGCTTACCGCCGCCAGCCCGGCTGGGCAGTATGCGAGCGTACGGTGCTCGGAGCGCGGCTACTGGAACCGTTTCGTGCCCGTGCTGGACTTCTCAAGTGCGCGGGCATACGCAAAGAGCATTGCGCAATACGTCAAGAAAGGAATGCTCGTCGCGCCGAGCGAGCTCTACTACCCCGTGCGCCTCAAGCCCCGCGGCCCGAACAACCTCCTGTCGCTCGCGGAGAGAGGCGTGGATCATATCGAGATTCGGTGCGTGGACTTGAATCCGCTGACTGGCGGGCTCGTCGACGTGCGCGACGTTGCGTTCATACACCTGTTCATGCTCTGGTGCGCCGCACAGGAGCGCGAGACGCTGTCCGCCGAGAAGCAGTCCGAATGCGTCGCGGCGTTCAAGGCGGCGGCGCGGCTCGACTTCGACTGGACGCCTGTCGGGGAGCTGATGGAGCGGATGGACGAGTTCTTCGCCGCCTCTGCGGGGTGGCCCGCGTCGGTTCAGCGCATCATCGCGTACCAGGCGGAGAAGGTCTATTCGCCTGAAAGGCGCTATGCGCGCATGGAGGACTGCCATGTGTGAGCTGTTCGGCTTTTCATCGCGGAAGAAGCGGAGGCGGAACGACCTGCTGCGCGCATTATACAACATCCGCGCTGAAGTTCCGCACGGTCTCGCGGTCGTCGAACGGATGCTTCACGCCGGCGACCTCCTGCGTAGTCTCGTGGCCCTTGCCGGCTATGATCACGACGTCGCCGCGCTCCGCGCCGCCGAGCGCCAGCCATATGGCTGCGCGCCTGTCAGGCTCCACCGAGACCCGTCCGCATTCCACCGCCTCCGCGGGCATCCCGCGGAGGATCGCGTCGATTATCGACATCGGGTCCTCGCTGCGCGGATTGTCGCTCGTGACGACGACGCGGTCCGCGAGCCGGGCGCAGACCTCGCCCATCAGCGGACGCTTCATCGGGTCGCGGTCCCCGCCCGCGCCGAACACGACCCAGAGCCGGGAGCCTGCCGGGGTGAAGCCCCGCGCCGCCGAAAGCACCTTCTCGAGCCCGTCGGGGGTGTGCGCGAAGTCTACATACACGTCCGCCGCCACCTCGTCGTTCTCGACGCGCTCCAGCCGCCCCCAGCGGGGCGTGAGCCTCGGCACGACGGACTGCACGGCCTCGTGCGGCACGCCGGCGGCCTCCGCGAGCGCCGCCGCTACGAGCGTGTTGGACTTGTTGTAGTCGCCGACCAGCGGGAGTGCGGAGAGGTCGAGTCCCGGCGAGCGGAAGGACACCGGCAGCACGTTGAGCGGCAGGCGCCCGCACGCCGCGAGCATCTCCTCCCCGTAGCCGCCGTCCGTGCACACCACGTATGGCGGGAAGTCGCGGCGACCGGCCGAGGGCGGCACGCCGTCCTTCCAGCCCCGCAGCCGCGCGTTGTCCGCCGCGATCCTCTCGGCGAAGGAGAGCTTGACGCGGAAGTACTCCTCCATCGTCTTGTGGTAGTCCAGATGGTCCTCGGAGAGGTTGGTGAACGCGCCGCCGGCGAACACCGTGTCGCCCGTGCGGTTCTGGTGGATCGCATGGCTCGAGACCTCCATGACGCAGTCGGTGCAGCCGTTGGCCTCCATCGCGGCGAAGATTTCCTTCAGCCTGGCGAGCGGCGGCGTCGTGTAGCCGGTGGAGAACCGGCGCACCCCGTCGAACGCCTCGACGGTCGTCACATAGCCGACCTTCCGCGACGGGTCGGCCCCGAGGAACTCGGCGAGTATCCACGTCGTGGTGGTCTTGCCGTTAGTCCCTGTAATACCCCATGCTCTCATAGGCGGATGGCCGGGGGAACGCTGGAATTCGAGATGGCGGAATGACCTACAGCATCGCCGCGATGGCGGCGCCAATCATCGGCGCATCGTCGATCTGCGGGACGATCTCGTAGTGTATGTTGCGGCGCCTGACGAGCATGTCGTCGAGTTCGCGCCGCACCGTCGCGTCGAACGGCACCGCCCTGGTCTTGTAGTACGTCGAGCCATCCGCGTTGATCGCGATCGGGGCGGAGGCGTCGGCGCCGCCACCGGACTTTATGCAGAACGCCGCGAGGTGGATCGCGGTAAGCACCGCCGCGCGCTCGAACACGGGGACGCCGAGGCGGCGCGCGATGCGCGCGTCGTCCTGGTCGGCGAAGGCCGCGTCCAGCGGATTCGCGCGCCCTTCCGCGCGGTAGCCGGCGCAGAAGTTGTCGAAGTCCATCGTGGCGAGGGACCCGAGCCCGCAAACCGCCGCGCAGGCCTTATCGGAGAAGAGGCGCGCCTTTGCGGCCGCCTTGTACACCTCGAGGCCGACCGGGCCGAGATAACCGCCTGCGATCATCTTCTCGAACGGATTGTGGCCGGGGTCGACCTGCTTCGAGTCCATCGTGACGTCGAACTGCGAGCGCGCCAGCTTGTCGAACGAGCCCGACTCGGAGTTGATGATCATGGAGCCCTCCGGGTCAAGGCCGGGCACCTTGACGATGTTGGCGTTGCGTTCGACGTAGGCGGTGTTCGTGCCAGTGCCGAGGATGAAGCCCAGGTACGACGAATAAGTCCGGTCACCCTCGGTCGCCTTGGCCGCGAGGAGCGTCGCCACGGTGTCGTTCACGACCGCGATCGACCCGCCGCCCATCCGCTTGAGCAGCTCCCTCCCGACGTACTGGCCGACTATGGCGGGCGCCTGTATGCCCTTCGTCCAGCAGTTCAGCCTCGCGTCCAGGTCGGGCGTCACGTCGGCGTTGTAGGAGAAGCACCAGCCGAACTTCTTGACCGTCGCCTTGGGCGCGACCCTGCGCAGCTCGTCGGCGAACGCGGCGTAGAACGCCTCCTCGTCGACAGGCTCCTTCGCGCCCGGCATCGGCTGGTTCATCCTGTCCTCTACGGACGGGGGAATCGAGACCACGGCCGAGCGGAAGTTGGTGCCGCCGGCGTCGAGCACGGCCGCCTTCGCGCCCTGCGGCACCTTGCCCTCGACCCCGACGTAGGCGGGAATCATCCTGAGCGACGATTCCTCGCCCTTCAGGCCCTTCTCCATCTCGGCGAGAAAAGCCGAGATCATGCCCTGGCGGTCGATCTCCGCCGCCGGCACAAAGTCGTTAGCTGCCAGGAACTCCTCGGGTGTCTTCATGCTGTCAGTCCTTTCACAAGTTTTAGCCAGTCTTCGTTCGAGAGCTCCTCAGCCCTCGCCGAAGATTGTATCATATCTTTGAAGATGCTGCCAAGTTGCTTTCGCCTGTGTTCGAAGGCCCGCTTGGTCAAACGGCGGAAAAAAGCGCGCATTTCCACGGAAAGGCCGGCGTTCCTGTCGTGCCGAACGAGGGTCACGACAGCCGAGCCCACCTCGGGCCGAGGCCAGAAGCAGCTTGGCGACACCTTGCGCACGACCCTCACTTCGTAGTCGAGCTGGGCCCAGACACCCGCGAGCGACCGCGTCTTCGACCCCGGGCCGGCCGCGAGCCGCGCTGCCACCTCCGCCTGCACCAGCACGGTCATCGACGGCACGGCGCGCCGCGTCACAAGCTCCAGGAGTATGCGCGTGCCGGACTGGTACGGCAGGTTGGAGACCATGAAGTCGAATCCTCCGGGCTGCATGGCGAACTCTCCGCGACCGGCCGCGACGTCCAGCGCGTCGCCCTCGACGACGGTCAGCCCCGGCGGGTTCCCAAGCGACTCCGCCAGGCGCGCGGCCAGGACGGGATCCTTTTCCACCGCCGTCACCATGGCGCCACGCCGGAGCATCTCCTCCGTGAGGACGCCGAGCCCTGGCCCGACCTCCAGCACGCGGACGCCCTGCGCCGCCCCTTCGCCGAGGCCGGCGTCTACTATCGCGACCAGGGCGTTTCTGTCGACGAGGAAGTTCTGCCCGAGGGTGCGGTTCGGATGGAAGTCGTTGGCTATGCACCACGCCTTCACCTGGCTCGGGCTCGTCAGGTTCACTTCACCGCCTCCATTACCCGGTCGACCACGGAGATGTACTTCCAGTGCGGTTCCTCCGGCGTGCCCGTAAGCTTGAACTCGAGCAGCAGCTTCGTGAACGGCCATGTGAGCGGATGGACGAGCTTGCCGACGATCGAGTCCTCCTTCGTGAAGCGCACCCGCACCGTGAAGTCCAGCGCGTTCTTGACGGTGTCGAAACTGCCGTACATCTTGATGGAGAACAGCGACCCTTCGATGTACACGCCGTCCGTCTTCACGACGCCGTTCTCTATCGTGAAGTCGCTCGAGGCCTGCGTGGTGTCGGAGAACCACGAGATGGCCGGCGCGACGCTCGGCATCGCCTCCAGAAGGCCGCGGAACCCCTTCATCCGCATCAGCTGCCCGTGCTTCACCTCGACGTGCCCCTTGCCGTTCAGCAGCCTGAGGTCGCCCGCCATCGCGCGCGGAAAGCGCAGCTGTAGCTTGCACTTGGAGTCGCCCACGACGTCGTCGTTCACGTAGTCGCCCTCGAAGCCGGCGATCTTCAGCACGTCCGCTATCGGCAGGTTGCCCGTCGCCTCGACGTCGACGGTGTTGTAGCCGTTCGTGCCGGCCACCGTCACCGTGCCGGCGAGCGAGCGGCCGTCCTCGCGCTTTGCCGTTATCGGGCCGATCGTATGGGTGTAGTTCAGGAAGTCCTCCCTGGTGTAGACGTGGAGGTGCAGCCGCCCGTCCGCCTTCGCCATCTTTACGCCGTTGTACTTGCCGAGCGTCGGATGGAGGTCGAGCCGCAGGTCGAGGTCGTTGTTTACGAGGTTCACCTTCCACGAACACCACGACGGGACGGACGCGGGCACGTCGGTGAAGCCGTCGAAGTACGGCAGGGCGACCGGCACGTCGAGCGCGACGAGCATCGGGCGGATGTGCGGCTGGCGGGCGGGGCCCTTGACCTCCCCGTAGACGACCTGGCGGAGGAAGTCGACGTAGCAGAAGCCTGTGATCGTCATCTGCTCGTCGACGTCCGGCCAGTCGAGGCGTATGCGGTCCAGCGTGATGCGGTCGCGCGTGATCTCCACGTTCGCCACGACTTTCGCGGCCTGCACGGCGAGTATCTCTGGCCGGACGAGCGTGACCGAGAACTTCGGCACGTTCGGCAGCACGCACTCCACGCGCTCGTTCCGCTCCAGGTTCCCTGGCGCGTAGTAGCCGTCCGGCAGGCGCGGATAGCGCGCGCCGACAACCTCGACGTGGCGCCCGACGAAGTCCACCGCGACCGAGTCGGCCCCGGCGATGAACGCGCCCTCGGCGGGCTTGCTCCGGTCGAGCACCCGCAGGCCTTCCACAAACAACCCGTGGCGAATGCCAAAGGCCACGGAGTCGGCGCCCAGCTGGATGTCGGGCGGCATATGGCGGTTAGCCAGCATCTCGACCAGCGGCACGGGGACGGGAATCGGGCGAATCAGCAGCAACCCGACGAAAAGCACGACGGATAAAACAAGGACGATGAAGGTCCACTTCACCGTCCGCCAGATGATCTTCAGCGCCTTTTTCATTCAGTTGGCAGCCCCTAGGAGAGTCGAACTCCTCTTGCCTGGATGAGAACCAGATGTCCTAGCCGATAGACGAAGGGGCCGTCTTATGGTGCACCCGGTGGGATTTGAACCCACACACCTTGCGGCACTAGAACCTGAATCTAGCGTGTATGCCAATTTCACCACGGGTGCAGACTGGAAAATAGTATATCAAAAACCGCCGCTCCCCGTCAACCCCCCGCGCCGGCCATCGAGCGATAGACGGGGGCAAGCGCGTCGTGGATGCGGCGATAGCACGCGAACAGGCCGGCGTACTCGGCGGCCGCGGCGGCATCGGGCTCGATGCGCCTGGAGATCCTCAGGCACTTCGCGACCGCGTCCTTGACGTCGGAGAAGACTCCGACGCCCGTGCCAGCGATAAGAGCCGCGCCGAAGCTCGCGTCGCCAGGCTCCGGCACCGCGACGGCGCAGTTGAAGACGTTCGCGACGATTTCGCTCCAGAGCTTCGAGCGGGCGCCTCCCCCGATAAGGAATATGCGCTTCACCGGCAGATTCATCTCCTCCAGCGTGCGGTAGCAGTCGCGCAGCGAAAACGCAACGCCCTCCATCAGAGAGCGCGCGAAGTCGCCGCGCGTGGACGAGATCGACGCCCCCGTGAACGACGCGCGGAGGTCGGCATCCCAGTACGGACAGCGTTCGCCCTGGAGATACGGATGGAAGAACACGCCGTTCGCGCCAATCGGCGATCCGCTCGCCTCGCGGTCAATGAGCGAATAGACGTCCTTTATGTCCCCTTTGTCGCTTCCATCCCTCCCCGCGACATAAAACGCGTCCCGCATCCACCTCATGCAGAGCGCCGCGGCGTTCGTCGCCGAGACGGAGTACCACATGCCCGGCACGATGTGCGAATAGGTGAGCGTCCTCGGGTTCGGGTGCGCGGACGCCGTCATGGAGTTCACGTTGCCCGCGGTCGCGAGCTTTATGACAAGGTCGCCAGGCTCTACCGCGCCCGCGCCGTAGTCCTCTACCGCGCTGTCCGAAGAGCCGCAGACGACAGGCGTTCCCTCGGGCAGGCCCGTCTCCGCCGCGGCCGCGGCCGTCACGCGCCCCGCGACGTCGGTCGGCTCGATGATCCTCGGCATCGCCGACATCGCAAGGCCGGAGCGCGCGACGAGCTCGGCGTCCCACGCCCCGGGATCTCCGGGCTTCCCGGGCATCGCCCACATCAGCGTGCCCTGCGCCTCGATGCGGTCGGTGGCAGCCTCGCCGGTGAGAAGGCACCTGACATAGTCCTTGACGAACAGCACGTGCTCCGTCCTTGCGAGCGCCTCCGGCTCGTTCGCCTTCAGCCACATCATCTGCGGGAGGGTCCACGTCGGCGCCGGCATCTGGTAGCACGTCGCGAATATCCTCTCCCCCGACTCCGCCCTCAGCGCCTCGCACTCGGCAGTCGCCCGCTGGTCGGTCCACATGATCGTGCGCCTGACCGGCCTGAAGGAGCCGTCGCGGAGGACATGGTCGAGCGCGGTCGAGCCGGACGAGCCGAGCAGTACCGCGTTGTGCGTCGAGCCGTCGAGCGCGCAGGCGGCGACGGACCCCAGGTCTACGCCCTTCGCCGCGAGCTCCTTCAGGGCGGCGCACAGCGACGTCCACCAGTCGGCGGGCTCCTGCTCGCTCCAGCCCGGATGCTCGTGGTACGTCCGGTATTCGACGCTCGCCTCTCCGGCGAATGCGCCGGACTCGTCGATGGCGGTCACCTTGCAGCCGCCCGTTCCGTAGTCTACGCCAAGCAGTAGTCCCATGTCAGAAGCTCCCTTTCTCGTTCAGTCCAGGCATCGCAGGCAACATCGCTCTCGGTATGGAACGCCGCATCCACCGGTCACTCGTAGCGGAGGCAGTCGATGGGGTTCAGCTTTGACGCGCGGTAGGCCGGGTAGAAGCCGAAGAACATGCCGACGAACGCCGAGAAGAGGAACGAGTATACCGCGCTGGAGACCTCGATCGCTATGGGCCAGTGGTTGACCTCGCCGATGACGTTCGCCGCGACGACCCCGACGCCCACGCCCAGCGCGCCGCCCACGGTGGAAAGCACGACGGCCTCTATTATGAACTGCGAGAGGATCATGAACGGCGTCGCGCCTATGGCCATCCTGAGGCCTATCTCGCGTATGCGCTCCGTCACGGAGACGAGCATGATGTTCATGATGCCGATGCCGCCGACGAGCAGCGAGATCGCCGCGACGGCCGTGAGGAGCACGGTCATCAGGGACGACACGGAGCCCATCGTCGACATGATCTCGGTGGTGTCGCGCGTCTCGAAGTCGTCGTCCTGGTAGTCCGGCAGCTTGTGGCGCTGGCGCAGGAGCGCCGTGACCTCGCGCTTCGCCTCCTCGAGGTCGTCCATGTTCACGAGCGAGAGGTTCATCATGTTGATGGACCTGAACTTCGAGCGGGTCAGGACGCGCCCGACGGTGGTGTACGGCGCCATCACGGTGTCGTCCTGGTCCTGGCCCCATCCGTTCGCGCCCTTGGACCCAAGGACGCCGACGACCTTGAACGGCATCGCGCCGATCCGGATCGTGCGGCCGAGCGGGTCGTCGTCGTCGAAGAGGTTGTTGCGCACTGTTGTGCCGATCACGCAGACGCGGGCGTAGCCGCGCTCCTCCTCCTCCGTGAAGAAGCGGCCCTCGCCGATCTGCCAGTTGCGTATGTCCGGCATGTCGCAGGAGACGCCCGCGATCCTGCAGCTCCAGTTCCTGTTCTGGTACACGAGCTGCGCGCTCACGTTGACGGACGGGGACACGTACCGCACGAGGTGCCCGAGCTCGCGCTTGACGGCCTCCGCGTCGCCGGCGGTCATCGTCTGGCCGGCGCCCATGCCGCTGCGCACCTGTCCGCGGCGGTTCCAGTCGGGGAACACCATCATGAGGTTGTTGCCCATGGTGGATATCTCGTTGAGCATCATGGTCGACGCGCCCTTGCCGATGGCGAGCACCGCTATGACGGCCGCGATGCCGACGATTATGCCGAGGCAGGTGAGGAGCGACCTCGTCTTGTTGCGGAGGATCGCGAGGATCGCGACCTTGAATATCATCGAGAAGTTCATGCGGCGCCGCCCTCCGCCCCCGGCGCGCACCGGTCGTCGCGCACGAGCTTGCCGTCCTTCATCAAGAGGTGGCGCTTCGCGTAGGCCGCGATGTCGTCCTCGTGCGTGACCATCACGATCGTTATGCCCTCGTCGGAGAGCTCGGTGAAGAGCTTCATGATCTCGACGGACGCCTTGGTGTCGAGGTTTCCGGTCGGCTCGTCGGCGAACAGCACGGGCGGCTCGTTCATGAGGGCGCGCGCGATGGCGACGCGCTGCTGCTGGCCGCCCGAGAGCTAGGCCGGGGTGTGCGTGCCGCGGCCGCCCAGCCCGACGCGGTCCAGGAGCTCG
>JAFRBA010000001.1 GCA_017405115.1 Kiritimatiellia bacterium
TCTCTGCACGTTTGCGAAGGGGTCGCTGGGTTTTGGGCTTCTCGCGGTTGTCGTCGGTGCGCCGGTCGTCGAGGAGACGGCGAAGGTCGTCCTTCCACTGATGTTGCTGGAGAAGGAGCCGTGGCGGTTCAGGAGCGTCTTTTCGATTGCGCTCACCTGCCTTTGCTCCGCGCTTGTCTTTGCGATGATCGAGAACCTCCTATACTTCCACGTCTACATACCCAAGGACAAGCTCAGCGCCGGAATCATCCAGTATCGTCTGACAGTCTGCACCTTGATGCACGTCGCCTGCACGACGATCTCGGTCTGTGGGCTTGCCAAGGCATGGCGCGAGGCGAAGAAGGGGCATTCCGCTTTTTCTGCGCCGACCGTCACGCCGTACCTTGTCGTGGCTATGGTCATTCACGGCCTCTACAACGCCGCCGCGACGATTTTCAGTCTTGCTGAGTGAAAGACTTTATGTTGCCATGGACACGGTGAGCAAGGAGAAAAGGTCTAAGATAATGTCGGCGATACACTCGCGCGACACGTTGCCGGAAGTCGTCGTTAGGAAGATGCTATGGGCGAACGGCTACCGATTCCGCGTCTGCGACAAGCGCATCGTCGGGCATCCCGACATCGTGATACCGAAGTGCCGCGCCCTCATCGAGGTTCGGGGTTGCTTCTGGCACCAGCACGGGTGGGAGTGGGACGGGCGCAAGCTCGTGCAGACTTCTGTTTGCGCGACCGCCACGAGGCCGAAGTCAAACCGCGCGTTCTGGAACGCGAAGTTCCGGCGCAACGTCCGCCGCGACGCCGAGCACGAGAAGGCGTGGGCGGCGGAGGGCTGGAACCTCATCGTCATATGGGAATGCGCCCTCAAGACGGCGAAGGAGCGCGAAAAGACATTCGCGTTCGTCCTCGGAAATCTGGCAAGGTGGTCGAAAGAAGGAGCTGGACGGGATTAACGGAGATACGCAGATCGGGATTTGTCCCAGGTGCGGACGGGACCTTGTGCGCGGCATGACTCCGACGGGCAAGGTGTGCTTTCGCTGTCCGTCTTGTGCCGGTGTCGCCGTCACGCTTCCCGCGCTCCGCGAGTCGCTGGACGCGAGAAGCATAGCCGCGCTGACGATGGCAGCTCGCGCCGCTGGACATGCCGGATGCGCATGCCCTGGATGCGGCGGACGCATGAGCCTCCTGAAGGTTGGCGACGGCAAGGCAAAGATCGAGATCGACGTGTGCGGACGCTGCCTTTCGGTCTGGTGCGACAGGGGCGAATACGAGACGCTTGCGCCGCCTCCTCCGCCGAAGCCCGGTGAGAAGACGATGCGCGAACTTCTTGGTCAGGCTTCGCCGGAGGTGCGCGAGCGCTATGCTGCCACGCTTCTCGAAAGCTTGCCGGAGGACGTCTCGCCTGGCGATTTCGATGTCGGGGACATCTTGCGCGACATAGCGCGCCTCGTAATCGGCGCGCCGAATCTTTGGCGCAATGTAAGGCCGGTGCTGCCGCTTTTCACCATTTTGCTGGTGCTCGCTTTGCCGATTGCGCAGGCTTGCATATTCTACCGGTTTCATGATCTGAGTACTGTCGGCGGTTACACTTATTACTCCAGGGGTCGCGATTTCTGGCTCATCAGCGCGATCATGGCCGAAAAGCGCGGTTTCGGCCTGTCAACTCCGTTGAACGTGTTTTCGTTTCCGTTTGTTCAGATGTCGGGAAGACTTGCGCTGGCTTATGCGATATTGCTTTTCTTGCCGCTGGCCGTTATCGAACGGCGTGTAGGCCACGCCAGGTTCATCGGCCTGTTCCTCCTGTTTATGGCGGCATCGGCCGTTGCACAAGCCCTCTTCGTGGCAATGGGGCTTGCAAATGGGCAATTATGCGGCATCGCCCCAGTTGCGCTCGGACTTCTTGCGTATTCTTCGTTCGCATGGCCGGACATGCGCATAAAGGGTCAGTTTGCATACATGCGTACTTATGCAGGGATCGTCGGTCTTGTTTTTCTTGGTTTTCCGCTACTTAGCGTAATGGTTAATGACTTCCTCACGTACGGCGTGGGGCCGATTGCGGCATGTCTTGGTCTTGGTGCAATCCTTGGCCGCCGCGCAATGAGACGGACACCTCCATATAACATCAACCAAGGGGGTTGATGGCTTGTACTGGCTGCATGATGTGCCCACTAGACCGGGACTAGTCCTAAATGATATACTATTGGACATAACGAGGAGAATGACGACATGAAGCTGTCGAAGAAGAACGCGGCACGTCAGCGAGCCATACACAGGGCCATTTTATCTGGCAGGGCATTGGGCGGAGTGCTCGTCGGCCTTGCCGCAGTAACGGCCGCGAGCTGCCGCGGGAACCCATCGCCGGGTCAGACGATGGGGTTATACGTCCCTCCATCCCGTGCGAACAGGGTGAACGAGTCCAGGCAGATCCACAGGCTGCCCGGGGATGTGTCGGAGCCTATTCTTGCGAAGCCAAATGCCGTCCGGGAACGGCGTGATGCACCGGCCGTGATAGGCAAGGTCGTGCGCCTGCCGGAGCGACGCGAACCGCAGCAGACGTTGCCCGCAGGTCAGTATCGAGTCAAGCGCGGCGACACGTTAGCGAAGATCGCCAAGGCACAAGGCAAGACGGTCGAGGAGCTCAAGAGGCTCAACGGCTTTGACGACACGCGCGCCGCCAGCATCAAGGAAGGCGAAGTCATCAAGATCTCCGACGGGGCAGGCGCCAAGGCCAGGGATTGAAATTTCGACGCGAAGCGGCAAACGAGCTAAAAAGGAGAGCGGACAATGCAGATCACTAAGAGGGAGTTTCTGAAGCGGCTTGGAATCGCGGCAGGCGCGGGCCTGGCCGGCGCCACGCGCGCCGACGAGTACACGTTCACCGGCGAAGCGCTGCCTCCGGGCGCGATAGGTGACCCGACCAAGCCGGGGTTCGGGAAGAACATCTTCCCGCTGCCGCATACCATCGAGGACGGCCCCAGCGCGTTTTTGAAGGACGGCAAGGTCTTTCAGCCGGCGCGCGAGCTGCCGGTGTTCCACGAGACGGACGTCGTGGTCGTCGGCGGAGGCCCCGCCGGATTCGCCGCGGCGGTCGCCGCGGCGCGGCAGGGCGTGAAGGTCGCGCTCGTGGAGCGCTACGGCTCGCTCGGCGGACTGTTCACCAACGGAATGGTGCTCATCATGCTCGCGACCGGCCGCAAGGAGGAGTCGGGCAGGTGGACGTTCGTGACTCGCGGCATCTGCGAGGAGTTCATGAAGCGGGCGCGCGCGCTGGGCACGGACGTCTGCAACCGCATCCCGTCCCCGGACGGCGACGAGCGCCACGTGCAGCCGACCGTGGACCCGGAGGGCGCGAAGTACCTGATGGACACGATGGTCGCGGAGGCGGGGGTGTCGATGTTCTTCCATTCCTGGGGCGTCGACGTGGTGCAGGACGGCAACAAGGTGCTCGGCGTGGTGTTCGAGTCGAAGCAGGGGCGGCAGGCGATCCTCGCGAAGCAGGTCGTGGACTGCACGGGCGACGGCGACGTCTTCTTCGCGGCGGGCGCGAACTACCGCCAGATAACGCACGCGATGGGCTGGGTTACGCGGCTTGGGAACATAGACCGCGTCACCGCCAAGGCGCCCCCGCTCGGTCCGGACGGCAAGAAGCTGGAGGGCGTATGGCCGCTCAAGAGCAACGAGCCGAACGGCACCTCCGGCTGGTACGGAAGGCTCGGCCCCAAGGGTAACGGACTCGACGTGCGCGATCTTTCCGCGGCGGAGGTGGAGCACCGCAGGTACTGGTGGGAGATGGTTCGCAAGATGCGCTCGACCACCGGCTGGGAAGAGGTCTACATAGCCAACACCTGTTCGCAGATCGGCCCGCGCAACACGCGGCTTCTGGATTCCGGGCTCGTCGTCGACCGCAAGATGGTCGAGGACGGCTACGACTGCCCCGACGTCGTGGGCTGGATGGGCTCCGATGGTCCGCACTTCAGGGGCGTTCCGGTCTCGTACCGCTCGCTCGTTCCGAATGGCGTTGACAACCTGCTGGCGGCGGGGCGCTGCCTCGGCGCGCCCGATACCTGCGACATCTACCGGCTCATATGCCCGTGCTTCGTCACCGGCGAAGCCGCGGGGATCGCCGCGGCGCTTGCCGCAAAGAGCGGGGTGCCGCCGAGGCGCCTGGCCTACGGCGACATCAAGTCGGCGTTGCTCAGGAGCAACGTGTTCGTCTGATTCAAAACGCAAAGGAGGCAAGAAAAATGAAAATGGACATGATGACTGTGGCTGCCGCCGCGATGCTGGTGGCAGGCTGCGCGACGGCGCCGAAGGCTCCGATCGAGCCGCATCCGGACACGCCGGCCTATGCGTGGAAGCCGTTGTTCGCCAAGGACCTTTCCGACGCGGAGTTCGAAAAGGGCTCCTGGCAGTGGGACGGCGACGTTCTGCGGAGCATGAAGCCGAATCCGATATGGACCAAGGCCGACTACGAGAACTACGTCCTTGACTTCGAGTACATGATGGAGAAAGACGGCAACAGCGGCGTCTTCATCTACATCTCCAACCTCGACAAGTTCCCGAAGTACAAGATAGAGGTGCAGCTGCTGGACGACGAAAGCCCGAAGTTCAAGGGCAAGGAGCTCCCCTACCAGCAGTCCGGCTCCCTCTACGGGCGAGCCCCCGCGATCGAGATCGCGTCGAAGCCGGTGGGCGAGTGGAACAGGATGACCGTCTTCTGCAACGGCAAGAACGTGCACGTCGTGCTTAACGGGAAGGCCGTCGTCGACGCGAACCTCGACGACTGGAAGGATCCGCTCGTCAACCCGGACGGCACGCCCGTTCCGCCTTGGCACCGCGAATTCCCAGCGCTCTCGACGATTCCCACGCGCGGCCGCGTGGGATTCCAGGGTGTGCACGGTGACGCAGGCGTGCGGATACGCAACCTGCGCATAGCCTCGCTGCTGTAGGGCGGCCGGCAAGGACAACTTTGAAGGAGAAAAGCAAATGAAACTAAATCGTCGTCAGTTCTTCACGTGCGCGGGTTCGGCAGGGCTTTTTGCCGCAGGCGGATGCAAGGGCTTTCCCGCGATCACCTCGACCCGCAGCCCCAATTCGCTCGTACGCCACCTCTCCATAGGGTGCGGCAACCGTGCCTGGGGCGACGTCAACGAGCTCTGCACCCATCCGTCCGTAGAGATGGCGGCGTTCTGCGACGTCGACTCGAAATACCTCGCGCAGGCCAGGGCCAAGTTCCCCAAGGCGAGGTTCTACCGCGACTGGCGGGAGATGTACGAGAAGGAGTTCGCCTCGGCAGACAGCGTGTGCGTGGGCGCGCCTGACCACCACCACGTGGCGATGGCGACTGCGGCGCTGCGGGCCGGAAAGCACGTCTACCTCGAGGAGCCGATGGCGAAGACGATGGTCGAGGCGAAGTTCCTCCGCGATGTCGCGGAGAAGGCGGGCGTCGTGACCCAGATGGGCACGCAGTTCAACGCCTACGCATCAGACCGCCAGGTGGTCAAGATGATCAAGGAAAGGACCCTTGGTCCGGTCGAGTGCGTCTATTTCCACTCGACGCGCAAGGGGATCTCGCGCCGCCGCCGTCTCTTGCCGAAGACGGCGCCGGTGCCGGAGAACCTGGACTGGAACCTCTGGCTCGGCAGCGCTGCCGAACGCCCGTACGCCGAGGGGGTCTACCATCCGCTCATCTGGCGCATTTGGCGGGACCTCGGCAGCGGCTGGATAGGCGACATAGGCTGCCATCTGATCGCCGCCGCGTGGCGCGGCATGGAGCTCGGCTCTACGCCGGTGAAGTCCGTGCTGGCGGAGACGCAGACGGACGCCGAAGACGCCGTCAAGGACTTGGTGTGGCCGACGGCCGCGCACATCGTGTTCGACTTCGACGGCGTTCCGGCCTCCGACGGCAAGCCTTTCAGGTTCGAGTGGTTCGACGGTTGCAGCGAACCCGACAACCTCGCCCCCGCGAAGTTCCGCCCGCCGGCTGAGATCGACGGGCTATACGCGAAGACGCCGTGGGGGAAGCGTCCGCACGAGGGCAAGGCCGTCAAGTGCCGCGACGGATGGATACTCCAGCCGCATTGCGCGGACTTCGCGCTGGGCGTCAGGAACGACGGCAGCGTGGTGATGCCGCCGTTGGTCGGCCCTGCGCCCACGCACTACCACGAGTTCCTGAACTGCGTGGTCAGGGGCGGCAAGGCGGCGACGGACTTCTCGTGGTCGACCTACATGCGCGAGTGCGTCATCGCAGGCGAGATCGCGGAGCGCGTGCAGGGCGAGAGGATAACGTGGGATGCGAAGTCCCGTCGGTTCGACAACGAGTCGGCAAACGCGTTCCTCACCCGCGCATACCGCAGCGGGTGGGAAATACCTGGGCTCGGCTGAGGAGACCCTGCGTCATGACATGGCGTGTTGCGGCTGTCGCCGCGATGCTGGCGGCGGGTTGCGCGACTGCGCCCGATGCCGTCCGGGAGAAGACTTCCGGAGGCGTGTCCCCGCGCGGCAGGATACGCGTGGCGTGCATAGGCGACTCCATCACATGGGGCTATGCGATGACCAACCGCGTGGAGGAATGCTATCCGGCCCAGCTGCAGCGCATCCTCGGCGACGGATACGAGGTGCTGAACTTCGGGGATCCTGGGGCGGGGGTGTACCGCGAACCCAAGCGTGGGCCGAGCGGATGGCTTCCCCATCCCTGGCCGACGGGTGCGGCTGTCGCGGCGTACGACAGCGACCCGGACATCGTCGTCAGCAACCTCGGCATAAACGACGCCTCGATATACATGTACGAGTACGAACACGGCGACGATGGCGCGGCAAAGACGGAGCCGGGGCTCTTTCGGCGTCAGTACGTGGACCTTCTTGAGAAGTTCAGGAAGGGCGGGCGCAGTCCCCGCGTAATTATGTGGACCCGGCTCGCCCCGGCGGGGAGGAGCCACCGCCTGTACGGCAGGCCCGACCCGTTCGTTATGGCGAGGGACCTGGACCTAGTGGCAAGGGAGGTCGGCGCAGAGCCGCTTGACATGTACACCCCGCTTGTGCCCTATGTCGAGACCCCGCACTATGCAAGGGACGGCATCCATCCGGAGGGGGGCGCCCAGCGCGTCATCGCCGAGATCACTGCGGCGGCCATCCTCTCGCCTCCGAAGCCTAGCGGGCGGTAGCCTGAAACTCTACACAACTGTGCGATGACCTACCAAGGAACGCAACACTGCCGCCTAGCCGTCCGACGCTGCTCGCGACCCGGATTTCGGCGGTCCCGGCGGCATGGCCCCATGGCAGTCAACCGAGTCTCTGGCTTTTGCTTGCGCATGCGTCCACCGAGGTGAACCGGCTTCCCCGCAGCCATGCCGCACCGCCGAAAGTCCTCTCGCTCGCACGTCGGCCGTCTCAGCGGCGCACTAGATTCGCGACGGGCGCGGAGGGGCGCTGCCGCACGAGAGCACTTTCGCGGGTCCGACGGGATTTTGACCCCCGTGCGCACGGGCGAGCGCTAAGCGCGAGCGTCAAAATCCTGTCGGGGGCGCCCGCGAAATCGGTTCGTGCGGCACCGCCATGCAGCGCCCTGTAAGCGAAATGCGCACCTGCACGATTCGTGGATGTGTCCCTGCTGCGTTGACTGGATCGGCGGCCATTTAGTATAATCGGGACCATGAACTACGCTTCGATCCGCACATGCGACGTGGCCAACGGGGAGGGAGTGCGCGTGTCGCTCTTCGTCTCAGGCTGTACCCATCATTGCCCGGGGTGCTTCAACGAGGAGGCACAGGCGTTCGACTACGGCGAACCCTACACCACTGCGGTGGAGGACCAGGTGCTAGCCGCCCTCGAGCCATCGTACATCGCAGGCCTCACGCTGCTTGGCGGCGAGCCGATGGAGCCGGACAACCAGCGCGCGCTCATGCCCCTGCTGCGCCGGTTCCGCTCGCGCTTCGGCGACACCAGGACCCTGTGGGTGTACACGGGGTGCTTGATCGAGGACTTGCGCAACCCGGCGTCGCGCTGGCACACCGAGGTGACGGACGAAATGCTGGACCTTGCCGACGTCCTTGTCGACGGGCCGTTCATCGAGGCGCAGAAGGACATTTCCCTGCGATTCCGCGGCAGCGCAAACCAGCGCATCATTCAGCTTCACGACAAGAAAGGAACCCTGTAATGAAATGGATCAGGTCGGCGGCGGCATTGGCCGTCATCGCGGCGCTCACGGCCAACGCCGGACAGGTCGTGCTCAAGACCACGATGGACCGCTATCCCGCCGTCTACAAAGTCGGCGAGACGGCGCACGTCACGGTCCAGATATTCGAGGAGGGGCGTCCGGTCGGCGGGAAGACCGCGATGTGCTCGTGGAACTATGGCTCCTCGAACATGGTGGAGATCGCTAGGGAGGGGACCACTCTGGAGCTCAAGTTGGACAGGCCGGGACAGGTCCTGCTGCGTGGGGACCTTTACGACGGCACCAACCGACTGCGCGGCGTTACGGCGAAGAACCCGAAGGAACATTCGCTGTACATATGGGCGGGCGCGCTGTTCGAGCCACGGAAGATAAAGATGGAACGCGCGCGTCCGGCGGACTTCGACGCCTACTGGGACGGCGAGATCGCGCGCATGAAGCGCGAGGCGCCGCTTTCGTCCGCCAAGGTGGAGGTCAAGGAGGTGAAGTCCGGCAAGAAGGGATTCCGCGTCTTCGACGTTACGATACCCGGTCCCGCGCCTCGGCCTGCGTGCGGATACCTCGTCGTCCCCGAGGGCGCTAAGCCGAAGTCGCTGCCGGCGCTGGTGCTGTTCCAGGGGGCGGGCTCGTCGCGTGCCCGCAAGGAGTACCACGACGGCGCGATGTTCTTCTGCATCAATCCGCACGGCGTCGGGAACGAGGCGCCCCATGCCGAATGGAAGGCATATTTCGCGGGCGACGGAAAGGGGTATCAGTACAGAGGCTGGGAAGACCGCGAGAAGTGCTTCTTCCACGGGCAGGCGCTTCGCGCGGTGCGGGGCCTGGAGTGGCTCAAGACGCGTCCCGAGTGGAACGGACGCGACCTCGCCGTCAAGGGCGGGTCCATGGGCGGCAGCCAGAGCCTGCAGGCTGCCGCGCTCGACCCGGACGTCACGCTCTGCCTGCCAAGCGACCCCGCGCTCTGCGACCACGCCGGATTCATTTCGTCGACGCGCAACCGCTCCGGCTGGCCGTGGATACTCTACTCGCCGCGAGACCTGCCTGCGCTGCAGGGCGCCAGCGAGGCCGTCGACGGGAATCTCCTCGCGAACAGCGACTACTTCGACAACGTCTTCTTCGCCCCTCGCATAAAGTGCCCAGTGTTCCTCGCCACCGGCCTTGCCGACGACGTGTGCTTCGCGGAGGGCGTGTTCAAGATGTACAACGCGCTTGGCGGGCCCAAGGATGTCGAGACGGACGCCCACGCCATCCACTGCGGATCGTCCAATCCGCGGGCGGACGCCGCGCTTGCGGCGATGTGCGGGCGCGGCGGTGGCGAGGCCGAGTGGCGGTCGCTCTTCGACCCTGGCCTTTCCAACGCCCTGTTCGACCCTGCGGTCTGGCGGAGGGACGCCGACGGCTGTCTCACGGCGGAGAAGGACGTCGCCATCTGGACGCGCGACGAATACGCCCGCTTCGAGCTTTCGTGCGAGTACTGCTTGGAGCCCGCTGCCAACAGCGGGATACTCCTCTATTGCTCCGACACGGAGAATTGGGTGCCGAACGCCGTAGAGATACAGCTCATCGACAACGACGCGCCTAAGTGGAAGGGCCTTGACCCCAAGCAGGCGAACCTCTCGTTCTTCGGGCACCAGGCGCCGAAGTCCAACCCCGCGAAGCCCGCGGGCGAGTGGAACAGCATCGTCGTGCGCGCCGACGGCCAGAGGCTGTCCGTCTCGCTGAACGGCGAGGTCGTGAACGAGTGCGACCTCTCCGCCTGGACGGACGCCGCGAAGCTTCCGGACGGCAGCGCGATTCCGCCGTGGCTGTCGCGCCCGTGGGCGGACCTGGAGACTTCGGGCAGGATCGGCCTGCAGGGACGCCACGCAGGCGCGGGCGTCCGCTTCCGGAACGTGCGGATACGCCCGCTGCCGTCGTCGCGCCAGGTGCGGCGCATCATGTCGTACAATGTGCGCATGGGGTGCGGACACGACGATCCGTTCAGCCTGCCGAAGGGGTCGCTCGGCTATCTGCCGAAGGTCGCGGACGTCATAAACCGCTTTGCTCCGGATGTGTGCGGAATCCAGGAGATAGACAAGAAGTCCGCCCGCGCCGGCGGCATGGACCAGACGGCGGAGCTGGCGAAGCTCTGCGGGATGGAGGGGTCGTGGGTCGAGAAGAGGCCCGGATACGGCGTGGCGATGCTGTTCCGCGAGCGCCCGTTCCGCGTCTCACGCGTGCTGATGCCTGGCTCCCTGCACACGCGGGCGCTGATGATCGCAGAGTATCCCGGCTTCGTCGTGGCCAACACGCACTTCCCGCTGTCCGAGTCGACTTGCGAGAACGCGGCCCGGATCGCGTGCGCCGTTCTGGCGCGCGAGGCGAGGGGGCGCCCCGTGTTCCTGATGGGAGACCTAAACTCCGTCCCCGGGTCGCCCGCCATGCGCGTCCTTGGCGGGTCGTTTGTGTCGCTTTCGGACACGTCCGCGCACACATGGCCTGCCAAGAAGCCCGACCGAACGATAGACTACGTGATGGTCGACTCTGCGCATGCGTCGCGCTTCAGCGATGCGGAGAGCCGCGTGGTCGCGGAGCCGGGCGCGACCGACCACGCGGCAGTGGTCGTGGACCTTCCCGCTGTAAGATGACCTTGTGAAAACGAAAGAAAGCGTCTGGTTCGGCGTCGACCGGGAGTGCGGCAGGACTCTGGCAAATCAGCTTGCCGAAAACCTCAAGTCGGCAATCATGCACGGGGTGTATAGGCCAGGTGAGGTTTTGCCAGGCATACTGCAGATTGCGGCGGAGGCGAAGGTTTCGGCGAATACCGTCAGGCATGCCTTGCGGTGTCTTGCAGACGAGGGATGGATTGAGCCCCGGCGGCATGTGGGGTCGGTAGTGTCCGTCCGCGGCTTGTCCACGCTCGCGTGCAGCCGAATCCTTTTTTTCACGCCCTGGCCGTACTTCAGCTATTGGTCCGACCAGTTCGTCTCCACGCTTCGTGGGCGGCTGGGCTGCGGCACTGGCCGGGTGTCGATCGTCGCCGCCAACGCGGACAGGGGCAAGAACGCCTTCACCCAGTTGGAGAACTTCCTCGGCGAGCGTTGGGATCTCGTGATGGAGGTCGGCATGATGCCGCAGTCCAGACGGCTGATAGAGACATCGGGATGGCCTTTCGTCGTAATGACCAATGGTCTTCCGGTGGTAAGGTCTGACGCGGTCAATTGCGTTGGAACGATCGACGTCCGTGCCGGTCTGGGGCTCCCGGAGATGGTGCACGACTGTGTGAACCATAACGTGAAGAGCGTCCTTCAGGTACAGCTTCTCCAGCCGATGTTCGACATCACCCCGATGATGGACATAGCCGACATCAGTGTGGAAACCATTTCTGTGCCGAAGGTCACTAGACCTTGCGATGCCGCGCTCGGAGGCCTGGCGCTGATGCGCAGGTGGCTGGCCGTCAACGGAAGGCGACTTCCTGACTTGATTCTGTTCACGGACGACTGGGTGGCGCATGGCGGACTTATGGCGCTCGACGAATGCGGCATCCGGATACCAGAGGATGTTTTCGTCGCTTCCCATGCTGTCAAGGGGCATGGTCCTGTCTGGCGGAAGCCGCTCGCCCGACTTGAGATGGATCCTTTCGCCGATGCCCGCATCGTTGCGAAGTCGGTCAAGGCGTATCTCCACGGTGCTGTTTTTCCCGGTGATATGCTGCTTGGCTCTGTGTGGAACCCAGGAAAGACGTTCTGGCAGTGACGCGATATGGCTTAATGTCCACATAATGTCCACCTCTGGGGTTTCTTCTTGCCGAGCGTTGGCCATTGTGGTATCATAGCGGCATGAAAATGAAAAACAAGATGTTGCTTGGCGCGTTGATCGCGCTCGTGTCCATATGTACGTCAGGGGCGGAAATCTCCGCCAAGTGGTTTCGCATGACGTTCAAGGAGAAGATTTCATGGGATACGGGTGAGGCCACTGGCTTCAGGTTTATTGAATGGGAACTTTACGATGCGACGACGAACCAGCAAAGCCGTGGGCTGACAGCCGTTGCCACCAATACGGTGCCATCCGAGATGGCTGCGGGGACGTGTCTTGTCCTGACGCCTTACACAGTGACAACATCGAAAGTCGCCAAGCTCTTTGACGGCACGAAGACCGGCACGGACGAGTTCGCCATCACGGGGATTCCGAAGGGGGCAATGTCGATTTCTGATTCTAGCACTTGGTCAACCGTCATAATCCGACTCCGCAACGATGCGAACCCAGTCACTTCGTATCAGATGTTTGCCGGAAGAAACAACTGGAACGGATCTGCGGGTGTTATAGCTCGATGGACTTTAGAGGCGAGCCATGACGGCGTGAACTGGTTCGTCGTTGACGATCATACATCGGCCGACGTCACACGGCCATCGGCCAACAACCAGCCGTACAACGGAGGCATTCCGTTCCAGCTTTCGCCGCTCGTCCTACCGGTGGTTTCTATTGATGAAGACGATGCGTCGGCTTATTCTGATGCCTACATCGACGACGCGCTTGTCGAGAAAACAGGTGTCGGCACGGTCACGGCGTCGGACGTTCGCGCATGCCGACTCTCCGTGGCGGAAGGGTCTTTCTCTGTGCAGCCTCCGCAGGGGGAGTCCGCGATGGTGTTCGGAACGGTCACGGTTTCGGCAGACGCACAGCTCTCCGTCGGCGGCGACGCAGAGGTGGAGAAACTCGTCAACCGCGGAACGGTGTCCGTAGCCGCAGGCGCGAATCTGGTTTCCGCGCCTGACGACGGCGAGATGTCGTTCTATCGCGGCGGCGGCATTTCGGGTTCGGGCGGAGTGCGGAAGACCGGCGACGGTACGCTCGAGATGGACGGAGCAAACACCTACACCGGCGATACAGTCGTCGAGTCCGGCACGCTGCGCGTCGGCTGGACGCACGACCGGCCCGTCCGCTGGTTCCGCCTTGTGCTGAAGGCGAAGTACAAAGTGCCAGGCGATGCGTCGATTCTTGATCTTGGCGAGTTCGCGCTCTACGACACGGAGGGCGTCCAGCAGAACACTGGACTTGTCGTTGTCTCGTCGAATACCGCCGACAGAGTGATGGGTCCGGGGACATGCAAGATAGAGTCGGCCTACACGTCGTCGGGGCTTGCGTACCTGTGCAACGGCACCTTGCCCCCGACCGATGGCGACGGGCAGTGCCTTTCCGTCACGGGGCTCCCCGTCGGAGCCGACACCTATTGCGCGATGTCCGCCAGCAACCCGGAGACGTGGATTACGGTGACGGTTCGACTGCGTGATGATGCTGCCGCAGTCGCGGGATACAATCTCTATCTGCCCCGGCGCAATTACGAGGGAACAGTACGTTGTCCCTGTGGGTGGACGCTTGAGGCGAGCTTCAACGGCGAGGACTGGTTCACCGCAGACGACAGAACGTACGTATCCTCGCCCGGGGGCAACAATAGATGGTATAACGGCGGAGTCGCGTTTGGGCTTTCGGCCGCGCTGCCGTCCGGCGACGGCACACTTCCTGCCGGCTCCGCACTGTCCGTAGCGCCCGGAGCGTTGGCGGTGGCGACGAACGGCGTGGCCGCGCTGTCGCGTCTGCGCATCGACTGCGAGGCGGGCGCGGGCGTCATCGACGGGTTCGGGTTCGCGCCGAATGGTGCGCTGATACTTGAGAATGACTCTGCACTCGGTGTCGGGGTCGAGCTGCCGATCACTCTTGCGAACATAACTGGGACCGAGAACCTGAAGTCGTGGACGGTCTGGCGTGGTTCGACGCCCGCGACCAGCACGGGCGTTAAGCTGAAGGACGGCAAACTCGTCCTGTACGGCAAGGGGTTCATGATTATGTTTCTGTAAGGGCGTCAGACATGGGCTGCAGAGTCTTCGTGACGTTTCTCCCGCTCGCTTTCTTGTGCGTCGCGGCACTTTCTGCGGGCGCGGCGGAACTGCGGTTGGCGCCGGGGGAGCGCGTAGAAGGGAACGTCTACTATTACGACCTGCGCTGGGAGAAACGCGTATGGGGAGGCGACGGGAATGCGCTAGTGCGGACACACGAACTAGGCGGCGGACGACGCTTCACCGGAGGGCGCGTCGTGGTGTGGCCGGACAAATGGCAGAAGGGCGATGTGTCGGTCGAAGTGTCCGGCGACGGCAAGGGCTGGCATCTCGCCGGTCCAGCCGAGAAAGGCAAGTTCCTCGACACGGCCCTGCCCGCTGGCGCGTTTCCGTGCGACAGGCTGTTCGTTAGGTTCCGCGGCGAGAAAGGAGCTGCCTACGGACAGTACGGGTATTCCCTTGACCTCGATTTCGACGGGCCGTCGGCGTGGGCGACGTCGTCTACGAACGCATTCTACACCGCAACGTCCGGCACGTGGCTTGCGGACGGAATCTGGACAGTCGATTCGCTGAGAAAGGTGCCGCGATTCGGCGCATTGCCGCTGCGTGGTGCGCGCTCACAGAAGGTCGCGGTCGCGCTTGCGGCCAACGAAACCGAGGCCGTGCAGGTCGTCGTGTCGCCCGAGAGGGATGTCTCCGGAGTGCGCGTGGACATTTCCGTAGAAGGCGGTCTCGAGGCAGAGGCCCTGTTCGTGGACTGGCGGCGCGTCGTGAGGGCGACGGATGCGAGCGGAGCCACAGGATTCTGGCCAGATCCCATCCGCCCGCAGAAAGACTGCGGGCTTCACGTGCCGGGTGGGTCAAACCGCTCGTTCTGGATCAGGGTGAGGGCGCCAGCCGGCACGCGCAAGGGCATTTATCACGGGGAGATTTCGGTCTCGGCCGCCGGCGAAGAGGCGCGGCGGTTTCCGCTTGAAGTCGAAGTGTTCGGATTCGAGCTTCCTGTAAAACCCACTTGTCTCACCAGCTTCAATTGTGACGACTGGAAGCTCAGAAAGGCCCAATGCGACGTGGGGTCGTTCGCCGCCGCGCTCGACAGGCATCACATGATGCGCTTCGGCCAGTGCGTGCCATACAAATATGTCTTCGACGAACCGACGAAAAAGACATACCCCGAAGTGCGCGAGCTGTGCGAGAAGTCGAAGCGGGAGCATCCGGAGCTAAAGCGGATGGTGACGATCTACCCGTCGTGTCCGGATCTCGTCGGATACGTGGACATCTGGTGCACGCCGACGCACGACTATTCGCGCGCGGCGGCGGATGCGGCACGGGCGCGCGGAGAAGACGTGTGGTGGTACATCTGCTGCAAGCCCAAGGCGCCGTACGCGGGCATCTTCATCGACCATCCCGGAACGGAGATGCGGACATGGCTCTGGCAGACATGGCATGAGAGGGTCACCGGAGTCCTCGTGTGGCACACGCACTGGTGGAGCAATGCGCGCGGCGACAACGGCGACGGCACGTTGTTCTATCGCGGCGGCGACGGCAAGGCGGTCGACTCCTTCCGGGCGGAAGCGTTCCGCGACGGCGTCGAGGACTACGAGTACATGGCGCTTTTCACGAAGCTCTCCGGCTGGCGTTACGAGGTTCCGCAGGGCGTTTCGCGCACGATGACCGACTTCGACCGCACTGGCGCGGCTCTTCTGTCCGCCCGTGTGCGGCTTGCTCGCGAAATCGAACGCTTCGGAGGGACGCAGCATCCGAGACGGATACTGATCGCAGGCGATTCCCTTCTCGAACAGCGCGCGGAGGGCTCTCCCTACGGCAGCTGGGGCCAGAACCTTGCGCCGTTTCTCGCTGATGGCGTCGAGATCGTCAACCACGCGAAAAGCGGGGCCAGCACGAAGTCGTTCATCGACAGCGGGCGATGGGACCGTCTCATGCGACGCGTCGGCAGAGGAGATGCGGTCATCGTCCAGTTCGGCCACAACGATGTCTCGAAAGATCCCGGACTGCATACGGACATCGCGACATTCGGAAAGAACTTCGAGCGTTTTGCAGACGGCGTCCGTTCGCGCGGCGCAACGGCGGTCTTTGTCTCGCCGACGAGTTGCTACACATACAACATGGACGGTCGGTTCGCGCAGAAGCCTTACATCGCAGAACGTGCACGGGTTATGAAGGAGGCCGCAGAGGCAAAGGGCGCATGGTTTGTCGACATGTCGGAGATGACAGAACGCGAACTCGCCGAGAAGGGCGCTGCGGACACGAGATGCTACTATCTCATGGACAAGAAGCCGAAGGCCGACTCGATGCACACGTCGCCGGAAGGCGCGAAGCGCTTCGCCAGGCTGTTTGCCGAGCGTGCCGCCGCAGCGGACTCGCCCCTTGCGAAGTTCTTCGACATGCGGAAATTTTGATATAATGATAACAGAATGAAAAGATACATAATTGGTGTCGCGGTGGCCTTCGCCGCGTTTGCGACGTTGGCCGAAGAGTTGCGCGACGGCTGGCGTTTCCGCCGCGATGGTGGAGAATGGAAGTGCGTCGAAGTGCCGCACGACGACGCCATCGAGCATGATTTCGATCCGTCGAAATACGATACGGGAATGGGTGCGCTGCCTTGCTTTGGCAAGGCCGAATACATGCGCGAGATCGACGTCGCGGCGGATGCTTGGCGGCGCCTGGCGGACGGTGAGGAGTCCTGGAGGCTGGAGTTCGACGGCGTGATGTCCGGGGCTGTCGTCGAAGTGAACGGACGCAGGGCGGCGGAACGGACATGGGGCTACGCATCGTTCGTCGTGCCGCTCGACGGGTTCCTGAAGGAGGGCCGCAACATCGTGCGCGTGACGCTCGACGCGAAGGATGGATCGTCGCGCTGGTATGCGGGGTTCGGCATCTACCGGGAAGTACGGCTTGTGCGCGTTCCGGCAGACCACGTCGTGCCGGGGTCTGTGGCCATCTGGACGCCGGAGGTAACCACTACGGCGGCGACCGTCCGGGCGACGTGGGAGATGTCAAAGAGCGGCAAGAAGGAGAAGTCGTTCACCGTGTTCTCGCCGCGCCTATGGAGTCCGGAGGACCCGAATCTGTACGAGGTCGATCTTGACGGCGAGACTTTCAGGTACGGAATCCGCACGCTGCGCTTCGATTCCTCGGAGGGGTTCTTTCTCAACGGAAAACATCGGCAGATGCGCGGCGTCTGTCTGCACCACGACCTGGGCGTGTTCGGCGCGGCGTTCGAGCCGGAGGCTGCGCGTCGGCAGCTCTCGTTGTTGAAGGAGATGGGCTGCGACGCGATACGGACATCGCACAACTTCCCCGCGCCGGGATTGCTCGACCTCTGCGACGAGTTGGGCCTGATGGTCATGGACGAGGCCTTTGACGAATGGAAGACGCCGCAGGTGAAGCACGGCATGTCCGAGATCTGGGACGCGTGGCACGAACGCGAGATCGTGGATTTCGTGCGGCGCGACCGCAATCACCCGTGCGTTGTAATGTGGAGCGCCGGCAACGAGGTCGGCGAAGACAGCCCCGACCTGGTGCGACTTGGGGTGTCGATAGGCAAGGAGCTTACAGCGCTCGTTCATGCGAACGATCCGCAGGGGCGGCCGGTGACGGTTGCGCACTGGAAACCGCATACGATTGAAAACGGGATTGCGGACGCGACGGATGTCTTCGGCGCGAACTACCTCAACGACCGGTATGCGGAGTTCCGTGGGCGGCAGGGGATCGTGGGAACGGAGACGTGTTCGACTGTGTCTTCGCGCGGCGTCTATGCGTTTCCAATCGACTGCAAACATGCTGTTACCAACCAAGTGCCGTCGTGGGATCTCTGTCCCATGCACCAGAACGACTGCATCCCCGATGTTGAATTCGCCGCGCAGGCGGCCAATCCAAATGTGTTCGGCGATTTCGTCTGGACTGGGTTCGACTACCTCGGCGAACCAGACCCATGGCGCGGCTCAGCGCGGAGTTCATACTTTGGCATATTCGACCTCTGCGGGTTCCCGAAGGACAGGTACTGGCTGTACAAGTCGGCGTGGCGGCCAGAGGAGCCGACGGCGCACATCGTGCCGCACTGGAACTGGAAGGCGGGGCAGCTGGTGCCCGTGCATGTCTATACGTCCGGCGACGAGGCGGAGCTGTTTGTGAACGGCGTCTCGCGCGGAAAGAGACGTCGGCGCGAGCAGTGGCACGGTGGCATCGGGCGCATCCGCTGGGAGGGCGTGGCGTTCGAGCCGGGGGAGATAAAGGTGCGCACGTGGAAGAAGGGTCGGCTGTGGGCCGAGAGCAGCTGTGTCACCGCAGGGGCGTTCCACCATCTGGAGTATGAAGATGCGCGCTGGGGCATGCGATATCTTTTCCGCACGGTCCGGGCAGTAGATGCTGCGGGCGTTGTCGTGCCGGATGCGGCGGTCGAGGTAATCCCTCCGCCCGTCGCTGGCTACGAGGTGTTTGGAACGTGCAACGGCGATGCCGCGGACCTCAGTTCGTTACGTAGCAAAACAGTCCGCACTTTTTCGGGCATGGCTCTCGTAGTGTACCGGCGAAAAGAGCCGCGATGAGCATGCTTGTCGCCACCCAAGATGTCCGAGTTGCCGAATTGCTCGCATCGCCTTGCGGTTTTTCAGTCGCGGCCCCCTTGACGCGCTGGGCGGTTTTTTTATATACTACACACTCCTCAGTCTTTCGTGGGGAAGGTTCCCCACAAGGAAGGCGAGGCGAAACTAAGGAAAGAAAACATGGAAGCATACGCTGTTCTCGAAACCGGCGGCAAGCAGGTGCTTGTCAAGGTCGGTGACAAGATCGAGATTGAAAAGCTCTCGGTCGAGGCGGGGCAGGACGCCGTGCTGGAAACCGTCTGCGCGGTTTCTGACGGAACCACCCTGAAGGTCGGAAAGCCCTACGTCGAAGGCGCGAAGGTCACGCTCGCCGTCGACGGCGTCAAGCGCGGCAAGAAAGTCCTCAACTTCAAGATGAAGCGCCGGAAAGGCGCGCGCCGCCTCGTCGGCCATCGCCAGTCTCTGACGGTCGCCACCGTCAAGGCAATCGCCTGAAAGGAGGAATGACATGGCAAGTTCTGCATCTGCGCGCAACGGCCGCGACTCCAACCCGAAGTACCTCGGCGTCAAGGCGTACGACGGCCAGTTCCTCAAGGCGGGCTCCATCATCGTCCGCCAGCGCGGTACGAAGATCCACCCCGGCAAGAACGTCGGCCTCGGGCGCGACTTCACCCTCTTCGCCCTCAAGGACGGCAAGGTGAAGTTCGTTAAGGACGGCAAGTTCGTCACGATCGTCGAGGGCTGACGTCCCCGTCGAATCGTGGTTCATGCGCCCGGTTCGCCCATTGCGTGGCGGGCCGGGCGAAAGTCTTGTGAGCATGGAGAGGTCCAAGTCGGGCGGCGCTGCGGCGATAACGCTTTTCGCCGGCCACTACGGCAGCGGCAAGACCAACATTGCGCTCAACTACGCCCGCAGGTTGAGGCGCGGCGGCGACGAGGTCGTCGTGGCCGACCTCGACATAGTGAACCCCTACTTCCGCACCAAGGATTCCGCGGAGGCCCTCGCGCGAGAGAGCATCGGGCTCGTCGTCTCCGACTACGCGAACAGCAACGTCGACTTCCCCGCGCTGCCCAAGGAGATATACGCGCTCGTCGCGCCGCAGGCGGACGGCGGGAAGGGCGCGCGCGTCGTCATCGACGTCGGCGGCGACGACCGCGGCGCGCTCGCCCTCGGCCGATACGTCGACGACATACGCGCCGGCGGCGACTATGAGATGCTCGCCGTCTTGAACGCCAGCAGGCCGCTCACCCGCACGCCGCAGGATGCCGTCGGGGTGCTGCGCGAGATCGAGGCCGCCTGCAGGCTGCCGTTCACCGGCCTCGTGAACAACACCAACCTCGGTCCGCAGACGACTCCGGATGTCGTGCTGGCGTCCCTTCCGTACGCGGACGCCGTGTCTGCTGCGACGGGTCTCCCGATCAGGTTCACTTCGGTCGCCGCGCCGCTGGCTGCCGCGCTGGAGGGCAAGGTGGAGAACCTTCTGCCGCTCGACCTCCAGCATCTCTACTACATGATGGACTGACGGACCATCTGTGGAGAATTGTGGCTAAACGCCGCGAAAGCGAAGATTTTCGCTCCGTTTCACGCCCCGCTTCGCGGGGACTGTCCCCGCAAGATACGGCGACAAAACGCGGGGACAGCCCCCTCCTCGTTTCTCATTTCAACTGGGGACAGCCCCTCCAGGGTGCTAATCGTACGGAAATAATTCTCTCCCAAAGTTGTGGTATTATGCTCACGTCCCGCGGGGAATGTCCCCGCCGGGCGAACACAACCACAAGCGAAAGGAGAGGGCCAGATGGCAAGGACAAGGAGGATCAAGTTCACGGACCGCGACGCGCTGCACCACGTCACCTCGCGGGTGTCCGGCGGTTCAGGAGCACTCTCATAGGCGAGGCGGAGGACCTCCGCCGCTGCGCGGCGTACGTGGAACTGAACCCTGTGAGGGCTGGGCTCGCGAAGCGCGCTGAGGGCTACGCCTGGAATACCGTGGGGGCGGCCAGGCGCGGCAGCGCGTTCGCGCTCCGCTGCCGGGAGTGGCTTCTCTCCGTCCTGGGCCTCTCAA
>JAFRBA010000097.1 GCA_017405115.1 Kiritimatiellia bacterium
GCTTGGATCTGAATCGACGCGCTACGCAAAGTTCTGGCGCGCGATTCTGGAGGAGGGTCGGAAGGTGCGGCCCGACTGCCGCGTGATCGGCTGCGTGTACGCCAACTACTCCGACCCGCCCGCGCCGGGCACGCAGCTCGACGGAAGCGTGGTCCTGCGGTTCTGCCCGCCAGTGATGTACCCGTGGACGGACGAGAAGGTGGCCTTCTTCAAGAACACGTGGGAGGGGTGGTCGGCCACCGGCGCGAAGCTGATGATGCGCCCGAACTTCACGCTCGACGGACACAACTTCCCGCTGGCGTACTACCGCCGCTACGCGGATTGCTACGACTTCGTCCGCTCGCACGGGCTCGTTGCCGTGGACATGGATTCGCTCACGGGCGTTTACGGCGCGAACGGTCTCACGACATACGTGATTGCCTCCAAGAACTCCAGCCCGGACAGACCGCTCGCCGCGCTGGAAGACGACTACTTCTCCGCGTTCGGATCTTCCGCCGCCGTGGTGCGCGAATGCTACGCGCAGTTCGAGAAGGCGAGCGAAGCGGGGTTCGGGAAAGCCGACCCTGACGACACGATCGAGGGCGGCAGGTACTGCGATTTCATGCTGTCGGCGTATCGTGTGTTTCCGCCGGCGCTGCTGGAAGGCGCATGCGCGAAGCTTTCTGCGGCGATGGCGGCGGAGAGGGATCCGGTCGTCGTGCGCCGCCTCGCGTTCGTGAAGACGGGGCTTGAGGACGCGCTGCTCGTGCTCAGGTCGCAGCGCGGCTTTGCGGAGTACCAGAGGACGCGCAACCGAGCGCCGTTCTCCTCCGCCTATGCGGAACTGCTCGCCTTCCGCAATCGGAACGCCGGCCTTGGCTACTTGAACCTCGCCACCGTCGATTTCTACGAATCGCGCCACTGGCCGCGCCATCTCGGCCTTCTCGGCCCGTCGGCTCGCGAGCTGGAAGGGTGGGAGCTCAATCTCAATCCCGATCCTGCCGTCGGCACGTGGGTGCCGCAGAAGAAACTCCACCAATGGCGTGCGGACTACAACGGCATCGGCTGGTATCGCTGCCGGTTCACGCTCTCCGAGGAAGAGGCCCGTCGTTTCCATCGGCTGGTGTTCGGCGCGGTGGACGGTCTGCCGACCGTGCATCTGAACGGCAAGGTCGTCCAGGACGGCCATCCCATCCCGGAGCCGGGGCTTGCGTGGCGGACGCCATTCACCGTGGAGAACGTCGATGCGTTCAAGGCGGGGGCAAACGAGATGCTCATCAAGATCGACAAGAAGGTTCCCGGCCGGCGCGGTCTCAACCGTCCGGTTTATCTTGATTGACTATGTACGTTGCGATTCTCGTGGCTGCGGTCGCGGCGCTCAATGCGAGTGGCGCAGCGGAAGTCATAGACCTCGACGGGAAGTGGCTTTTTGACAAGGACGGCGAAACGAAGTCGGTCATGGTTCCGCACGACTGGGCCATCGCCGGACCGTTTCGTCCCGAAGGCGACGCGGCCACGGGGAAGCTCCCGTTCGTCGGCGCCGGCACATACGAGCGCTCGTTCGTGCTCGATGGAAGGGCGGCGGAGATGCTGTCCGAGGGCGGCGAGGCCTACCTAGAAATTGACGGTGCGATGGCGTCGCCGCGGGTGAAGGTCAACGGACGCGATGCAGGGGGCTGGAACTACGGGTATATGAGCTTCGCCCTGCCGGTTGCGAGGTTTCTTCGGGCGGGAACGAACGCAGTCTCGATTGCCTGCGACACGTCAAAGCACAAGTCGAGGTGGTATCCCGGCGGCGGACTCTACCGCAGCGTCCGCCTGAAGGTCGTGCAGAAGAACCATGTGTTGCCTGGGACGATGTTTATACGCGCAGTCCGCGTCGATTCGGCGTCGGCGACTGTCCGCGCCGAATACGAGCTGTCGCAGGGCGGGAGTAAAGCCGAGGAGTTCGAAGTCGCGAATCCAGTGCTCTGGTCGGTCGAGAATCCGCATCTCTACGAGTTCACGGTTGCGGGCGAGACGTTCCGATACGGCATCAGGAGCATGGCGTTCACGCCGGACGACGGATTCCATCTTAATGGCAAACGGCTCCAGCTGAAGGGCGTGTGCCTGCACTCCGACCTCGGGCCGCTCGGCATGGCGTTCTCGGTCGACGCGGCGCGGCGTCAGCTGGCGATCATGAAGGACATGGGCGTCAACGCCATTCGCACCTCGCACAATCCTCCCGCGCCGCAGTTCCTCGACCTCTGCGACGAGATGGGATTCGTCGTCTGGGACGAGTGCTTCGACAAGTGGGACGGCACTTCCGGGCGCGGCGAGGACGAGAACCTGGAGGAATATGTTTCGGCAAACTTCCGCCAGTTCGTCCGGCGCGACCGCAACCATCCATGCGTTGCGATATGGTCGATCGGAAACGAGATGCCTCCGGCGTCCGAGGAAAAGCCGCATGGTGTCACGCGCGAGAGGTGCAGGCTGTTCCGTGACGTAATTCGTGGACTCGATCCGACGCGGCCGGTCGGCGTGGGAAGCTGCCTGTGCTACTCTTCCACGATAAAGGACTTCGTGGACCTCGACGTGAGCGGATGGAACTACCAGCGCTGCTACATGGCCTCTCGGGGGGAGAACCCGAAGCAGCCGCTCGTGTATTCCGAATCGTGTTCTAGTCTGTCCACGTTCGGGCACTACCGTTTCCCTCTCCCGACGGGACGCACGGAGTACGGCGTGTTCGGACGCGAGGAGTCGTCGTACGACCTGACGGCGCCTGACTACGGCGACATACCCGACATCGAGTTCAACCGCATGGAGAAGGACGCGTTCGTGGCCGGCGAGTTCGTGTGGACGGGCTTCGACTACATCGGCGAACCGTGGCCTTACGTGCGCGGGCTGAACGAGTACCGTCGATGGGGGCTGACGGACAAGGAGATCGCCCGCAGCTCCTACTTCGGAATCGTCGGGCTTGACGGCATCCCCAAGGACAGATACTGGCTCTACCGTTCGCACTGGAATCCCGCCGCGCCGACGGCGCATCTCGTGCCGCACAACTGGAACTTCCCGAAGGGCGTGAAAATCCCCGCCGTGATGGCGTATACGTCAGGCGTGGAGGGCGAGCTCTTCCTGAACGGTCGCTCTCTCGGAAGGCGTCGCAAGGTCCGCGACGTGGAGGGATATTCGCTTGACCATCCCAATGACAAATACGACCGTGAAAGGACATGGCGTGAGAATCCATACTACCGGATCGTCGAAAAGTACCGACTTGTCTGGGACGACGTGGACTACGAGCCTGGCGTGTTGGAAGTCGTATCCTACGACGATTCGGGTGCGGAAGTCGCTCGCGACCGAGTGGAGACATCGGGCAAGGCTGTCCGCGCCGTCGTGACGCCGGACCCGTATTCGCGTCCGGGAGACCGCATCCGGTTCTTCCGCGTCCACGCCGAGGACTCGCGCGGCGTCAGGGTGCCGGACGCAACGAACCTCGTCCGGTTCAGGCTGGAGGGCGACGGGGAGATAATCGCCGTCGGAAACGCCGACCCTCACGGACACCGCAGCTTCGCTGACGTGTCGGCGCATCCGCTCTTCGCGGGCAACGCCGTCGTCATTGTCCGTGCGGAGCCTGGTGCAAAGTACAAGGTCATAGCTGAATTGGAGGAATGAGAACGCTGTTTGGAACAATGCTGATGGTGGTTGCGGCTGTGGCGGTCTGCGCAGACGCCAGGGCCGAAGGCTGCACGTTCCCTGCCGCGCGGGGCGTGCTCGAACGGTTCGCGGGCGAGAATGTCGCAGACAAGTTCTCATTCGAGCGCATGGAGGCGGCGGAGCCGCAGGCAGAGGTGTCGGCGCGGGACGGGAATATCCTTGTCCGCGCCACGGACGAGAACCGCGCGGCGGCGGCGGTCGGCAGATACATCCGAGAAGTCGCAAAAGGGCACTGGAGCCGTAGCGGAAAGCGAGTGCCTGATGTGTGGCCTCTCCCGACGAAGCCGCTGAAGGTGAAATCGGTCCTGCCGCAGATGCATGCCTACAACTACTGCGTGTTCTCGTATTCGTTCGCGTTCTACGGCGAGGGCGAGTGGCGGGAGAACATCGACCGTCTTGCGCTCTCGGGCTTCACGTCCGCGCTCGTGCCGACGGCAAACATGAAGGTGTGGCAGCTCTTCATGCGCGACATCGGCTTCTCCGAGGCGCAGATCGCCGCGTTCATCCCGGACGAGTCGGCGCAGTCGTGGGTGAACTGCGGAGTGATGGAGGGCGTCGGTGCGCCGTTCCCCCCGGAGCGCATCGACGAGGAGGCGCGGCTAGGACGCTGGATCGTCCGCGAGATGCGCGCGCTCGGCATAGAGCCGATGCTGCAGGGCTTCACGGGGCTCCTCCCGAACTCGTCGACCAACGTCATCTGCGGCGCCAGGTGGCCGGACTCGAGGATATACGACCAGAGCCGCTGGGCCGGGGGCCTGAAGCGGCCTGTCCTCCTGGACGCGACAACAGGGGCCTACGCGAGATTGGCGAAGACGTGGTACAGGCGGCTCTTCGAGGTTTACGGAATCTCCAATCCAAAGTTCTTCGTCGGCAACCTCTTCAGCGAGGGAGGCGTTGCGGACGGTGTGGACTGCGGGAAGATCGCGGCCGCGATGCAGCGCGAGCAGCAGGCGGCGTCGCCGGGCGCGACATGGTGCATTAGCTGCTGGGGCCGTGCGCCCCGTCAAGACTTGCTCGACGGGCTCGATTCGTCCTTGACTCGGATCATTGTGCTTGACAAGAACATGGCGAACGACGGCGTATTCCCGCGTGGCTTCGGCAGGATTACGTGGCTTTGGGGTGAGCTTCTCAACTTCGGCGGCAACGAGGGGATGTATGGCGGGATGAACGCGCTCGCCAACCTTGGCGGGCACATGAATGGCGCGAACGGCAAGACCCTTCGCGGCTATGCTCTTGAATCGGAAGGCCTCGACTCCAATCCCGTGTTCTACGATTTGCTCACCGACCTCTTCTTCCGTCCGGATGCGGTCTTGCATGATGGCGAGCTTGACCGCTGGCTGGCAGGTTACGCGGAACGGCGCTACGGCGTCCGCGACGGCCGTGTCGAAAGGGCGCTTTCCATCCTGGCGCGTTCGGCGTGGAACGTCAACCGCCAGCAGGAAGGTTGCTCCGAGTGCGTGTTCTGCGCACGCCCGAAGTGGGACGTTGCAAGGGCGTCGACGTGGGGCAGCGACAAGCCGCTCTACTACAATCCTGAAGATGTCGAGTCGGCGGCGCGGCTGTACCTTGAGGTCGCGAAGGAAAGTCCGCGGCTTCTCGACCTTGGGACGTTCCGCTTCGACTTCACGGACGTGTTCCGACAGGTGCTTTCGGATCGCGGTCGTGCGCTCGTGCCGCAGCTGAAAGATTCATCGGCGGCGCGAGCGGAGTTCCTTGCGCTCATCCGCCGGATGGACGCGCTGCTCGCGTGTACAGACGCGTTCCGGCTCGACACGTACGAGGCGCGGGCGCACAGACGGGCGGGGGAGCGTGGCGTCCGTTCGCTGCGCCGGATGTTCACCACGTGGATAGAGCGCCCGAACTCAAACCTGAACGACTACGCGCACCATCAGCTCGCTGGCCTGCTCGGCAACTACTATTTGAAGCGATGGGAGGCGTTTTTTGCCGATCCTGGCAATGCGGATGACGCGCTTGACGCGCTGGAACGCTCGGCGCCGTCCGCCGTCTGGGAGATGCCGCCGAAAAACAGCGACATTCTGGCAATCAGCGAGAGTATTCTATTGTGAATGAAATTCTATCATGCGATTTGCCCGGCGTGTCGCGGTGTCGTTGTTGACATGCGGAGAAAGAATGTGGTATCATGCTGGCGCCGGGCAGGGGGAACGGTTCCCCTTGTCTATGGGACTGTTAGTGGAGCTCTGACATGAAATACGCCTGCCTCGCCGGACTCTGCGCCTTGTCGCTACACTGCGCCGCGCTGACCGGATTCGACGAAGACTTCGACGCCGCGCTTGCACGCGCCAAGACCGCGAACACTCCCATGTTGGTGCTGTTTACGGGCAGCGACTGGTGCGTCTGGTGCAAGCGCCTCGAGGCCGAGGTCCTGTCGAAGCCGGAGTTCCTGGACTACGCGACGAATGCATACGAGCTTGCGGTGGTGGACATTCCGTCGGACAAGTCTAAGCAGTCCGCCGCGAGGCAGAAGCGCAACTCCGAACTGCTCAAGAAATACGGCGTGCGGGGCTTTCCGACGGTCCTTCTTGTCGACGGCGAAGGACGGCGGCTGCATTCGGCGGGCTACTCCGAGGGCGGCGCGAAGGCGTGGGTCGAGAGCTTTCGCGCAGGCGCGGCGATTGCGCCGCTGAAGGCCGAGCATCTCGGCGATCTCGAGAAGCGCATGGAGGCACTGGGTAAGAAGTTCTCGGAAGAGATGGCGTCCGCCATGCAGGGCGCCGGAGAGGACAAGCGCAAGATGGTCTCGCTGCTCAAGAGCACAGCCGCGAAGTACCAGCCGGATTTCGCGGCGCTGGGCAAGGAGCTCAAGTCGAAGTCGGTGCCGGACAAGCTCAAGGAAGCGAAGGAGTCGCTGCTCGGCCAGTTCGCGCAGGCGATTGCCATGATCGAGCAATACGTGAAGCTGGACGTGGACGAGTTCGTCGCCGCGCTTGAGAAGGCCAAGGAATCGGACAAGGAACGCCGCGCGCCGGCCGTCAGGCACATCGCCTTGCCGCGTCCCGCGGACGCGAAGGTCGGAATCGACTATTTTGTCTCGACGGCGATGCCGTTCTACGAGACGCGCCTCGTAAAGACGTTCGTCGCCCCGAGCGGAATGAAGGAGGCGCAGGCCAAGGCGGTGCTGGACGTCCGCCGTGCGCTCGCCCGCAGGCTGGCGACCGGACGGGGCGAGTTCCCGACAGGCGACGAATGCGATGCGGCGCGCTCGCTCTGGAACAGAAAGTGCCGCGACGCCGCAGTGGCAGTCGTGCACTATCTGGGGATGCATTCCGACACCCGCTACTGGAAGGGTGCTTCGGTCTTCAGCGAAGCCGCCGCTGTGCACGACTTTGCGCGGGAGCCAGTCCTTGGCTTCATCCTCAGGGCGCATGCGTTCGACCACGAGGTGGCGAAGGCGAAGCGCGACGGCAAGGGTGGCAAGGCCGTGGACGATGCGGCCGTGGCGTGCGAGAAGGCGTTTGAGGCGGCGGCGGACGCATACAAAGGCGTCGACGGGCGCGTGTTCTCGGATTTGGAGGCGTTGCTGAAGCTGCCCGAGAAGGTCATAAAGGCCCACGGCGACAGGTATGTCGTGTTGTGCAAGCAGGCGGAGGACGACATGAACAGGGCTTCCAAGGCTCGCGGATCGGGTTGGGCGCGTGACGTCAAGGAAGACGGCTGGAAGGGTTGGAACAAGTACAACAAGTTGGCCGAGTCGAACCTGCTGGAGGCCGTCAGCCTGCGTCCTGACGGCTGGCAGGCGCCGCTGCTGCTGTCCGCCATAGCGGGGCGGGCAGGCGTCTCGCAGGGCGACGAATTCAGCTGGTTCAGCGCGGCGGTTTCCAACTCGCTCGACGGATGCGCGGAGAAGACGGGACGTTTCCTCCTGTTCCAGACGTCTCGCTGGGGCGGCTCTACGGACTTCCTGCGGGGGTTCCTGATGGACTGCGCGACGAACGTCGACGTTCGTTCGACGTTCTCGTACCATGGCGCCGCTGAGGCGCTGCAGACGATTCTGGTCTACGAGGTGGACGGCATGGTGCAGTCCAACGCCTTCACGCGCATAGTGACGCCCGAAGTTGCCGCGGCGCTGTACGGCATGTTCGACGCATACGCCGCCGCGCCGGAGTCCCAGTTCATGCCGGATGGCGACATATTCCGCGGCATGGGCATGTCGCTCGCGCTGCAGCTCAACGACTGGAAGACCGTCCGCCGGTACTGGAAGTCCCTGAAGAGTCCGCTCCGCAGCTTCACGGACGCCCGATGGCTCAAAGCGACAAACTCCGCGGTGCTAGACGGGCTGCGGCTGCGGCACCAGTTCGAGGTGCTGGGGCGCAGCAAGCACGCGGAGGAGTTCATCGCCGCCGAGGAGATGTTCGCGGCGGGGCGTCTCGATGACGCGCTCGTGGCGTTTGACGCGCTTCAGAACATCGAGAAGCCGTTCGGCGCCGAGAAGTTCCTCGCAAGCGCCCGTTTCTTCGAGACGCGGAAGGTCCTGCAGGACGGCCAAGGAGGATGGGTCGACGTCATGCCGTCCAAGTTCGGCGGCGAGGCGAACAACATAGGCGGGATGACGTACACGGACGCGGACGGCATGGCGCGCTGCCACGGCGCCCGTCGGGCGTACTACCGCGTACACAGCCCGATACCGGGAATAGGCGTCGAGATCGAGGGCAAGGTGCACTTCGAGAAGGGCGACAAGCCGCAGAGCCGATGGGACATTGGCTGGGGCCTCGCCAGGTGCTTCTCCGGACGCACGGCGCTCACCGACCAATGGGCGTTTCCCTACGTCGCCTTCAGCCGCGACGACAAGGGGGACCACTACTCGGTTCAGACCGCCACGCGCGAGAACCACGAAAAGTGCCGCGAGGTCCTGCCGGCCGAGACGCGTTCCAGGGGCCTCTTTATGCCGCTCGAGGTTGCCAGGGGCGATCTCGAGAGCAAGGACTCGCATGCGTTCTCCGTGAAGACAACTGGCGGGATGCTCGTCGTATCGGTGGACGGCAAGGAGGTTTACCGCTATCCGCTGGCCGACATGAGGCCGCTGGAGATCTTTCGCTACAGGATACAGCCCAACGGCGACGTATTCCCGATCTGGAAGGTGTTTGAGGGGACGTCGTTCTCAGGCTACCGATACCGTCGCGTCAAGTGAGTCAGTGGCCGGCCCGGCCCGTCGTGTTGGACGGGAAGCTCACGGCTATGCCTTTCTCGTCGATCGCGTAGCGTATGTTCGCCTGGGCGATCTGCATGGAGTCGTAGCGTAGCTTGAGCGTGCCGGCCTTGAGGTCCCACTGGTAGGAGTCCTTCTGTATGCCGTTGTACTTGGCCAGCGCGGCGACGATCGTCGCCTTGTTGCTTTCGGCGAGGCCGGGGATGGTGACGGTCATCTCCCGGACGTCTTCGCGGCGGCAGCTGGAGAGAAGGATGAGGGAAAAAGTAAGAAGGAAGACGAAAGAATGTTTCATGGCGTGTCTTATCCCTAGCGGAACGTGGTGACGTTCTTTCCGGGGCCGAACGGTGAAAGCTCCCGGAGGGCCCCGACGACCCCGGGGAGCTTTTCTAGGACATAGTCGACGTCTTCGGCCGTGTTGTAGCGCGAAAGCGAGAATCGCACCGAGCCGTGCACCGCAGTGAAGGGCACACCCATGGCGCGTATCACATGGCTCGGGTCAAGGGATCCGCTTGCGCACGCGCTTCCGGTCGAGATGCATATGCCGAGGTCCGAGAGACGGTAGGCGATGGCCTCGCCCTCGATGTACTCGAAGGACACGTTGAGGGTGTTAGGAAGGCGGTGCGCGCGGTCGCCGTTCACGCGGACGTCGGGGCAAGACGCGAGGATGCCCGCTTCCAGCCGGTCGCGCAGCGCGGCGAGCTGGCGCTGCTCGGCCTCCATGCCGATGCGGGCCATCTCGCAGGCCTTTGCCAGGCCGACGATGTAGGGCACGTTCTCGGTCCCCGCCCGGCGGGAGCGCTCCTGGTGGCCGCCGAGCATGAACGGGCGGAGCCTGGTGCCGCGGCGCACGTAGAGAAGGCCGATGCCCTTCGGCGCGTGGAACTTGTGGCCGGACATCGAAAGCATGTCGACGGGGACCTTCTTGACGTCGACTGGGATCTTGCCCGCGACCTGTACGGCGTCCGTATGCAGCGTCGCGCCGCGCTCGCGGCAGATCGCCGCGATCTCCTCCATGGGGAATATCACGCCCGTTTCGTTGTTCGCCCACATGACCGTGACCAGAGAGCCGGGGGTGACGGCTTCGCGCAGCTGGTCCAGGTCGAGGAGGCCGCCGGAGTCCACCGGCAGCTCGACGACTTCGTGCCCGAGGGCCTTGAGCCTACGGCAGGGCTGCAGGACGGCAGGGTGCTCCACTGCGGTCGTAACGACCCTGAGACCCGCGCCGGCGGCCTCCGCAGTGCCGCGGATGGCGGTGTTGTCGGACTCCGTCGCGCAGGAGGTGAAGACCACTTCGTCGGGGTCTGCGTTGATGAAGCGGGCGACCTCCTCCCGGGCGCGCGCGAGATAACGGGCGATTTCCCCGCCAAAAGCGTGCATTGAGCTCGGGTTTCCGTACAGCCTGTCGAAAAAGGGGAGCATGACGTCGCGCACCTCGGGGGCGACCCGGGTCGTGGCGTTGTTGTCGAGGTATCTGATCTTTGTCATCGTGCGGATATTATAGCACATTTTTTGTTATAATATTCCCCATGTCCGACTTCGTACATCTCCATCTTCACACAACATATTCGCTTCTTGACGGACAGTGCCAGATCAAGCCTCTCGTCGCCAAGGCGAAGGCCATGGGAATGTCGGCGCTGGCCGTCACGGACCACGGGAATCTCTTCGCGCTGAAGGCGTTCTACGACGAATGCCGCAAGCAGGGCGTCAAGCCTATCCTGGGCTGCGAGGCGTACGTCACCTCCACCGGCGACTACACGACGCGCGACAAGGGCGAGAAGCGCTTCCACCTCTGCCTTCACGCGAAGAACCTCACGGGATACCACAACCTTGTGCGGCTCATATCGGAGGCGCACATCCACGGCTTCTACCACAACGCGCGAATAGACCATGCGCTTCTCGAGAAGTACCACGAGGGCCTCCACTGTTCGTCAGCCTGCATCGCCGGCGAGATTGCGTACTACCTCGACGACACCGCGAAGGGCGGGAACAACCCCGCCAAGGCCGAGGAAACGGCGCGCTGGTACCAGAGGCTCTTCGGCGACGACTACTCCCTCGAGGTGATGCTCCACCCGTCCGGGAAGGGCGAGGGCGCCGAGACGATTCCCGGCAAGGAGCCGATTCCGCCGGAGGCGATCGCGGACTTCCGGGACCTCGAGAGCCGACAGCGCGCCGTGACGGAGCGCGTCCTTGCGCTGGGGGCGAAGCTGGGCATCCGCGTCATCGCCACGAACGACGTCCACTTCCTCGAGCGGGACGACGACGATTCGCACGACGTGCTGCTGGCGCTTTCCACCGGCAAGAAGATGTCTGACCCTGGGCGCATGATATACACGGGGCAGGAGTACTTCAAGAGCGAGGAGGAGATGCTTGCGCTCTTCCCCGGCCATCCCGAGCTGATCGCCGCGACGAAGGATGTCGCCGACCGCGTGGAGACGTACGACCTCGACTCCGACCCGATCATGCCGAAGTTCCCGATCCCCGCGGAGTTCGGCGACGAGGAGTCGTTCAAGAGGAAATACGACGAGCGGACGCTGGAGGGGATGTATCCGGAGGGCCGCGTCAAGAAGTTCGGCGGCTACGAGAAGGCGATACGCATACAGTTCGAGGCGGAGTACCTCGCTTCGCTCGTCTGGGCGGGGGCGAAGAGGCGCTGGGGGGACCCGCTGCCGGACGACACCCGCGAGCGCGTCCAGTTCGAGCTCGACACCATCCGCACGATGGGCTTCCCGGGCTACTTCCTGATCGTGCACGACTACATAGACGCGGCTCGGCGGATGGGCGTGTGGGTGGGGCCGGGGCGCGGCTCCGCCGCCGGGTCGGCCGTGGCCTATGCGCTCGGGATCACGAACGTCGACCCGCTCAAGTACGACCTCCTGTTCGAGAGGTTCCTCAACCCCGACCGCATATCTATGCCCGACATCGACGTCGACTTCGACGACGCGGGGCGCGGCAAGGTGCTGGAGTTCGTCACGCGGAAGTACGGCCAGGACCACGTGGCCCACATCGTCACCTTCGGGCAGATGGCCGCGAAGAGCGTCATAAAGGACGTCGGCCGCGTGATGGAGTATCCGCTCTCGGACACGAACAAGCTCGCGTCGTACGTGCCGGACACGCCGAAGATCACCTTCAAGAAGGCGATACCGCAGTCCCCGGACCTGAAGGACGCATTCGAGTCGGACGACCCGACGGTCCACCTGCTGATGCAGCGCGCCGCGAGGCTGGAAGGGGGCATGCGGCAGCCGGGCGTGCACGCCTGCGGCGTCATCATCTCACGCGACCCGCTCATCGAGACCCTGCCCGTGATGCCGACGGAGGGCGAGTCCCTGCTCACCACCCAGTACGACGGGCATTTCGTGGAGCCGGTCGGGCTGTTGAAGATGGACTTCCTCGGGCTGAAGACGCTCACCGTGGAGAAGGAGTGCGTCGCGCTGCTCGGGGCGGACAACCCGCGCGTCCCGCCGGAGATGCGCGGCCCCGACGGGATGCTGGACCCAGACAAGATACCCGATGACGACGAGTACACGTACCGCGAGATATTCCAGAAGGGCGAGACGACGGGTCTCTTCCAGTTCGAGTCCGACGGCATGAAGAAGTGGCTGATAGCTCTTAAGCCGGACAGGCTCACCGATCTCGTCGCAATGAACGCGCTGTACCGGCCGGGGCCTATGGACTACATCCCGGCCTTCGTGCGCAGGAAGAACGGCGAGGAGGAGATCGTATACGACCATCCCCTGATGGAGAAGTACCTGAAGGACACTTACGGTATCTGCGTCTACCAGGAGCAGGTGATGCTTCTCTCGCGACTCCTCGGCGGCTTCACGCGCGGCATGAGCGACAAGCTCCGCAAGGCGATGGGCAAGAAGCTGCTCGATGTGATGGAGGAGCTAAAGGTCAAGTTCGTCGAGGGATGCCTTGCGAACCCGGAGTTCCGCATCGACAAGTGGAAGGACGAGGCGGAGGCCCGCAAGCTGATAGACAAGATATGGGACGACTGGCGCGCGTTCGCGTCGTATGCGTTCAACAAGTCGCACGCGGTGTGCTACGCCTGGGTCGCCTACCAGACCGGGTTCATGAAGGCGCACTATCCGGCGGAGTTCATGTGCGCCCAGATATCGTCCGAAATCGGCAACTTCGACAAGCTGCCCGGGTTCGTCGCCGAGGCGCAGGAGATGGGCCTCGCCCTGAAGCTCCCCGACGTGAACGAGTCCGGCGCGCGCTTCGTCCCGACTCCCGACGCGAAGGGGATACGGTACGGCCTCTCCGGGATAAAGGGCGTCGGCGCGGCGGGCGACGCGATCGTCGCCGAGCGCGAGGCGAACGGGCCTTACAAGGGCTTCCTCGACTTCTGCATGCGACTGGCCGGCACGTCGGCGTGCAACAAGCGCGTCCTGGAGAACCTCACGCGCGTCGGCGCGTTTTCCACGCTGGAGCCAAACCGGGCGAAGCTGTTCAACAACATCGAGTACGCGCTGAAGAAGGCGCAGCAGCGCGCCAGGGAGAGGGCCAGCGCCCAGACGAGCTTCTTCGACCTGATGGGCGGCGGCGCCGAGGAGGCGAACGACGCCGAGCTCGCGCAGTCGCCGCCATTCACTCCGGCGGAGGACCTCAAGAGCGAACGCGACATGCTGGGCGTGTACGTCTCCGGGCATCCCCTGCAGAGCTGCCACCGCATTATCTCGGAGGTCGCGACGTTCCGCGCATCCCAGTTCGGAGACCCCGAGGCCGTCGACAAGCTGCTGAAGGCGCAGCCGGTCGATAACTGGAAGAAGAAGTCCAACCCGAACCTGAAGGACCATGTCGCGCTCTCCCATCTCGACGTGCGCATGGTCGGCATCCTCTCGGCCTGCACGGTGAAGACGCCGAAGCCTCGGCCGGACGGCTCCGTCGGGCAGAAGTGGGCGATACTGCAGATAGACGACGGCGCGGCGATGGACGGGTTCTGCTTCGCCAAGGCGTGGGAGAGCTGCTCTTCGCTGGAGACGGCGGTGGACAGGCTCGTGATGCTCTGCGGCGAAGTGTCGCACCGCATCAACTACGAGAAGGACGACAAGATGGCCAAGCGCAGTCCGTCCGTCGGGGACCTGAACTTCACCGTCCGGGAGGCGTATCTCCTGGAGGACGCGATGCCGATGATATCGGACGCCATGCGCATTCGTCTGCGCTACGACGACGCCGAGGTGGAGTCGAAGGCATCTCTCATCCGGGAGGCGATCCTCCGCAGCCCCGGCAGGCTGCCCGTCATCCTGGAGATGCTCTGTCCCGGAGGCAAGGTCGTGGACGTCTCGCTTGGCTCGGCTCTCGGAGTGGCCGTCACCGTCGGCTTCCTGTCCGAGCTGGGCAAGATTGTTCCGCAGTCCGACGTGTCGTTCCGCCCGTCCGACAAGGTATACCTGGCGCCGCGCGAGCCCAAGCCATGGGAGCGCTGACGGATGCGGAACGTGCCGCTTTGCGTGGTCTCCGGCAGTTGAATCACCACGAGAGGTTTTGGTATCATATTCGTGTATGAAGAAGAAGAAAATCGGGCTGTTCTGGAAAATCGTCGTCGCCATCCTCGCCGGCGTCGCCATAGGCTACCTGTTCGCGCACTGCGGCGCGGCCGGCCAAGTCGGGTCGCGGTTGTTCAAGACGTTCAACCTGCTCTTCTCGCAGGTGCTCAAGTTCATCGTGCCGCTGCTGATCCTCGGGCTCGTAACCCCGGCGATCGCGAACGCCGGGAAAGGCGCGGGGAAGATGCTCCTCTTCGTGATGGCGTTCTCCTATCTCTCGACATGCACCGCGTCGCTCTTCGCGTATTTCTCCGCGGGGCGCATCCTGCCCCTCTTCGTCGCGAAGGGCGCGGTCGCTGCCGCAGGCGAGGGCGCCAAGATACTGCCGTACCTCGACATGAAGATACCGCCCGTGTGCGACGTGCTCACGGCGCTCGCGCTTGCGTTCATGGCCGGCGTCGGCATCGTCGCGACGAACGCCGTGCGCGTGAAGGCCGCGGCGGACGAGTTCGCGAGGATCGTCACGCTCACCATCCAGCGCGTGGTGATACCCGGGCTGCCGATATACATAATGACGATGATAAGCGAGATGACCGTGTCGGGGAAGATAGGCGCGATGGCGCTCACGATGGCGAAGGTCATCGGCACGGGCTGGGGGCTGACCATAGTGTTCCTGGTCCTCCTGTACGCGGCGGCTGCGGCCATCGCCGGGAAGAGCCCCCTGCGCTGCCTGTGGAACATGGCTCCCGCGTACCTGACCGGGCTTTCCATCGCCTCGTCGGCGGCCGTGATCCCGGTCACGCTGGAGTGCTGCGAGAAAAACGACATATCAGAGGACGTGCGCGACTTCGTCGTGCCGCTCTGCGCGAACGTGCACATGGTCGGCAGCGCGATAAAGATGATCACCTCCGCGCTGGCGGTCGTGATCGTGTTCGGGCTGGACGTTTCGTTCGCCCAGTTCGCACAGTTCACGTTCCTGTTCGCGATCGCGGCGGTCGCCGCGCCGGGCGTGATGTGCGGCGTGCTGATGGCGTCCGTCGGGTTCCTCGAGTCCGTCCTCGGACTCTCGCCCGACCATGTCGCGGTCCTGATGGCGTTCTACATGGCCCTTGACGGATACGGTCCGGCGGCGAACGTGACGGGCGACGGCGCGATAGCGCTTGTCGCGGACCGCTTCTTCGGGCGGAAGGGAGCCCAGCCATGAGGCTCAGGCTCGACGGCATCGACGTGGACTGCGTGATCGGGGAGCGGCCGGACGAACGCGAAAGGCTGCAGCGTCTGCGCGTGGACGTGGAGCTGGCGGTGGGGGAGAAGGCGGCGGAGAGCGACGAGCTTGCCGACGCCGTCGACTACGCGGCGCTCGCGGAGTCCATCCGCTCGGCGCTGGTGGACGCGAAGTGCCGCCTCATAGAGCGCGCGGCGAAGGTCGTCCGGGACGTCTGCATGGCTGACCGGCGCGTCACCGCCGCGCGAGTGGCCGTCACCAAGGCCGGCGTCGTTCCGCACCTCGCCTCGGCCATGGCGGTGCTGGGGGATTTCTGAATACAGCGAGACAAACGGAGGCATAAACGATGAGGACAATCTGCATGGCGCTGGCTTTCTCCGCGCTTTCGGTACAGGCCCTTTTGGCGGCTGGCGACGGGAACGTCGCCCTCCTCGGCGAAGACGGGCGCAAGGCGGCGCTCGCGCCCGATCCATTTCCTGACAGGATGAGCGCGTACGTGTGGCGAAACTGGGGGCTGGTGGAGTCCGACCGCCTCGCCGCGGTCGTTGGGGCCACGAAGGGCCAGCTTGCCGACATCGCCGCCGAAATGGGGCTCGCCCGCGACCCAGCCGTCCTCCCCGAGTGGCGCACCAAGGGCTACATAACGGTGCTTCGGCGCAACTGGCACCTTCTGCCCTACGAACAGCTCATGAAGCTCCTCGGAAAGACGCGCGGCGAACTCTACTTCTCCCTGATGGAGGACGACTTCCTATGGGTGAAGCTTGGGTGCGTCAAGCCGTACTGCGAGCCGCTTGAGTACGACGAGAAGTCCGTCGCGTCCACGAGGGCTGCGCGCCTGCGGATCGCGGCGGCGCTCAAGGAGGAGGGCCTCGATCCCGCCGCGCCGGAGGAGCCCCGCTTCTCTTTCGTGAAGGAGATCGCGTCCGTCTCCAAGGGACAGGCGCCCGGCGCCGTCCCGGACGAGTCGCCGTTCGGCTTCAGGCTCATCTTCAGCTACTTCGCGGACTACGGCGACCCGCTTGGCGATCCGGAGATCTCGTCGTATCCAGAGGGGCTCTTGCAGAAGCTCTCCGCCTCGGGCGTCAACGCCGTCTGGCTCCACACCGTCCTGCGCACGCTGGCGAAGGACCCCAAGTACCCCGAGTTCGGCGAGGGCTCCGAGAAGCGCATCGCCAACCTCAGGAAGCTCGTGGACCGGGCCGCGAAGTACGGCATAAAGGTGTTCCTGTACATGAACGAGCCGCGCGCAATGCCGACGTCGTTCTTCGAGGTCAACGACGAACGACGCGGCTTCAAGGGCGTTCCGGGCGGCGGACAGTTCGCGATGTGCACTAGCTGCCCCGAGGTGCGCCGCTGGGTGAGGGATTCTCTCAAGCAGGTTTTCTCGCAGGTGCCGGGGCTCGGCGGGATATTCACCATCACGATGAGCGAGAACCTGACGAACTGCGCGTCGAGGGGCGGCCGCGAGAGGTGCCCGAGGTGCAAGGGACGCGCCATCGGGGACATCGTCGCGGAGATCAACCGCGCGATGATCGAGGGGATGGCAGCGGGGAACCCTAAGGCCGAGGCGCTCGTATGGAACTGGCAGTGGCCCAAGCCCGAGGAGGCCGCGATAGTCTCCGCCCTGCCGAAGGACAACTGCCGACTCATGGCCGTGAGCGAGAACGCGATGAAGATATGCCGCGGCGGAGTGAATGTAGTTGAGAACGACTATTCGATATCCATCGTCGGGCCCGGCGAGAACGCGCGGCGCTTCTGGGGCTACGCGAAGGGGCGCGGCATCCCTCCCGTCGCGAAGGTGCAGGCCGGAAACTCCTGGGAGCTCAGCTCGTTCCCGTACATCCCGGTCATGGACCTCGTCGCGCAGCACGCCGTGAACCTCGCGAACGAGGGCGTTGACGGAGTGATGCTCTCGTGGTCCCTCGGGTGCTGCCCGTCGCCGAACCTGCGCGTCTACAAGGAGCTTCGCAGGGGCGAGACCACAAAGGACGCCGTCCTCGACAGGATGGCGGCCGAGCTCTACGGCGCGAAGGCGAAGGAGGCCCGGGCCGCGTGGACCGCGTTCTCGGAGGGGTTCGCGAACTACCCGTTCTCGTGCAGCACGATCTACGTCGGGCCGCACCAGTGGGGGCCGGCGAATCCGCTTTACTCGCGCAATACCGGGTGGAGGGCCACGATGGTCGGCATTCCGTACGACAACCTGGACGGCTGGCGTAGCAACTATCCGCGCGAGACGTACGCGCAGCTCATCGGGAAGGTCGCGGACGGCTTTGCCGAGGGGTGCCGCCTGATGGAGGGCGTCGCGTCCGAGAGGGAGCTGAACATGTTCCGCGCGGAGCAGATGCACTTCGCGTCCTGCCGCGACCAGGCCCTCTTCGTGATGGCCCGCGACAAGGGCGACAGGGAGGGTATGAAGCGCTTCGCGAAGGCGGAGCTTGAGCGTGCGAAGGCGTACTGGCCGCTGGTGCGCGCCGACAGCCGCATCGGCTACGAGTCGTCGAACCACTACTTCTTCGTTCCCCGCGATGTCCTGGAGAAGGTGCTCTCCTGCCGCGCCGCAATCGCCGCGGCGGACGGTCGGACGGCGGCTGCGCCGCAATCGCCGCGGCGCGGCACGGACTTCACGCTGTACAACGTCATGCCGTACTCCCCGGGGAGCGAGGCGCAGGCCGCCGCGGACTGCGTGGAGTACATGGCCCGCACGGGATGCGACCTCGTGCTCTATTCGCTGACGCTCCATCCCGAGGGCAAGCCCGCGATGGAGAAGGTGGAGCGCTACGTGGCGAGCTACCGCGCGCTGAAGCGCGAGCTGGAGGGCTCGGGCGTCCGCCTCGGCGTGCTCGTGCAGGCGATAATCGGCCACTGGCCCCGCGTCGACAAGGACATCGAGGACTGGACCCGCACCGTCAACATCAAGGGCGAGAAGGTGCGGTTCTGCCCGGACGACCCGGGCTTCGCCAAGTACATCGACGAGACGTTCAGGCTGCTTGCAAAGGAGAACCCGGCGTTCATCCTGACCGACGACGACGTGCGCGCGTACTCCCACGACGCCGAGTGCTTCTGCGCGAGGCACGTGGCGGAGTTCAACAGGCGCCGCGGAACGAACTACACCGAGAAGGAGCTGCGCGAGAAGGTCGCGTCCGCCAGTAAGGACGACCCCGACTACAAGGAGTTCCTGGCGATGCAGAGGGACATGATGAACCGCCTCGTGAAGCGCTTCCGCGCGGCCATCGACTCCGCGAACGTAAAGGTGCCCGCCGGGATCTGCGTGGCGGGGGAGGAGACGTTCCTGGTGCCGCCGATGGCGCGCGCGATCGCGGCGAAGGGACAGACGCCCGTGATGCGCGTGGCGACGGGATGCTACTGCGAGCGGTTCGGGACGCGCCTGGCGTCCAACCTGATGCGGACGCTCGGCTTCGCCGAGTACTACCGCGGCTCCGGCATAGAAATCCTCGACGAGGCCGACACCTGTCCGCAGAACCTGTGGAGCAAGTCGGCGCTCTCGTTCTTCACCCATCTCGAGGTCGCGGCGTTCCTCGGCTACAAGGGCGCCAAGACGTGGTACGTGAACGGGCACCGCGGCGGCGTTCCGATCACCCGCGCATACACCGACGTGCTTGCCGAGAACAGCGGTCTCCTCGACGCGATAGCGCGGGAGAGCGCTTCGTCCGCGGGCGCCGAGGGCGTTGCCATACCGTGCTTCAGCCGGTTCCCGCGGTGGCATGTCGGCGGCTTGCACGGGGAGATGTTCATCGATGGCGGCACGCTCGCGGAGGAGGTGCTGATACCGTTCGGCATCCCCGTTAGGGCCGAGAAGGACTTCTCGAGCGACGGAATCTACGTCGTCTCGCGCAAGCTCGAGGTCGACCGCTTCACCGACGCCGACCTCGACAGGGTCTTCTCGCACAAGGTGCTCGTGTCGGGCGAGGCGGCAGTGGCGCTCACGGCCCGCGGCAGGCGCGACCTCATCGGCCTTTCCGCGGAGAAGAGGAAGTTCCGCTACAACAGCGAGCGCGACGTCGCGACTGGTGCGGGGATCGGAAGCGTCGCGCCTACCGACAACCTGCCGTTCTTCTCGGAATTGGCCGAAGGCGCGGAGACTCTTTCCGTGCTGGGCTTCACGCCGTACCGCGGCTCGCCCGTCTTCGAATTCGCCGCGCCTGGCTCGGTGCTGTGGCGCAACGCGCTCGGCGGAACCGTCGCGACATGCGCCTACCACACCGACATGGGGGTGCTGCACAAGTTCTCCGAGACGCGCAAGGCGCAGCTGGTCAGGATGTTCGACAGGCTGGCGGGCAAGCCCCTCGCGTTCGTGTGCGGCAACGACCAGGACGTGCTGGTGATGACGAGGCGTCGCGCGGACGGCGGGTCGAACGTGTTTGTCGCGAACCTCAACTCCGAGCCGATCCGCTCTGTGCGCCTGCGCGTTCCGTCGGCGGCGTCCGTGTCCGTGCTTGCGCCGAATGGCACGTGGCGGCCGGTGGAGTTCTCGCGCGACGGCGAGTGGGTCGCGATCGACGAGGGCCTGGCGTTCTACCAGGCGAAGGTCTTCAGGGTTGGCCGCTGAAAGGCTGCTCCGCAACAACCGCGCATTGGTAGACGCCATGAAAGCGCATGTGAGGTACAACAGGCTGCTTTTCTTCGTGTGCGGCCTCGCTGGTCTGCTGTATGGCATCGACATGGGGCTGATAGCCGCGGCCCTGCCGTACATAAAGGCGACATGCGGCTTTTCCGAGACTCAGCTTTCGAGCGTGGTCGCGGCCGTCCTCCTCGGCTGCATACCCGGAACGATGTGCGCGGCCTGGCTCGCGGAGAAGGCGGGTCGTCTCGCATCCCTCAAGGCGACGGCCCTGGTCTTCGCCGCCGCTGTGCCGCTGATTTGCCTCTCCGGAGGCGAGTTCTGGATGATGTTCGCAGGCCGTCTCCTGCAGGGCGCGGGCTGCGGCTTCATGGGCATCGCCGCCGCGCTCTATGTCGTGGAGTGCGCCGACACCGCAAACCGCGGCAAGGGCACCGCGATGCTGCAGCTGGTGCTGACCGTCGGACTCGTCGTCGCCGCGCTCATCGGCCTCGGCGCGACTTCCTTCTTCGGCCCGGCCGAGGCTGCCGAAGTGTCGCATTCCGACAAGATGCACGCATGGCAGGCAATGTTCTGGATGTCCGTTGCGCCGACTCTCCTGCTCTATGTGCTTCTCTTCAGGCTCAAGGAGTCTCCCCGGTGGCTCTTCAAGCGCGGACGAAGGCAGGAGGCGATTGAGTCGCTCCTCATGAACAACGACGAGCCCACTGCGCTCCGCACCATCGCCGAGCTTGAGGAGAACGAGCGCTCGCAGACCGTGCATTCGGGCGGCCGCGTCGTCAAGGACTCCATCTTCCAGCGCAAGTACCTTGTGCCGCTGGCGCTCGCCGTGGCCATCCCAGTGTTCAACCAGGCCTCAGGCGTGAACTCGCTGCTCAACTACTCGGTGGAGCTCATGGGCCGCGCCGGGCTCGCCGGCACCGCCCCCAACTGGGCCGACACGATCATAAAGACCGCCAACCTCGTCTTCACGGTGCTCGCGATGAGGCTCGTCGACCGCAAGGGGCGCAAGTTCCTGCTCGCGACAGGGTCGTCCGGAGTCGTCGCGGGCCTCTTTCTCGTCGGCGCTCTCTACCTTGCCGTCGAGAACGGATGGGTCGCGCGGGGCCCGGCGGCGGGCTGGCTCATAGTCGCCGCGTTCGTGGTGTTCATCTCTTCCTTCGCGGTCGGTCCGGGCGTGTGCGCGTGGCTGGCGATGACGGAGCTCATGCCGCTGCGCCTCCGCGCCGGCGGCATGATGGTGGCGCAGTTCGTCGCCATGGGCGTGAGCTACTCCCTCGCGCAGGCTTTCCTGCCGTGGTCCAAGGCATACGGGGACTCTTCCGTGTTCCTGACGCTCGGCGTCGTGGCGGTCGGATATGTCGCCACGGTGGTGTTCTTCCTGCCGGAGACGAAGGACAAGTCGCTGGAGGAGATCGAAAGGCATTTTGCCGACAGGCATGCGGACTGAAAAGGAGGCGAAAGAGGATGGACTGCAGGAGCATGAAGTCGAAGTTCCCGGGCGAGGACCCGCGCAAGCCGGGATTCGTGGAGGCGCACTTCAGCGTGCCGCTCAGGGTGATGGTCATAGGAGCCCATCCCGACGACCCGGACGTGCGCTGCAGCGGGCTCGCCCGCACGCTCGTCGAGGCGGGCCACCGCGTGCGCTTCGTGGCGCTTGTCAACGGAGACAAGGGACACCAGTTCCTCTCCTCCCCAGAAGTCGCGAAGCGGCGCTTCGCGGAGACGCGCGAGGTGGTGAAGACCCTCGGCATCGAGGACTACTACGTGAGCGACACGCCGGACTGCGAGCTCCAGGCCACTCTCGAAGAGCGCAGGCGCGTGACGCGCCTCATCCGCGAGTTCGCGCCACACATAATCATAACCCACCGCCCGAACGACTACCACTGTGACCACCGCGCGGCGTCCGTGCTGGTGCAGGACGCGACGTATCTCGTGGGCGTTCCGCTCTGGTGCCCGGACGTGCCGGTGCCGGACACGATCCCGACCGTGTTCTACATGGGCGACCGCTTCACGCAGCCGTCGCCGTTCCGGCCGGACTTCGTGATCGACGTCTCGCGCCATGAGGACGTCATCCTGCGCACGTTCGCATGCCATGCGTCGCAGATGTTCGAGTGGCTGCCGCCGGAGCACGGCTTCGACCTGTCGGAGGTGCCGCCCGAGGACGACGCCGCGGGACGGCTCGAATTCGTCCGCCGCTCTGCACTGCATCTAGTCTCCGACTATTCCGCCGCGTTCGCCGAGCATGTGGACATGGCGTATCCAGAGGGCAGGCCGAAGCTGGTCGAGGTGTACGAGAAGAGCGAATACGGCCGCGTTCCAGTCCCGGCCGAGCGCGAGCTCCTGGCCTCGCTTGGCGGACGCTGGATCGACTCCACCGAAAGCCGCTGGACGCAGGTGAAGTGAGGGTTTCAGGCGTCCCTGGCTCCGCGCTCACACGGTCCGGGAATTTGCTATAATACCCACATTCCAAGAAAGGAGACATGAGAATGGGCATAGGCATGAATCGTCGCGAGTTCCTGATGGCGTCGGGCTCGGCTTTCCTCTTGTCGGGCTGCCGCACTGACGCGCTCTTCGGATCTCCGGACCTAAAGTTCGGGGTGGTCAGCGACCTGCACGTGACGACGCCGAAGTCCTGCAGGCTGTTCGAGCACAGCCTGAGGCAGTTCAAGCGCTGCGGCGTCGACGCCGTGATGGTCCCGGGCGACCTCACCGACTGGGGCGTCAAGTCCGGCCTGGTGTACGTGAAGCGCGCGTGGGAGAAGGTGTTCGCCGGCACCGACGTCGTGCCTCTCTTCTGCACCGGAAACCACGACTTCGAGGGCTGGTGGTACGGCGACATGACGATGGAGATGCACGCCAACGGCTACTCCGAGGACGAGAGACTCAACGACCGCAAGTCCCCGGAGCAGCTTGCAAAGGGATGGACGGAGGTGTTCGGCGAGCCGTTCGAGTGGGTGCGCTGCCGCACCGTTAAGGGCTACGACTTCGTCTCCGCCGAGTACGAGAGCGGCGGCAGCAAGCATCTTGCCGACTGGATGAAGGCCAACGGCGGGCGATTCCGCAACGGTAGGCCGTTCTTCTTCTTCCAGCACGTGCCAATAAAGGGGACGACGGCCGACAGCTTCGGCTGGTGCGACAACGGCGTGACGAAGCCGATCCTCAGCCCGTTCCCGAACTGCGTCGCGTTCACGGGCCACACCCACCGTCCTTTCGTCGACGAGCGCCAGATCTGGCAGGGCGAGTTCACTGCGGTCGGCGTGCCGTCCCTCTCCTACGCATGCCTGCCCGGCGACGTGCCGCACGAAAACGGCAGCGGCAAGCGCGACGGCACTTCGAAGCAGGCCATGCAGATCATTCCCAACCGCCTCGACCTGCGCGGCGGCGAGGGATACGTCGTCAGCGTCTGGAAGGACAAGATCGTCATCGAGCGTCGCGACATGGAGGAGGACGAGGTCGGCGCGCCGGCGTGGGTAGTGCCGTTGCCGCTCGGCAAGGCCGACCAGCCTTACGCCGCCGGCCGCCGCGAAGCCTCGGAGCCGGTTCCGGAATTCCCAGCCGACGCCGCGCTCGACGTCGAGACCCGCAACACGGAGAACCGCAACGGGCACTGGACGATCGTGATGAACTGCGAGTTCCCGTCGGCGGTTGTGCCAAAGGGCTCGCGAGTCTTCGACTACGAGATACGCGCCGTTCCGAAGGACGGCTCGGCGCCCCTGGTGAAGTACTTCTATTCGCCTGCCTACGCCAAGATGGCGAAGTTCGAGCCGGCGCGGCAGCGCTTCTGGTTCGACGTCGCCGAACTTCCGCAGGACAAGGACTACGTCCTGGAGGTACGCGCGCGCAACTGCTACGGCAAGACGTCACGTCCGCTCATGTCCGGCGTATGGCACGGCAAGCCGGGCCTCGGCAATGTGTCCGCCGGTATGAACTGACGCAGACGGGAATGGAGGCGTCTGCATGGAAAAGTACATGGCGTGGGCGATCTGGATTCTCGGCGCGTACCTGGTCGGCTCGGTTCCGTTCGGATACCTGATCGGCCGGATGCGGGGCGTGGACGTGCGCACCGTCGGGTCGAAGAACATCGGCGCGACGAACGTCTACCGCACCGTCGGCAAGGGATGGGGGCTGCTGGCCTTCCTCTGCGACTTCCTCAAGGGGCTGCTGCCGACGCTGGCGGCGCTTCGCTGGAGCGGCGACGCCAACCTGCCGGTGCTGGTCGGGCTCGCGTGCGTCGTCGGCCACACGCTCACCGTGTTCATGCGGTTCCGCGGCGGGAAGGGGGTCGCCACCGCCTTCGGCATGATGATCGCCCTCGCGCCGCTGCCGACGCTCGCGGCCTTCGGCGTCTTCGTCGTGACGGTGTGGCTTTCGCACTACATCTCGCTCGGGTCGATGCTCGCCGCGGTCACGCTCGGCTCGGTGGTTTGGCTCGTGCCGGCTTCGCCGCTGCTGCGCGGCGTGGCGACGGCGATAGCGGTGTTCGTGGTCGTCAAGCACCGCAGCAACATCGTGCGCCTCGCGAAGGGCTGCGAGAACAAGATATACTGACGCGCCGACATGGACTCCGTTGTGGTATAATACCCGCCATGAGCGAATCAGACACTTCAAGGCACTTTCTCAGGCAGTGGATCGAGAGGGACGTAGCCGACGGCAAGACCGGCGGCAAGGTCGTGACGCGGTTCCCGCCCGAGCCAAACGGCTACATTCACATCGGACACGCCAAGGCGGTGTGCGTCGACTTCGGGATGGCAAAGCTCTTCGGCGGCGAATGCCACCTGAGGCTTGACGACACAAACCCGACAAAGGAGTCCGACGAGTACGCCGAGAACATCAAGAAGGACATCAACTGGCTCGGATTCCAGTGGTCGGGCGAGGGAGACGCCGGCGAGCCCGGATTCTACAACGCCTCGAACATGTTCGACAAGATGTACGAGATCGCCGAGGAGCTGATCCGCCGCGGGCAGGCCTACTGCTGCAACCTCACGCAGGACGAGTGGAAGCAGTACCGCGGCGTCCCCGAGAAGCCCGGCACCCCGTCGCCCTCGCGCGACACCGACCCGGAGCGCAACCTGAAGATATTCCACGAGATGCGCGACGGGAAGTACGCCGACGGCGAGTGGTGCCTGCGCGCGAAGATCGACATGGCCTCGCCGAACATACACTTCCGCGACCCGGTGATCTACCGCATCCGCCATGTTTCGCACTACCACCTGGGCGACAAGTGGTGCGTCTACCCGATGTACGACTTCGCGCATCCGATAGAGGACGCGCTGGAGGGCGTGACGCACTCGATGTGCACACTGGAGTTCGAGGTGCACCGTCCGCTCTACGACTGGGTCGTCGACCGCATGGACGAGCAGGGCCTCCTGCCCGTCAGGAACGGCGTCAAGATACGCACGCAGCAGCGCGAGTTCGCGCGCCTCAACCTCACCTACACGGTGATGTCGAAGCGCCTTCTTCTGCAGATGGTGCAGGAGGGCCGCGTCTCCGGCTGGGACGACCCGCGCATGCCCACGGTGTGCGGAATGCGCCGCCGCGGCTACACGCCAGGCGCGATACGCGAGTTCTGCGACCGCATCGGCGTCTCGAAGTTCGAGAGCGAAAGCGACCCCGCGCTCCTGGAATGGTGCGTGCGCGAGGAGCTCAACAAGACGGCCACGCGGCGCATGGCGGTTCTCGATCCGGTCAAGGTGGTCATAGACAACTGGCCGCATCACCAAGCACCAGGCGCCAGCGACGAAGTCGCGCAGGCACCAGGCACTATGTTCGTCGAGCTGCCGAACAACCCGCTCGACGAATCGGCTGGAACGCGCAGGATCCCGTTCGGCGGCGAAGTCTGGATCGACCGCGCCGACTTCATGGAGGTTCCCGAGAAGAAGTTCTTCCGCATGGCGCCAGGACAGGAGGTGCGCCTCAGGGGCGCTTGCATCTTCAAGTGCTCGGGCTGCGTCAAGGACGACGCGGGCCGGGTCGTGGAGATACACGGCACCTGGGACGAGAATTCCTGGGGCGGCAACGCGGCGGACGGGCGCAAGGTGAAGGGCACGATCCACTGGGTCGATTGCGCTACGGGGCTCGAGGCCGAAGTGCGCCTCTACGACAGGCTCTTCACAGAGAAGGATCCGATGAAGGACGGAAGCGAGAACTTCCTGAAGTACCTGAACCCCGAATCCCTCAAGGTCGTGACCGCGTATGTGGAGCCCGCCCTCGGCGAGGCCAAGCCGCTCGACCGGTTCCAGTTCGAGCGCACCGGCTACTTCGTCGCCGACGAGCGCGACTCGAAGCCCGGCGCGCCCGTCTTCAACCGCACGTGTTCGCTCAAGGACGGCTACAAGCCGGCGTAAGGCGGCCGCCCCGCCGAGCGCATGTACTCGCGCGGAGACTTGCCGACTATCTTGCGGAAGGACTTCGAGAATGCTGATGAAGAGTTGAAGCCGCAGCGGGCGGCGAGTTCGGTCATGGAAACGTCGAGCTTGCGCGACGACAGCGCTCTCTTCGCCTTCATAACACGTGCGCGCAAAACATAGTCGTTCGGCGAGAGCCCGGTGTTGGACATGAAAAGCGTGTAGAATCGACTACGTCCGTAACCGGAAAGCGCGACAAGCTTTTCAACGGAGAAGTCCTCGGAAATATGATCGTCGATCCACTGGCGAATCTTGGGGATGACGTCATGCCCGATCGCCAGGGCCTCTGGTTCGTCAAGGATTCTGTACGTTTCGTGGATGAGGGCCGACGAGAGGACACGAAGGCGAATGAGCTGCTTTGTATTCTTTGCGGACTCCAGGTTCATGGCATCCGAGAGATCGCGCAGGATTGCCGCCAGGCGCGGGGAGATGCGGCGGACGGTTGCGCCGCAGGATGAAATCTTCGCGAACATCTCGTCAAGCTCATTTGCGCTGAACGGGGTTCCCGACGGGCAGGCGGACGGGTTGGGGCTGAATATGACCCCGATGCGCGTCGCGGGCGTGGCGTTGTTGCCGAGGGCGCGGTGGACGGTTTTCGCTGGGATGATGCCGAAGCATCCGCCGATGACGCGGAGCGGTTCGTCGAAGCCTTCGACCTCCCATGTGATTTCGCCCTTGAGTACGTAGTGGATCTCGAGCCCTGAATGGCAGTTGCTGGAGATTGGGTACGACGAGTTGAGGTTCAGAACGCCGTAGCGCTGAATCAGCGGAACTCCGAATCTTTTCCCCTTGAGATGGAACATGCGCGCATTATACCATGCTTTTGTCTAATTGTCCAATGGACGCATGGGCCGATTGGGTGTGTTATAATACCCAATCATAAGCATTTGGTGCAATCAAAGAAAGGAACGAATCCATGGCAAATGGAAAAGCAATGGCTGGAAAGCCGTATGCGGTAAATCCGCACTTGCGGTTAGAGAGGCGTGGGTATCTACTCATGGTGTTCGCGCTGATTCTGCCGCTGGCGATGTTCGCCGAGACGGTTGCACGTGCGATTGTCACACTGGAACAGGGTTCGGTGTGGCTTTACGCGATCGACGAAGACGGCAACTGGGCGCAATCCCAGAAATTGGTCGATACGTACGACACCGTCTGCAGGAATCCAATGCATGCCGTATACAGAAACAGAATCGCATATGTCAGCGACAAACCCGGCTATGTACACAAATACAATCTGTCGGGAACTCGTCTTGGCGCGATAGAGTTGCCTGATTTCGATGCGGAAGGACTGGCAATTACGCCAAACGGCGACTTCCTGTTCGTGTCCGCCGGCTCAACGATCAAGAAGGTGGATCTTGCCGATGATACGGTATCGGAGTTTTGCAATCTGGGCGGGAGCAGCCTGTTCAGGGACATGGAAATCGACGGCAACGGCCACCTCTACGTTGCCGACCGCGGCACGAACAAGCTTCACATCTTCGACTACGCTTCGGAAGTAAATGCCAATGTGCCGACTTCGGTGGATTTTAATTTCTGCGAGGGCGTCGGCTGGAATCCAGTTGAGAATCTTGTCTATGTTGCCGGAAATGACAAGCAATGGGGCGTGTTCTATCCTGACGGGACGGTCCATACTCCGTTGACGACGGCAAGCACGGCCAATGGTTGGTGCACTGGGGTGGCTTGTGTCAATGGGCAGATGTATTTCGAGTCGTATTCCGGCAAGAAACTATATCGACTTGATGTTCAAGGCAACGACTTCATTGAGGTTGCCGGTGTTGATCACTCTCCTTCCGCCTTCAAGGGCTCCGATGTCTGCGCGGTCGTCGATGACAACTTCGAGAAGACGGAATGGTGCCTTGACGACGCGAATGGCGCAGCCTGCTCGCAGAGTGATTCGGATGCTCCTCCGCTTCTGTTCAAGGGCGGTGTGCGCATGGCATCGGAAGGCGTTGTCAGCAATTGCGCGGTTTTCGCCTCGAACAGCAGTCGCATGTCGATAAGAGGTTCCTCTGGCTTCATTCCTGCGACGGGTGATTTCGCGGTCTTCTTCTGGGTCGGGCTGTCTTCCAAGTCGCAGATCGGGGACCCCAGGAACCTGCTGTCCAATGCCGTTGGTTCGGATGGCGACTTCGCATTGACGGCGGATGCCAATGGCGTCGTCAATGCGCTTGGTCTCTCCTTCTGGCCGACCGGAGCCTTGGCTGCGGTTGAAATCAACACGACCGCCATAGTGGCGGACGGCAGCTGGCATCATGTCGGCGTTGTTCGCCATGGCACCTCGCTGGAGCTTTGGATGGATGGCGAACGCCTCGGACTTGCAACGGTGGCTGCAGGCGATGCGATCGCCGCAGGTCGGGACTGGTGCTTTGGTTCCACGGGAGATGGCCTTGCCGGATTCGCCGGCATCGGCACATTCTACGACGAGGTGATGTTTACCGACGATCCGCCGACGGTAAAGTCCGACATCGCGCAGGTGTTTTCGGGGGATGTCCGCCCGCAGACGGCGCCCGTACTCCCGCCAGCTCCGGTGGCCGATCCGATGCCCGCTTCGCTTGGCGTGGAGATTGACCATGTTTTCGCGAATGAAGCGGCGTTTTCAATGCCTTCGCTCCTGATTGCCGCAAACGGCGATTTTTATGTTGCATGCGGACGCGGAAACGGAATCTGCGATGCCGACTACACAACGTCTGTCTACCGATCAGGCGACGATGGCGTCAGCTGGACGACATTTGCCAGCTTGCAGGCTTCGTCGGTCTCCTTGTTTGAGCAGGACGGAACACTTTGCGCGGTGGGCATGAAGGCCGGACTCGGATATCCGGCAAGTGCACGGACTTTCGCGGTCTGGACGGCGGATGCCGGCGGCAACTTCATCGAATCGACAAACGTTGTCGCGTCAATGGACTGCAAATTGATGCCTTCGCCGGTCGTCGTGGCCACAGGAATCGGCGGCAAGCTTCAGATAGTATTGGCTGTCGTCGGCGACAACGCCGGGACGGCGACTCCGGCGCAAGTGCGTTTTGATGTCGATGGCCATGAGTTCAGGGACGGATGGTTCTCGGCCAGGACGGACCGCGGGTTCGTGTCGTCAGGCAAATACACGACGTTCGCCGACGTGCTCGGCGGCAACGTCATGCCAAGTGGCGTCAATTTCGTCACGATGTATCCGGTGATCGATCGCGCTTCGCCGTATCCGGAGATCATGGTTGGGCCTGAGCGCGTGGCATATCAGAACGTGTTGGGCAACGGCAATTGGAGCCGTTTCCGCTACAATCAGTTCCGTGGCGGGGCGAAGCCGTTCAACGTCCGGCGCGACGAAGAATCGTCCATGTACTATGCCGTGACGGTCCCGTCCACCAATCGCTCCGAACTCGTTTCCGCGAACGCGGAGGACGTGGTCGGCACCCTGGCGCTCTACGCCTCTCCCAATCCGGAGATGATGGCATGGTACCCGTGCGGAGTTATTGACGCATCTGCCGTATATGGCTTTGCCGCGCCGGCATTTGCCTTTGACGGCGACGATCTTGTGATAGCCTGCGCCGTGTCCGCGCCCGACGGCTGCGGCGTTCGTGCCCGGACGGCGGCGAATTATCTGTCTTTCCGCAGAGTCGCGGATTTCCGCGCACGATATGCGCCGCAGCTTCCTGCCTTGGGCAATCGTACGCGTGCGTACATGGCAACCGAGAGGTTCATAATGAAGTATTACCGCACACCCGACGGAGAGTGGCAGTCGGACGGCGTTCTGGTGAACGACTTGAAGGAGATGTACAACATCACCTCGGCCGCCGATATCCAGATTCGCGGCAATCGGCTGTTCTTGCTGTCGGAGAGTTCAAGAACGTTCTATGCACTTGACGTCGCGGGGCGGCTGCTCTCCACTTATACCGGGCCGGCCGGAATTCAGGCGACGGGCATGGACGTGTCGGCGGATTGTTCCCGTGCGCTGGTCGCCTGTGGGGCGAATGGAGTCTACGAGGTTGACCTGTCCGACAATTCCTGGCGTCAGATTCTCGCCGTTGGCGGCAACTTGGGCAACCCGCGAGACGTTGCCATTCTGCCGGACGGAGGTTTCCTGGTCACAGATTACCAATGGGGTAGCCATTATACCTTGCGGTACGATGCCTCGGCGACGTCATCCACGGTGCTGAATGTCGACACGACGGGGTACTTTACCGGCGCGACGGTCTCGCCTTCCGGCGAGTGGGGGTTCTTCGGGAGGGTGTATGGCGGCGTTTACCGGGTGAACCTTGCCGACAACACCTGTACTACGATGCGCGACAACATAAGCGGAAATCCGTTTTTGGCATCGTATTTCATGTCCTGCGGAGACGGCAAGCTTCTCGTGTCCTCGAAATCCGGGGCCAATTGGGCATATGACTTCGCGACAGGAGCGGCGAGTGCGCCGTTTGTGGAGCATGATGGCTTGAGTGGCATTGCGATCTACGAATATGTGGCGCCTGGGTTCATGTTGCTGTTCAAGTAGGGAAAGTGCGTTTGAGATGATGCGCGCAGGGTTTATGACGGTGCTTCATGCCCTTGTCTTGCTGACGGCGGCGGTGTGCCGTGCGTCGGAACTGCCTTCCGGCGACATCGTGGTCTACAAGCCAGAACGTGAAAAGCGCACAGAGCATGAAGTCGGGTGCGACTACAACGACCATTTCCACGTCTTGTGGGATGCCGGGCGGAGGGCGTACTACGCTTTCTGGACGCAAGGTTCCTGGGAGGGCGCCGGCGATCATCATGTCGTGTTCTCCAAGAGCACTGATCGTGGCAAGAGCTGGACTCCGCCGCGCATACTGGCGGGGTCGGAAGTGCGGAGCACCCGGAAGTTCGACGCCAGCTGGCAGCAGCCCATGCTTGCAAAATCCGGTCGATTGTATGTCCTGTGGAACCAGAAGATTCGCAGAGCCTGGCCGAACGAGGTGTTGTGCGGTTTCTATTCTGACGATGGAGGGGAGACTTGGAGCGCTCCCGACCTCGCGCCGGCGCCGCGCTCTTCCATTTCGCCACATGTGACCTTCCCCGACCCCTGGATCAACTGGCAGCGCCCGTTGCGCCTGGGCAGGGACGGACGTTACTTTGCCCCAAGTTCCCGCGACGATGCGACCGTTGAGTTCTGGGTGTTCGACAACCTCGACGAGAACCCAGAGATCAGTTCACTTCGGATAACTCTTGCCATGGCGGACGGCAAGGCGATCGGCGTTCGGGACATGGCTGAGAAGGCCGTTTACACGCCGCGAGAAGGGTTGCCGACGCTGGAAGAGGCCAGTGTGGTCAAGTTGCCGGACGGCCGGCTTTTCGCTTTGATGCGGTCAACGACAGGGCACCCTGTATGGACGGTGAGCTCGGATCTCGGAGCGCATTGGACTGCGCCGAGATTTCTGCGCGACCATGACGGAGGTCGGCCTTTTCTGCATCCGCGTTCGCCATGTCCAATATACGACTGGCGTGGCCCAGAAGCGGGCAGCGGTCGATATCTTGCTTTCGTGCACGGAACATTTGACTTCGGCGACACAAAATCGGCATGGCAGAATCGCGGTCCGGTATACTTGATCGCAGGCCGGTTCGTTCCCGGTGCAGAGCAGCCGATTGCATTCTCCAGGCCGAGACTGTTCCTTGACCGCAAGCGGGGCAATGCGTTCTACACGAGCTATACGGTTGCCGATGGTGTAGGCATCCTGTGGTATCCGGATTGCAAGCACGACCTGCGCGGCCGCGTAATCGGCCCTGAATGGATGGACGAACCGTAAGGGATGAAACCATGAAGAATCTGCATGCGTCAAAGGCCATGGCAGTATGTGCCGTTTCCGTCCTGTTGTCGACAGCGACCGCTGCGCGTGACGCGTCACGCGCCTGCGCCCCGCAGTCGCGCGGCGAAACGGCCTGGTGGATAGGGCGTCATTCGGAGAAGCTGGCCGAGATTGCCGCTCGCAAGGACTTCAACGTCGTATTTCTTGGTGATTCGATCATGCACTACTGGGAGGGGCACAAGGAGAACTGGACGAAGTGGATGGGAGGCTCCGGTTACAATGTGCTGAACTTGGGCTTTTCCGGCGACAAGACCGAGAATGTCATGTGGCGCATCGCCAACGGCGAGCTTGACGGCTATCGGGCAAAGGTGTTTGTGCTGATGATCGGCACGAACAATGCCGGACATCTCAGGGAGCTTGACGAGCCTGCGTCCAACGTTGCCGCAGGCGTCAAGTCGATTCTCGACGCGATAAGGGAGAGGCAGCCGCAGGCGAAAGTCATCCTTTGTGCGATCTTGCCGCGTGGCAAGAAGGAGGATTTTGCGGGCAATGTGCCATGGCGAAACATCGAGGCGAACGTCCTGATCCGCAGGTTCTGCGACGGCGAGAATGTCATATGGTGTGATTTTGGTAATCAGTTCCTCGGCGCCCGGGGAACTGTCGACGCGCACCTGCTGCCAGACGGTCTTCATCCGTCGGATGCCGGGTACGATGTCTTTGCGGCGTCGGTTCTCCCGCTCGTCGACAAGATCCTTGGCATGGGAGGGAATCCCTTGAGGTATGATGTCCGAATGAATGCGCAGAACGGGAACCCTGGAGACGAGCAGTACGACTGGCGCGATGGAACCCGGCTCTGGCTTGAAGGCAAGGCATTCCCCAACACGCTCATGCCATACGACCGTCTGCCGCCTGAGGCCAAGGACACCGTGGGCAAGGGGGTGTGGGAGCTGAGCCGCTGTCCGTCCGGCATGGTTTTGCGCTTTCGCACCGATTCGCGGGGCTTTCGCATACGCTGGCGTGTCAAGAACGAGCCCCTCGACGGACTTAACATCTCTTCGTGCGGGAAAAGCGGAATCGATGTCTACCGCTATTCGCCTGCGGGAAGCCGGTTCATCAAGGCCGGGCTTGTCGCCTCGAAGGCCGGAAGCGTGGATGTTCCGGTCTGGAACTCCGGGATGATCGACTATCTCGTGAATCTGCCGGCGTACAACCAGCTTCTGTCGGTCGAGGTCGGATTCATGAAGGGGGCGAGGGTTGAACCGCCGGCAATGCGGGCAAGCGGTGTCGTCAAGCCGGTTGTCTTCTACGGCACTTCAATAACCCAGGGAGCGTCGGCATCGCGTCCGGGGCTGGGTTATGTGAACCTGATCGGACGCCAGCTTGACGTGCCGGTGGTCAACATGGGCTTTTCGGGGAACGGGAACATGGGCGGCGACATGGTGGACTACATCGCCAGGATCGACGCCAGTTGCTATGTGATAGACACGCTCTGGAACATGTCGGAGGCGCTTGTCAGGGACCGATACGGAAAATTCGTCGAAGCGCTCAAGTCCAGACGGCCAGGCGTGCCGATCGTACTGGTCGGAATGAGCAATGTCTACAATCGGACGCCTAATCCCAAGGACGGGATCGTGAAGTCGATCGCGGAAGGCCTCGGGCTTGCGTTCGTGTCTCCTGCGCAACTGTATGTCAATGACTCCGAGGGGTCAATTGACGGATGCCATCCGAACGACTATGGCATGATCTGCATTTCCCGTGGCATCGGGGCGGCCGTAAGGAAGGAGATGAAGCTGAAATGAGTCGGAAGTCGATGGTCTTTGTCTGCGTAGCATTGGCGTCGTTGACGGCCTGTGCGATGCAGGGTGATTGTCATGTCTGGTTCAAGTTCCGCAGGACGGGGGAAAAGCCGGCAGGATGGGTTCCGCCAATGAACGAGCGCTTCTGGGGGCAGTGGAACGACCTCAACTTCGAGCGCAAGGGCGGAGAGAATCTCATCATGCTCAATGCCAGATGGCAGAAGGAGCTTCCTGATCTTGTGGATGTCGACGGATCGCTCAGGATGTCGGCGCCGCAGGGCTACGAATACGGCGGCGACTACGAGGCCGACATGTCCGCTTCGCTTCCTGGCGTGCCGCAGTTCGAGCGCATGTCGTTCAACAATCCGGACATCACCGTGCCGGTCGGCGTTGGACTGACATGTTGTCCGATCATCTGCGATTTCGACGGAGACGGGGTGGATGACATCCTGCTCAGCTGCGAGTGCCGACGATGGAACAACACGCATTTTTTCCGGAATCTCGGCCGAAAAGGCGAGGCGTTTCCGACGTTCGACAAGGGAGTAAACGTCGGGGTGTCTGGCCGTTATCCGGTTCAGACGTCTTTCAACGGTGACAGGTTCATAGCCGCCGGCCGTCATGTCTATCGCGGCTTTGAGACCAACGTCTTCAGGGTCTCCACGGTCTATGGACAGCTGCCGGACGGGCGCGAAGAAGGCGGGGTCAACGAAATGACGTTCACCTACGCGGATTTCGACGGCGACGGCAAGGACGAACTTGTGGTCTCCGGCGACATCTGGCGCAATATCAGCTGGGACGACGCATATGACAGCCATGGAGTATGGACCGGCGGACATCTCAAGGGCTGGACTTGGATCGCGAAAAACCGGCATGGCGACCTGCGGCTCTGGGACCGGCCGGTGAAGCTCTGCGACATCGAAGGAAATCCGCTTACGACAGACGGGCCGCCGAGGGCCATGTTCGAGGACTTCGACGGCGATGGCGATCTCGACATGATCGGCGGATGCTTCTACAATGAGTTCACCTACTTCGAGAACATCGGCAGCCGCAGGGAGCCGAAGTATGCGCCGGGGCGGCGGCTCGCCGACTCCGACGGGAATGTGCTTGCGGTTGACTCGCCGCTGATGACGCCTATTGCATTCGACTGGAACCGCGACGGCAAGCCCGACATAGTGTGTGGCGACGAAGCCGGCTATGTTTCGTATCTGGAAAACACCGGACTCACGAAAGACGGAGGGCCTGTGTTCAAGCCGGCCAGATATTTCCGGCAGAAGGCCGACGGGTTGAAATACGGGGTCTTGTCCACCCCCGTCGCCGTCGACTGGGATGGTGACGGCGACCTTGACTTCATAGCCGGAAACGCCGCCGGCTACATCGGATTCATAGAAAATCTCTCCGGCCCCGGAGTTGAGCGACCGAGGTTTGCCGCGCCGGTCGCGTTGTCCTGCGAGCTGCCGGCAGATTCGGAGCTGCGGCACCCGGATGTGTCCAACCGTCGCCATACCATTATCTCGCTCAATCCGTTCAGGGTCGTGGCCGGACCCTGCGGATCCATTCAGGGTCCAAGAGAGCGCATGTGGGGATATGTATGCCTTTCCGTCGCCGACTGGGACGGGGACGGTCTCTACGACATCATGATCAACAACACGCTTGGACGCATTTTCTGGTTCAGGAACATCGGCACCCGCACGAAGCCGCGTCTTCAGGGACCGCTCGATGTGGAGGTCGAGTGGGGAGGTGCTCAGCCTGCGCTTGAATGGGGATGGATGAGGCCGGACAACATGGAAAACCCCAAGTCGATCCTGACGCAGTGGCGCACCACCCCCGTAATGACCGATTGGGACGGGGACGGACTTGTCGATATCCTACTCTCGGATACCAAGGGCCAACTCTGTCTGTGGAGGCGTGGCAAGCGTTCCGACGGTTCCCTCTTCCTGAATCCGCCGGAACGGGTGTTCTGCCACGAGGATGGCCGGCCGTTCGTCCTCAACAGTGCCAAGAAGGGCCATTCCGGACGCCAGAAGCTTTGCGTTGTGGACTGGGACGGAGACGGCAAGATGGACATCATGCAAAACTCCAACAACGCCAGATGGTGGCGGCAGGTCGGGAAGCGCGGCGGGAAGTGGTATTTTCGCGACATGGGTTCTGTCGCTCCAAACTGGATTCAATGGCATACGACATCGCCATGCGCGGCGGACTTCAACAATGACGGCATTCCGGATCTGGTGTGCACTGGCGAAGACGGATTCTTCTACTATCTGCGCAATCCACGCACGATTCTGGCGGAGGCCGAGCGTGAATGGAAGGAGCCGACCGTGTCCGCAAGGAAGAACCTTCTTGCAAATCCCTCGTTTGAGCGATTCTCAAAGGACGGATCGCCGGACGGATGGACGGTGAAGCTGTACAATGGCGCCAATCCATTTGCCGCTGCGCATGGATATGGCGTCAATGGCTCCGGCGGCGTCAGGTACAAAAACGACGACCTTTCTTCGTTCGCCGCGCTGAAACAACGCATCAAGGTCAAACCCGGTAGCATATATTCATTCGAATGCATGATTCGTCCCGAAGGCCTGGAATGCAGGGACGAGGGAGCGGTCAGCACGATAGAGTGGCACGATGCCGGCGGAAGGCGTCTGGGTGGCACCGGCGTTCCCAATGCCGGCATTCGCGGCACGGAGAAGCGGTTCGTTCCCTCTCGTCCGCGCCGGACGCCGCGTCTTCCCGCCAACGCAGTCTCGGCGGAGGTCTCCATATATGTCAACTCCGGGTCGAAAGGTGTCTGTCATATCGACGACGCATGCTTCTGGGAGTCCACCCCGGCGCCGGTGGACGAGCTTGTGAGCGATGCCTACCGCGACATGGCCGATTCAGGCGAAGTGTCGTTTGTCGCAGGGCTAGACCTTGAAAGTTCCGGGATTTCCCCAGCTGACGTCCGCGGAGTGTTTTCGGTTCCGATTGCGGATGGGACGTCCATCGGCACCATGGAGGCGAAAGCGGTTGAAGCTCATCGGGCGGTGGTGACGGTGCCGGTTGCGAAGTTGCCAATGGGCGAAAGCAGGATCACATTTGAGCTCTTTACCAGGAACACGGGCGAGAAGATTGGGTCTTCTTCGATGACGTTCACCCGTGTAGGGAAGATGCCGGCGCGCCGGGTGTGTTTCGACCGCAACGGCCGCACGATTGTGGACGGAGCTCCATTCTTCCCGCTTGGCATGTTTGCGAGCAGAATGGATTCGTCCAACGTTGTCAAATACGCCGAAAGCGTCTTCAACTTCGTGATGCCCTACCAGATGCCGACAAGGGACGAGATGGATGATTGCTGGGCGCACGGAATCCGCGTAGTGTGCGACATACGCAATGGCGTTCTGGGCTGGGCCGACACGGACAGGCGTCTGAAGACCGCGACCGACGAGCTCTTCTGGATGCGTCAGAAGGTTGCCGATTTCGGTTCGCATCCTGGGCTCCTCGCCTGGTACACGAATGACGAGTTCGACGTTGCGGACCTGCGGCACCTCACGGTCCTGTACCGCATGTTGCTCAAGCTTGATCCTCTGCATCCGGCGGTGACATGCATTTATCAGGTCCCGAACACCCGCAGCTATATGCCGAGCTTCGACGTGATCGGCACCGACCCGTATCCGATCGACGAAGCCCCGGTTTCGCTTGTGGCGGACTGGACTCGCAAGACACGCAAGGGCGTAATGGGTGCGCGTCCGATCTGGCAGGTGCCGCAGATGTTCGATTGGACGTACTATCGCAGGAAAAGCGGAGGGTCGCTCGCGGGGCTTCGCTTCCCGACGCGGGAAGAAATGGAGAACATGGCCTGGCAGGCGATTGCCGGAGGCGCGAACGGGCTGCTATTCTACTCCTTCCACGACGTTATGCGGGATGATCCCTCGAAAGCCGAAGCGCGCTGGGAAGACGTCAAGAAGGTGGCGCTTGCCATAAAGGCGCATGAATCGACGCTGCTTTCCGCCTTCCCCGCGCCGGAGATCGCCGGCGAGACAGAGACGATCGTGGCACGTGCCTACAATGAAGGAGGCCGCATCAAGATGCTTGTCGTCAATGCGTCCCGTGAAGGCCAAACCGCCGGATTGAAGGTTGGAGGCGCATCCATCAACGTGGGCCTTAAGCCGCTGGAAGCGAAATGGGTTTATGTAAAATGAATCCGGTCCTTAGAGGGAGGAAGACATGGTAATAAGCAGAAGGGCTTTCATGCAGGGCGCGGTGGCGCTGGGCGCGGCTGAAGGCTTTGCGGCGCCAGCCGTCGGTGGTCCGGTCGAGAAAGGGGCGCTCAAGATGAAGCTTGGGGTTCTGAGCGACGTCCACATGACGCCGAAGGGGAGTTGCGCCCATTGGGAACGGGCCTTGCGCGAACTCGACCAGTGGGGCGCCGATGGGGTGCTGGTATGCGGAGACCTTGCGGATTTCGGCACGATTCCCGAGCTGGAAAGGGTCGCGAAGATATGGTTTGAGGTGTTCCCGGACAACCGTGGCAGCAATGGGCGCAGGGTCGCAAACCTGATGCACTACGGTGATCACGACACCAGCGGCGGCATGTACCGCAACAGCCGTGAGTGTGTTCAGGCCTATCCAGATGAGGAGCAAATGAAGAAGGTCGTGATTCCGCTTAACGACCGCAAGGCGATCTGGGAGCGGTGTTTCCATGAAGAGTGGGCGCCGATTGTCAAGAAGACGGTAAAAGGCTACGATTTTGTGCTTTCGCACTTTACGAAGGGAGAACCGGGAAACTACCACGGAAACAACGTCCCGGGGCTTGATGAGTTCATGTCACGGCTGAAGATAGATCCGGACAAGCCGTTTTTCTATTCGCAGCACCGGGTTCTCAAAGACACGGCTGGAGGGCCGTATGCCTACGGGCAGGACGATGGCACGGCAAGAGGGCTTTTCTCCTCTAAGTATCCAAACTGCGTTGCGTTCTGCGGACATCACCATCTGACTTGCGCGGAGGAACTGGCGATCTGGCAGGGCGAGTTCACATGTGTTGCAGTGCCGTCGCTCAGCTACAACATAACGCTTGCCGGCCGGGAGAACGGATATTCGCTCGTCGACAACTACAAAAGCGATCCAAAGTACATGATGACGGGCATAACAAACGGGAGCCAGGGCTACTTTGTGTTGGTCTATGAGAATGCAATTGACATCCGCCGCTGGAATTTCTCGAGCCATGCGGCGGCAGGTCCTGATTGGAGCGTGCCGCTTCCGGTTCCGGGCGACAAGTATAGCCATGCGCGCCGTGCCAGATCTGAGCCGGCCCCGGAGTTTCCGGCTGACGTCAAGATCAAGGTGGCCTTGGCCAAGGATCGTTCACGTGACGGCGAAGTAAGGGATTTTGTCGTGACGTCGTTTCCATCCGCTCCGGCCACTGCTTCGACGCCGAGGGCCAACGATTACGAGGTGCAGCTCCTGCTCCGTCGCGGTGATGTCGTGAGAGCGGTTTCAACACGAAGGGTGTTTTCGCCGAGATACTCATTCGGATACAGGGAGGATGTGGGTCCGGTTACATGCAATTTCCCGCTCGATGACATGCCGGCAAACCAGTGGGTTCGCTTTATTGCGCGCCCGGTGAACAGTTTTTCCCGCAAAGGCGGCGAGATTGCAAGTGAATGGTTCAGGTGGGATGGCAAGGCGTTACGGGCATCCTGATCAAGCGGCGTAGAGAATGGCAGGGTCTGTAATGAAGCTTAACAATCTTGAGAAGTTCCTGAAGAAGGTCAATGGCGGGGAGATGGCGTACGGAACGTGCGTCACCTTCGCCGATAGCGCGGTGACGGAGGCGGCGTGCGAGGTCGGTTTCGACTTCGTGTGGATAGACGGCGAACACGGCGAGATGGACCGCGTCAACGCCATGCAGCACCTGATGGCGGTGAAGGGCACCGACACGGCGAGTTTCTACCGCGTCCCCGCCTGCGACCACACGGAGATCAAGAAGATCATCGACTTCGCGCCTGCGGGGATCATAATCCCCATGGTGATGGACGAGAACGACGCGGCGAGGGCCGTTGCTGCGTGCCGATACCCTATGGACGGCGGCAACCGCGGCTGCGGATTCCGCAGGGCGTGGCGCTATGGCGTACGCGACACGGACGAGATGCTGTCCGAGGCCGAGCACGAGCCTCTTGTCATCATCCAGCTAGAACATATCGATGCAGCGCGCCGGATAGACAGGATTCTTGCAGTGCCAGGCATCGACTCAATCTTGGTCGGGCCATACGACTTCTCGGCGTCTATGGGGAAGCCCGGTCGATTCGACGACCCGGAGGTGCGCGCCGCGCTGGACGACGCCTGCGCGAAGATAGTTGAGAAGGGCATCCTGCTCGGATGCTACTGCGAAAGTGACTTCGAGACGTGGCGCAGGCGTGGCGTCCGCTACATGAGCGTCAAGAACGACACGAACGCGATGATCGACGGGTGGCACGCCGCACTCGCGAAGGCGGGCGCAAGATGAATTCGTGGATCGACCTTGCCGTCATCGCGGTCTATCTCGTCGGGACGACTCTTTTCGGTTGCTCCTTCTACTTTAAGAAGGATGCAGACGACGCAAAGACGTTCGTGGCCGGCGGCGGACGGATTCCCGGATGGGTGCTGGCGCTTTCCATCTTTGCGACGTACGTAAGCTCCATTTCCTTTCTTGCGCTGCCGGCGAAGGCGTATCTGACAAACTGGAACGTTCTGGTCCTGTCGTTCTCCATTCCTGTCGCGGCCGGCGTCGCGGCGGTTTGGTTCGTTCCGTTCTACCGCAAGATGACGAGCGCAAGCGCCTATTCGTTTCTCGAGGAGCGCTTCGGCTTCTGGTCGAGGGCGTACGCGAGCGGGTGCTTTCTCCTGATGCAGAGCGTCAGGAGCGGCATGATCCTCTTTCTGCTGGCGCTTTTGCTGAAGTCGCTTCTGGGATTCTCGATTCCGGTCGTCATTCTTGCAGTAGGCTTGTCGACCATGGTCTATTCGATGTTGGGCGGATTGCGAGCCGTTGTCTGGACGGATGCCATACAGGCGATCATCTTGATTGCCGGGGCGTTGCTTTGCCTTGCTGTTCTTGGGTGCACTTTGCCGGACGGCTTTGCCGCCGGAATCAAGACCGCGTATAACGCGGGAAAATTCTCGCACGGCAGCTTCTCGCTTACGGAGTGGGGGTCTGAGACGTTCTGGGTCACGTTCATATACGGCGTCTTCCTGAATCTCCAGAACTTCGGCATCGACCAGACCTACACGCAGCGCTACATCGCGGCGAAGAGCGAGAAGGAGGCCGTGCGCTCGATGTTCTCAGGCGCGATGCTCTATGTTCCGGTTTCGCTCGTCTTCGTGGCAATCGGCACGCTTTTGTGGGCATGGGTGAAAGGGCATCCTGGCGTTGTGCCGGCTGACGTGCTCGCGAAGTCCGACGCGGTCTTTCCTTGGTTCATCGTGAACCGCCTGCCGACGGGGGTTACGGGGCTGCTCGTGGCGGCAATCATCGCGGCTGCGATGAGCACGATGTCCTCGACCCTCAATTCGGGCGCGACGGTCTTGCTGGAGGACTACCGCAAACGCTTTGCGAAGGGTGTGGTTTCGCCGGCGTCGCAGATTCGTTTTCTGCGAGGCACCACCGTTGCGCTGGGTGTCTTCGCCATCGGCGTGGCCCTGGCGGTCATGAACGTGACGAGCGTGCTTACGACCTGGTGGGCGCTGCAGAGCGTCCTTTCTGGCGGCATGCTTGGGCTTTTCCTGCTTGGCGCTTTTGCCCGGAGGACGCGGAAGGCGCAGGCGGCCGTTGCGACGGCTCTTGGTATTGCGGTCGTGCTTTGGATTGTATTCGGCCAGACGCTGACGTTTGGCCGGCAACTGATCCACCTGAACTTGTCTATCGTCTTCGGAACCGCCACGCTTGTCGTCGCCGGCGCCCTTTGCCGGGGCGGGCTCCGGCCTCGCCCTTGAAGCGGCGACAGCGCGAAATCTGGCCGAAAAGATTCCTCTCGCCGCTGACATTGCGGATGTCTGCGTAGTTTGGTATAATTACCGCATGAAAATGTCTGCTAGAACCTGTGCTTCGTCGCTCGGTTGTGCGGCGTTGATTCTGTCCGCAGCGACTGCGGCGTCCGCCATGACGCTGCCCTGCGTCGTCACCAACACGTACGGCGGAGTCAAGTGCGTAGTGAACTACGACGAGTCAAGGGTCGCTCCGTACGAGCTGGAGGACCCCCTGAAGTTCGCGGACGGGCGCCCTGTGCGCACGGCCGCCGACTGGGAGGCTCGTCGCCAGGAGATACTCGGCATCTTCGCGAGGGAGATGTATGGCGTGGAGCCGCCTAGGCCGTCCGTCATGAACGCCGACCTCGTCGACGAGAAGGTGGCGTGCGCCGGGTACGCCATCCGCCGCCAGTACGACATGACGTTCAAGGCGGACCGCACCGGGCCCAGAATCCGCTGGATCGTCTGGATTCCGCGCTGGGCGAAGAAGCCGGTGCCGGTGATATCGTTCCTGAACTACCGCGGCAACCACGAGCTTGTGACGGACGAGGACATCCCGGTCATGGCGGCATGGAGCAGGAACGGAGCCCGCGTGAAGGGCCATCGCGCCAGCGCGGAGACTCGCGGCCTCATGCAGCGCACCGACAGCGACTCCGTGTTTCCGCTCGGCATGATCCTCGCGCGCGGCTACGCGGTCATGAGCGCGTGCTACTGCGAGGTCTCGCCCGACCCGACGAGCGGCGAGACGGATCCGCGCTTTTCGCAGAAGACCTTCTCGTACACGGGGGTTTTCGAGCTGTGGGGCCCGCGCGACGAGACCCGCACCGACAACACGACGTCGCTAGGCGCGTGGGCCTGGGCGCTCAGCAGGGGGCTGGACCTCGCGGAGCGCATTCCGGAGATCGACGCGAAGAAGTCCGTCGTGACCGGTTGCTCGCGCCTCGGCAAGTCCGCGCTGCTGGCGGCCGCGCGCGACGTGCGCTTCGCGGTCTGCGTGCCCAACCAGTGCGGCGGCGGCGGCGTGTGCCTCGCGAAGAGGGACTTTGGCGAGAACGTCGGCACTGAGGTGAACGCGTTCACGCACTGGTACTGCCGCGCGTACGACAAGTACGCGGCGGATCCCGCGAAGCTGCTCACGTTCGACCAGCACCTGCTGGTGGCGTCCGTCGCTCCCCGCGCGCTTCTCGTGGAGGGGTACGACACGTCGCCGTGGATGGACGCGAAGGGCGAGTACCTGGCGTGCGCGGCGGCGGCCCCGGCATGGAGATTCCTGGGCAGGGACACGATGCCCGCGGTTCCGTATCCGGCGAACTACGACACCTCGGCGATAGGTAGGCATTTCGGCTTCGTGAAGCGGTCCGAGCAGCACGGGATATCCGCCTACGACTGGCGGTGGCTGCTTGACTTCGCCGACGGTGCGCTTGAGGGAGGTGTGAGATGAGAAAGGTCGTTCTATCTGCCGCGTTCCTGCTTTTTGCGCTTTCGGCGTTTTCTGTCCCGCCCGTGGAGCAGCTGGCGATGTCCCTGCTGCCGACCAACGTGCTGAACGAGGCTGCGGGATTCTTCGGCCCCGTGACTAAGCGCTACATGCCTGTCTTCGAGAGGTTCGGCGCGGAGTACGAGGCGTCGCCCGACAAGATGACGGTGATCGCCAAGTACCTGCCGCAGGCGGAAGCCGCGCTCGCGGAGGCGAAGAATATGCGCGTGTCTCCGCGTTTCGAGGCGGAGAAGGCGAAGTACATCCGCCTCTTCGACGTAGTCATGGCCTCGGCCAGGCTGTCGGTGCGCCTCTCCGGGCTCAAGGTCGGCGGATCCGGCGCTCCGCAGGGCGGGCGATGAGCAGTTCAGAGGAGGCATGGACAATGAGGACGACGCTGGCTTTATGCATGGCGGCGCTGGCGATTCCCGCGGCGGTCCGGGCTGCGGTGCCGCAGCTGAAGGGGTCACAGGAGGCGGTCGGGGCTACGGAACTTAAGGTAAAGACCCTCGTTGGGTCGAAGATGGTGCAGGCGCTCACCCCGAAGTCGCAGACATGGAGATTCAAAAGAGGATCGGAGGCGTGGACTGAGACGCACTACGATCCGTGCGAAATCTGGCGTGGACACGAATGCAGCGCCATGTGGAAGGACAAGAAGGGCAACCTGCTGACTCTGGCGACGCCGTCGGCGTTCTGTCCGTCGATCGGTGACGGACATGCAAAGCGGGAGGACATCGACGCCTGCATGGCCGGCGACGCCGACGCGTTCAGGAATCCGACAGACGAGACGCTGGCGCGCTGGGCGAGCGAGTTCTCCGGGAAGTCGCTCGATGGATCGGCGCTGTCAAAATGCGACGCCTCTCCCCTGTCAGACGTCCGCCAGGTGAACTTCGGCTCAGACTCGCTATGCGCGGTGTTCTTCAGGACGCCCGCCGGCGCACTGCACTACGCCGAGTTCAAGTTCGCGCAGCCCGCGAAGCAAAAGGAGATCGACGGACTGCTGAAGCAGTTCCTCAAGGGAGTCGCCGTCGACAAGTCAAAGGCTGCAGGCAAGGCGAATGCCGACGACGGCGTCGTGACGGAGGGTCGGTGGATGACGGTCGACGTGCCCGGGTACCGGTTTAAGACGGATCTTCCGCGCTCGCAGGGGTTGGCATTCATCAAGAACGCCGGACGACTCATGGAGGCGATGCAGGCCGCATACCGCAGATACGTGCCGCCGCAGCGGGAGCTCGGAGTGTCGACCGTGCGCCTGTTCGCAACACGCGAGGGATACAACGAATACATGCAGGGCGCGACCGGAGAGTCGGGCGAGAGGAGCATCGGCCTGTGGAGCCCGTCGCACGAGGAACTGCTGATACTGGACATGGGGAACTCTGCGCGCGGCGAGACGCTCAAGACGATGCGCCACGAGGCGTTCCACCAGTACCTCCACTACGCCACGGCCTGCGGCAGGCACGCCGTTTGGTTTAACGAAGGGCACGCCTGCTTCTTCGAGAACGTCTCTTACGACCAGAAGAAGAACTACGTGAGGGTCTTCGATGACCCGAAGGACCGCAGACCGGCGGCGGTTGCCTCCGATCCGGAACGATATGCGCGGCTCGTTAAGGAAGTGCTTTCGCTGGACCACTCAGAGTTCTACGCGGGGACGCTTCGTGAGGTGAACGACAGGTACTCGGCGGCGTGGGCGGCGGTCTACTTCCTCCAGAAGGGATCTCATGCCTTCAAGGAATTCTCTGACTACGCGGACGTCTTGCCCGCCTATCTGGAAGCCGTGAAAGATGGCAAGTCGGCGCAGGAGGCCACGCAGCTGGCATGGGAAAAAGTTAAGTCGCGGGATTTCGTCGCCGACTTCACCAAATTCTGGAGCAAGCGCACGGCTGCCCGCCGCTACGAACCGCCAGAGGTAAAATAAGGGCAACGACGCCTACTCGGCTTTCAGCGCCGCCTCCGCCTTGGCGTTGTCGTCGAACTTGAAGACGAGCACCGCCTTGTCTGCGTGTCCCAGCGAGTAGGCGTAGGAGTACTCGATGTCTACGCCGGCCTTGTCGAGCTTTGCGGTGAGCTCGGCCATGCCGCCCGGGCGGTCGGGCACGGTGACGGCCACGACCTCTGTCTCGCGCACGGCGAAGCCAGCGTTCGCCAGCGCCGCCGCGCCCTTGACGTGGTCGTCAGCGATCATGCGCACGATGCCGAACTCGGGCGCGTTTGCGAGCGACAGCGTGACGATGTTCACGTCGGCCGCGGCGAGCGTCTTCATGATCCCGGCGAGCTGGCCGGGCTTGTTCTCGAGAAACACTGAAAGCTGCTTGATTGTCATGGTTGGCTCCTTTCACTTGCGGCGGTTGTCGATTACGCGCTTGATCTTGCCCTCCGACCTGGGCAGCGAGCCGGGGGCGACGAGCGTTATCTTCGGGGAGAGGCCGACCACCGTCTTTACGGCGTCGAGCACGCTGCGGCGCAGGCCCTCCAGCTTGCGGATGTCGTCCGAGAACGCATCGGCCGTCACCTCCACCTTTATCTCGAAGCGGTCCATCGTGTCGGTGGACGAAAGCTCGAGCATGTAGTGCGGGGCGACTTCCGGCACCTTCATGAGGCACGCCTCGATCTGGCTCGGGAACACGTTCACGCCGTGGATGATGAGCATGTCGTCGCTGCGGGCGTGGATGCGGTCCATGATGCGCATTGTCCTGCCGCAGGGGCACGGCTCCGTCTGGAGGCGCGAGATGTCGCGGGTGCGGTAGCGGATCATCGGGGTGCCGAATCGGTCGAGCGTGGTGAACACGAGCTCTCCCTGCTCGCCGTCCGGCAACACCTCGAGGGTGTCGGGGTCTATTATCTCCGGGTAGAAGTGGTCCTCCCAGATGTGGAGGCCGTGGCAGTGGGGGCAGTTGCCGGCGACGCCCGGGCCCGCGATCTCGGTGAGGCCGTAGATGTCGTGGGCGGTGATGCCCGATATCGACTCGATCTTCTCGCGTATCTCGTCCGTCCACGGCTCGGCGCCGAAGACGCCGTGCCTGAGTCTCGTGTCGCGGCGGAAGTCGACGCCCATCTTCTCCGCGACGGTCGCGAGGTGGAGGAAGTAGCTGGGCGTGCAGCAGATGACGGTGACGCCGAGGTCCTTCATGAGCATGATCTGCTTCTCGGTGTTGCCGGCGCCAGTCGGGAGCACCGCGCAGCCGAGCTTCTCGGCGCCGTAGTGCGCGCCGAGGCCGCCTGTGAAGAGCCCGTAGCCGTAGGAGACCTGCACCACGTCGTCGGCGGTGATGCCGTACATCGCCATGCAGCGCGCCGCGCCCTCCGACCATATGTCGAGGTCGCCCTGGGTGCTCGGTATGCAGATCGGCTTGCCGGTCGTTCCCGACGAGCAGTGGAAGCGCACGATGTCGTGCATCGGCGCGGCCGTCAGCCCCAGCGGGTACTCGTCGCGGAGGTCGGTCTTCTTCATGAACGGGAACTTCGCGAGGTCGGCGAGCGTCGCGAGGTCGCGCGGCTTCACGCCCTTTTCGTCGCAGCGGCGGCGGAACAGGGCGACGTTCTCGTATTCGTATGGTATGAGCTTCTGCAGCTTCTGGAGCTGCATCTTGCGCAGTTCGTCGACTGGCATGAAGTCGGGTTTGGAAATCGGGTTCATGTGAGTGAAGTGGGTTTGAGGGGTTTGAGAGGTTTGAGGGGTTTGAGAGGTTTGAGGGGTTTGGAATTCAGCGGCTAAATCGGTCGTCGAGGGCGGAGAGAAGGGCTTTCATCTGCCCGTCGGTGCCGATCGTGATGCGCAGACGGTCGCCCGTCTTCGGGCCGGGGAAGTAGCGGACGAAGATGTTCCGCTCGCGGAGCGACTCGAATATCTCGCTGGCCTTGGCGGGCGCTGGCGGACGGGCGAACACGAAGTTCGACTCGCTCGGGATCACGTCCCACCCGCGCGACTCAAGCTCTCGCACGAAGCGCGCGCGAGTCTTCATCACCTTGGCGACGTTGCCGCGCATCCAGGCCTGGTCTTTCACCGCCGCGATGGCGACGGACTGGGCGACGGCGTCTACGTTGTAGGAGTCCTTCACCTTGTACATCGCCGCGATCAGGTCCTCTGGGCCGACGCAGTAGCCGACGCGAAGCCCGGCGAGCGAGTAGCTTTTCGAGAACGTGCGCATCACGATGACGTTTTTGTTCTTCTGCGCCGTCGCGAGCGACATGCAGTTTGCGCGGGCGAAGTCGGCGTAGGCTTCGTCGACGATCACGACGCCGCGGAAGCCCTTCGCGAACGCGGCGATCTCCTCCGACTCGGCGAACTCGCCGGTCGGCGCGTTCGGGTTCGTCCAGAGGAAGAGCGCGCACTTGCTAGTGCGTAGTGCGCAGTGGCTGGTGCGTAGCGGGGAAACCCCGACCCACTTGACGCCGCGTATCGCCGCGAGCGTCTTGTACAGGGAGTAGCTCGGGTCGAGGGAGCCGATGGACTCGTCGTCCTCGACGAACGTCTTTGCCGCGACAGAGAGCACCTCGTCCGAACCGTTGCCCACGAAGATGTGCTCGGGCGACGTGCCGTTGAGCTCCGCGAGCGCCGCGCGCAGTTCCGCGAACACGGGGTCGGGGTATCTGCGCAGGCGGTCGGGGTCGAAGCGCCTGAGGGCCTCAGCGCACGCCGGCGACGGCGGGTAGGGGTTCTCGTTTGTGTTGAGCTTGACGACGCGGCGCGACTTCGGCTGCTCGCCGGGCTTGTACGCCTCCAGCCGTCTTACTGCCCTTGCCACTCTCATGGCGCGCACCTACCTAACAAGCTCCGCGCTGGTCTGGAGCACCTCGCGCTTCAGCAGCAGGAAGATGATGGGCTCGTCGATGAAGCGCGACGCGATGTTGCGCATGCCGCGCGCCCCCTGGCGCTCGATCTCGTCTTCCAGCAGCTTCATGTTCGTCTCGAGCTTCACCGTGTTGGTGAACCAGCTGCTCACCTGGCGGTTGGGGTAGTCTGGGTCGCCGGAGAAGAGAGGGATGCAGTAGAAGAGGTAGCAGCCCGAGTTCTCCACCACGACCACGTCGGCGCCGCCCTCGGAGGCGACCTCCACGTTTGCGCATCCGCCGGACGCGAAGGCGACCGCGGCGGCGGCCGCAAGGGGAAGAAGGGCGTTTCGCAGGCTGATGCTCATTTCGAGGGCCCTCCCTTCAGCGTTGCGGAGACCGACACCTCGTTGTAGCAGATCAGGTATGGGATCGGGAAGCCGAACAAGGTGATGAACACCGTGTCGGCGTTGTGGTACACAGGACAGACTATCTCGCGGCCCGCCGCGTATTCGGCGAGCTTGGCCTGCACCCGCTCCATCGTAACGTCGTCGCGGAACATCACGAAGCCGCACGTGGCGTCTGCGCTTGCGTTTCCGCAGAAGAGGGGTATGCAGTTGAAGAGAGTCCACCCGTAGTTTCGGGCCAGCACGTGCTCGCCGCCGCCGTAGGAGGTTGCGGCCGTGTCTATGGACAGGCACCCGGACAGACAGAGCGCCGCGCCCGAAAGCGCTATGATTGCAAGTTTTCTCATGCGCGATATTATACAATATCTTGCCGTGCGGGCGCAAGGCGTCGCGGCTTGACACCGTAGGCGCACAAATGATATCATTGCGCGGAAAGGGTGAATGGGAAATGTCTGAATCGTGCAGTCATGACTGCTCGTCATGTGGAAGGGAGTGCGGCGAGCGAAAGGCCGCTCCCGACTTTTCTGCGCCGCTCAACGCGGCGTCGAGCGTCGGTCGCGTGATCGCAGTTGCGAGCGGAAAGGGCGGGGTCGGCAAGAGCCTCGTCGCCGCAATGCTGGCCGTAGCGGCGACAAAGGCGGGCAAGAGGGTGGGAATACTCGATGCGGACATAACGGGCCCGTCCATCCCACGGGCCTTCGGCATTTCGTGCGGCGCATACCGTTCCGACGACGGGATAGAGCCTGCGGTTTCCACCGCAGGCATACGCGTCATGTCGCTCAACATGCTGGTGGAGAATCCGTCCGACCCCGTCGTCTGGCGCGGACCGGTCATCGCCGGCGTCGTGAAGCAGTTCTGGACCGACGTTCACTGGGGCGACGTCGACGTGCTGTTCGTCGACATGCCGCCCGGCACCGGAGACGTTCCCCTTACCGTCTTCCAGTCGCTGCCGGTTGACGGAGTGGTGATCGTGTCGTCGCCGCAGGACTTGGTGGAGATGATCGTGTCCAAGTCCGCAAGGATGGCCGAGATGATGCACAAGCCCGTACTGGGCCTGGTGGAGAACATGAGCTACCTGACATGCCCCGACTGCGGGCGCAGGATAAGCGTGTTCGGCGACTCGCACGCCGAGGAGCTGGCGAAGCGCTTCTCCATCCCGAGGACGGTCCGTCTTCCTCTCGACCCTGCGTTCGCCGCGGCTGTCGACGCCGGAGCGGCCGAGACGCTGGACCTCCCCGAGTTCGAGGAATTCGCCAATTCCATTTGCTGAGCCGACTTTCCGCGGCCGCGCGGCCAGTTTCTTGCATGAACCCAGCCTAAATGCACGTAGCAGGATGTTTTGAGTCGGCCTGTCAGAAGGCGGCGTCGTTTCTGTCGGCTTATTCGCCGCTGGCGCTGGACTGTCTCTGCATAGGGCTCGGAATTGTCTTCCTGTGGTCCACCATCGTCGTGCTCGTCGGGCTCGTCAAGCCGGCAAGGGCGCATCCGCGAGCGCGCCGGCGACTTCGCTTTGCAGTGCTCGTCTGCGCCAGGAACGAGGAGTCCGTCATACGAATCCCCATCAAAAGCGTCCGGATGTGCAGATACCCGGAGGAACTCCGCGAGGTGATCGTCCTGGCCGACAACTGCAGCGACGGGACGGTCGAATGCGCGCGCGCGGCGGGCGCAACGGTATGGGAGAAGACCGATCCGAGCTGCGGCAAGGGTGCCGTGCTGACGTGGGGGATCGACAGGCTGATGGCGCGCGGCGGCTTCGACGCCATAGCCGTCTTCGACGCCGACAACGTGGTCTCGGACGGCTGGTTCGACGCCATGAACGACGCCCTGTGCGACGGGGAGACGATCGTCACGGGGCGCAGGCACTCGTCCAACGCCAGGGCGAACGTCATCTCCGGGTGGTACACTGTCTACTGGGACATGATGAACGAGCTCTCGAACCGCGTCCGCACGAACCTCGGGCTATCCGGCAAGCTGACTGGCACAGGGTTTGCCTTTCTGCCCGAGGCGCTGAAGGACGGCCGGTGGCAGACGTGGACCATGGTCGAGGACGTTGAGTTCACAGTGCGTGCGAACATTCGCGGCAGTCGGGTCGCCTACGTGCCTGAGGCCGACTACGCTGACGAGCAGCCCGTCGAGTTCCGCTACATGTGGCGGCAGCTGCGGAGATGGGCGACGGGCGGATGGCAGGTCGTCCGCGGATATTTCCGGGAGTGGCTTGGAGCCGTCTTGCGGAAGCCTTCGCTTAGGCTCTTCGACAGCTTCTTCGCCATCCTGACGGGGATGTCCGTCGCGTTCGTGCTGTTCTTCAACGTGATGTCGCTTGCCGTGAGGGCGTGCCTGGGCATGGTGGACCATTTGGCGGTGAAGTTCTTCCTCGGCGTGTTCCTGTTTGTTTTCGTGATGGGCTGGTTCACGGCGTGGGCGGGCGTCATGCTCTCCCCGCAGAAGCGCAGGCCGCGAGTGGCGTCCATCGTGACATTCCCCGTCTTTTCGCTCATTCTCGCTGCGTCTGCGCTTTACGCGCTGGTCCGCCCGACGCGCGTCTGGAAGCCGATCCCGCATTCCGGCTCGCGCCAATGCTGAAAGCGTGGCGATTCGACCCGCGTTGGCTGGTCTGGCCTGCTTGGGCGCATCTGCGCAACTCGCCGCCGGGTCTCCTGATGGTTGGAAACAACTAGTTGAAACAACTTACTTATTACGGCGGGCAACCGCCCGCCGGTTCAAGAACGCCGTCCAGGAATGCGCCTGTCGCGAAGCGATCAGGTTGGGTGAGCGCAAAACGCGAACTGCGAAGCGTATCCACCGACAAAAGGTCGCTGCCGAAGGCAGTGGTGCCGCAAGGCCCAGTGCGCGGCAAAAAGAGAAAAGTTGTTTTTACCAGTTGTTCAAGTTGTTTCCAAATCTATATACGTACGGGTGAGACCACAGGGTGCAACGAGATTTTTTATGCAGTGGCAACGCTATCCGCAAGGCTCTTGCTGGCGTGTTTGCGCCTGCCGGCGCGACCACGAACCTTGGCCGGGCGGCGAATCGCGCAGGCGCGATTTGAACCGCAGCCTTGCCGCCGGGCTTCAGGCTTTGCCTGGCCCGCCGTCAAGTCTCCGCTCCAGCCCTGCGGGCTTTCGCCGCCCGCCAAGCCACGAATGCGCCCCTGCGGGGCTACACGAATACTGGCCGAATTGGCGGCTGAGCATCGTGCCCAGTTGATGAACTATCTCAGGTTGACGCACATGAGAATGGGCTTTGTGAATCCATTCGTGTATGTTCGTGGTCGCGCGCCAGCGCATACACATATATGCAAAAATATGCGCAATGCGGCGCTGCAGGCGATTTGCTGTTTTCTGCATAAATCGCTCGGTGCACCCGTTGGCTGGGCGCTGGGCTGGCCTGCTTTACAGATCCAGGCCAAAGTTGCTATAATACCACCAAAGCTTCGCCACCACATGGCTGCGCAATGGGTGTTGCTCAGGCTGCTGGCTGGCGGGTCGGCACAAGCCCCGTAAGGAGTCTTATGGTGCGCCAAGCAAAGCTCGGCAGAGCTAACAGAATGAAAGGAGTCTGTACGGCAAAGAAAACGAAGTGCCGTTAGGAAGATTGGCTGCGCGGAGGGCGACCGACGCGCAGAAGCCCAATCCTACAAAGGAATGAGCCA
>JAFRBA010000098.1 GCA_017405115.1 Kiritimatiellia bacterium
GCCTCGCGCGCGACCTTGGCGCGGCGGCGTCCCTGCTCGGCGATCGACCCGACCCCCGCTGGGCCGACGTCGAGCGCCGGTTGCCGCCATACGTGGCCGACGAAAAGACCGGCATCATGCTCTTCGAGGGCCAGCCGTTCACGGAGTCGCACCGCCACCACTCCCACATGGCGGGGCTGTATCCCTTCGACACCGTCGCCTCCGCGGACGGCACGAATCCGTCGGTGGTCGGCATGACTTACAGACGGTGGGTCATGATGGGCACCGGCCTCTGGAGCGGCTGGTGCGTGCCGTGGGCGTCGGTGCTTCACACGCATCTCGGCAACGCCGACGCGGCGGTCCACGCGCTGCGCAGCTGGAAGACGTTCTACAACAACCCTGGCCACGGTTCGCTGCACGACGCGTTCCGGCCGGGCTTCACGGCGATGACGGGCCGCTCGACGGTGATGCAGATGGACGGCCAGTGCGCCGCGGCGACGGCGGTCATGGAGCTGATGGCGCACGAGGTCGGCGGCAAGGTCCATTTCTTCAGGGGGTGCCCTGCCTCCTGGAAGGACGTCTCCTTCGAGAACCTGGCCCTTTCCGACGGGACCCGCGTGCGGGGAAGGCGAGTCAACGGCAAGTCTACGATAGAGGTGATGAAATGAGGATAACATTCTACGGCGCGGCGCAGACCACTACGGGCTCGATGCATCTCGTCGAGGCCAACGGCAAGCGCATTCTGCTCGACTGCGGGCTCTACCAGGGCCACCGCAAGGAGGCGTTCGAGAAGAACCGCAACCTTCCGGTCGACCCGGCCAAGATCGACTACGTGATCCTGTCGCACGCGCACATAGACCACTCCGGCAACCTGCCGCAGCTCGTCCGGCAGGGCTTCCGCGGACGCGTCTTCGCGCGGCAGTCCACGACCGAGCTCTGCGACGTCATGCTGCGCGACTCGTGCTTCCTGCAGAAGCGCGACCTCGAGTACGTGAACAAGCGCCGCCGCCGCGACGGCAAGAAGCTGTTCGAGCCCCTTTACGAGGAGAGCGACATCGAGGCGCTGATGAAGCTGTTCGTGCCCACCCACCTGCACTCGCCGCGCGAGATATGCCCTGGCGTCACCCTCGAGTTCTTCAACGCCGGCCACATCCTGGGCTCCGCGCTCGTCCAGCTCGACGTGAGGTCCGACCACGGCCACAACCACAGGCTCCTCTTCTCGGGCGACCTCGGCCAGCCGAATCAGCCGATCCTGCGCCACTTCGAGTATCCGTCCGGCGCCGACATCCTGCTCATCGAGTCCACGTACGCAGACCGCTTCCACCCGTCGGCCGACGACGTGGAGCTGCGCCTGGAGAAGTACCTCAGGCACATCGACAGGCACAACTCGAAGCTGATCGTCCCGGCGTTCTCCGTGGGCCGCACGCAGCAGATAATCTACTACCTGAACAGGCTGCGCGCGCGCAACAAGGTGCCGCGCGAGGTGAAGGTCTACATCGACTCGCCGCTTTCGCACAAGGCCACGCGCATCTACGCGAGCCACCGGGAGGTGTACAACGACGAGGCGCGGCGGATGCTTGCGCAGGGCAGCGATCCGCTCGTGTTCCCTGGCATGACGTTCGTCGGCACGCCGCAGGAGTCGATGGCCCTCAACGACGCCCCCGGCCCGATGATCATCATCGCGGCCTCGGGCATGTGCGAGGGCGGGCGCGTGCTGCACCACCTGAAGAACGGCATCGGAGACCCGGACAACATCGTGCTCATCGTCGGCTTCCAGGCCGAGAACACGCTGGGCCGCCGTATCGTCGAGAAGCGCAGCCAGCTGAACATCCTGGGCGAGCCGGTCGAGCTCAAGGCGAGGGTGGAGGTGATCAACGCGCTCTCGGCGCACGCCGACCGCGCGGGCCTCGCGAACTGGCTCAACGAGGTGAAGGACAACGTCCGCCACGCCTTCGCGGTGCACGGCGAGCCCGAGAAGGTGTCCGCCATGGTAGACCTCCTCAAGGAGCACGGAATCCAGAACGCCGTCGCCCCGATGCCCGGCCAGACCTACTCCTTCGACTGATGAAAGTCTCGCTGGTCACCGTCGTCCGCAACGGAGAGAAGACGATCTCCGCGACACTCGAGTCTGCCCTCTCCCAGAAGGGCGTCGACTTCGAGTACATCGTGGTGGACGGCGCGTCGACTGACGGGACTCTCTCGCTCGTGCAGGCCGCGCGCAGGGCGTGGCCGGAGCGCGACTTCCGATTCATATCCGAGCGCGACGACGGCCTCTACGACGCCATCAACAAGGGCATCGCGATGGCGACCGGCGACGTGGTGGGCATCCTGAACTCAGACGACGTGTTCGAGACCGACCATGTCCTGGCCGACGTCGCGGGGGCTTTCGACGACGAGACCGACGCCGTCTACGCCGACGTCCGCTTCGTGCGCGGCGGGCGATCCGTGCGCTATTACTCCGCGCGCCGCTGGCGGCCGTGGATGCACGCCATCGGCTACATGCCGCCGCATCCGAGCGTGTACATACGGCGCGAGCTGTTCTCGAAGCTCGGCCCGTACCGCACGGACTACAGGATCAGCGCCGACTTCGAGCTCATGGTGCGCTACTTCTGCAGGGAGCGCATCCGCACCAGGTACCTGCCGAAATGCGTCGTGCGCATGGCGCCCGGCGGCATCTCGACCGCCGGTTTTGGCGCGACCGTGCGGCTCAACCGCGAGAACGTGCGCGCCAACCGGGAGAACGGCTACCGTTCGTGCATGGCCATGATGCTGCCGAAGTACCTGTTCAAAGTAGGCGGGATTATCCGACCGGAGGGAGGAAGATGACCGGATTCGACCTTGTAGTCGTGACTGCGGCGAACGCCGCGCAGGCCAGGGGATACCGCGCGCAGCTGCGCGGACGCCGCGGCTACATGGTGGTTCCGGATCCGGGGGGGCGCCGCGTCGGCTCGCTGGGGGCCACCGTGAACGCGCTGCGGCTGCTGCGCCGCGCCGGCATGGCAAGGGGTCGCGTGCTCGTGTGCCACTCTGGCGGCGACGCGCGGCGGACGCCCGCATACGCCGCGATGGGCAAGGCGTTCGTCCCCATGCCGGACGCCCGCCCGATGCTCGACCACATTGTCGACGTGATGGCGGCCCTGCCGCCGCATCCGGGCGTAACCGTCTGCTGCGGCGACGTCGTGCCGCGTCTCGACGCCTCTGAGGTCGTCTTCGCGAAGTCCGGCGTCACGGGCGTCGCGTATCCAGACGGGCCATGGCAGGCGCGCCGACACGGAGTCTATGTGGCGAGTGGAAAGTGTAAAGTGGAAAATGTAAAGTGCCGGCTGTCGGCTGTCGCGGATTTTCTGCAGAAGCCGAACGTGAGGCGCGGCAGGTTCCTCGTCGACACCGGCATAATGCACATCGACTGGCGGACTGCCGCGAAGATGGAGCGGCTTCCAGTCGCAGGCGACATCTACGAGGAGTTCCCCGCCATGTTGCTCGGCGGTTTCGCGCCGTTCAGCGTGTCGGTCGTGGAGTCGTGCGAGTTCTTCCACGTCGGCTCGTCGAGGGAGCTCCTTGAAAAGCTTGGGAAGGACGTGGGGGACGAGAGGGGCGCGGGCGGCGCGGGGCGGCGCGTCTTCGTCGACGCCTGCGCTGCGCCGATCGGGCGCCTCGGGGGCGACAACATAGTGACGAACGTGCCCGCGAGCTACGGACGCGTCGACCTCGCCCGCGGCGAATGCCTCACGTCCCTGCCGCTGGGCGGCGGCGAATGGTACCATCTCCGCTACCGCATCGACGACAACTTCAAGTCCGACGGCCTCTGGGAGCGGCACGGCCTTGGCGAGAAGATGAAGGCCGTCAGCCACGCCCGCCTGCTGGAGCTGCGCCGACCGCGCACGGTGCGCGTCACGGCCCCGGTGCGAATCGACTTCGCGGGCGGGTGGAGCGATACCCCGCCGATCTGCTACAAGGAGGGCGGCACGGTGCTTGCCGCTGCCGTCACGGTCGACGGGCGCAGGCCCATCGAGGTGACGGTTTCCCCGCGGCGCGACCGGTTCGTGAAGGTCGTCTCGAAGGATCTCGGCAAGCGCAGGCTCATAAGGAGCGCCGAGGAGATCGCCGACCACCACGACCCGCACGACTGGTGCTGCCTCGTGAAGGCGGCGCTCGCCGTGACGGGCTTCCGGTTCGGCTCGCGCGGCATCGACGTCGTCATATCGTCGGCGCTTCCCAAGGGCAGCGGAATGGGCACGTCGTCCATCCTCGGCGCGGCGACGATCGCGGCGCTCGCGGGCGAAGTGGACGTCGCCCGCGTAGGCGAGCTGACGCTGCGCCTTGAGCAGGAGATGCGGACCGGGGGCGGCTGGGAGGACCAGTTCGCCGGCATGACGCCCGGCGTGAAGCTTCTGCGCTCGGCCCCCGGCGAGCCCCAGCGCATATCCGTGCGGCCAGTGCGCGCGCCGTCCGCTTTCTGGGCGCAGCTGCGGCGGAGGAGCCTCTTGTACTTCACCGGGCAGAAGCGCATGGCGCGCAACGTGCTGAGGCGCGTCCTCGGCTTCTACGCCGAGAATCCGCATAACTTCGGGAAGATACTGATAAACTCGGTGAAAAAGGGCGCGGCGCGCGCGGCGCGCGCGGCGGAGGCAGGTGACATCGAGGCGTTCGCCGCATGCATACGCGAGTACTGGCGCGACAAGAAGCTGCTCGACGCGGGCTCCACCAACGAGCGCGTGGACGACATGATCGACGCGATAGCCCCGTTCGCCTCGGCCGTTTCGCTTGCCGGCGCCGGCGGCGGCGGGTTTATGTACATTCTCGCCCGCACGCCTGGGGACGCCGTCCGCATACGGAAGATGCTCGAAAAGGCCCCGCCGACCCCTTTGTCGCGGTTCTACGATTTTGACATAGACGACATTGGAATGACCACCGAATATTTGGTATAATACCATCCAATGCCAAAAGGGGTTCAAGTTGTCGCCTACGAGGGCGGCGCGTTACGATCGCTCGTCTCCGGGGAGACGGGGCGCGAGGCCGTTCTCGCATTGCCCCTGAGCCGCCTCATCGTCAAGATGGTGCGCGTGCCGGCAGGAGAGGATCCGGTCGAAGTCTCCAGGGCCGTGCTGCAGAAAGCGAGCCCGTTCCCAGACGAGCCGCTCACTGTCAGCTACGAGACCGTTAGCGAGGACGAGGGCGGCTCGTCCGTGCTCGCCGCTGCGCTTCCCGAAGGCGCGGCGGACGACATAGGCGAGGCGCTCGACGCGGCGAGGCTGAACGTCACGAGGGTGGACTCGCTTGCGCTCGGCCAGCTGCGCGGCGTGTGGAGTGCGCTCGGCGAGTGCGACGCGTCGTCGCGCCGGGTCGTGCTGCTGTCGTCGGTGGACTGCATATCAATCTTCCTGCTCGACGGCGACCAGCCGTCGGCCGTCCGGGCGACGACTGACGGCGCGGAGCTCAAGCGCGAGGTGATGCTTTCGCTCCTTGAGGCCGAAGACTTCGGCGGCGCCAAGCCGCTTGCCGAGATCGTCGTGGTCAGGTCGGAGAGGCCGGAGAGTCCGGAGGCTCCGGAAAGTCCGGAAAATCCGGAAGATTCGGCTGAAACCCCTGAAACCCCGAAACCCGACTTCGCTTCTCTCTCCTGCTTCGCGCCCGTTCGCGAGATCACCGTCGGGGCGGACGCGGGGCTCGTGGGCGTGGCGGAGCGCAGCGGCGAGGAAGGCTCGCTCAACGCCCTGCCGGAAAGCTGGGCGGAGTTCCTGGCGGAGACGCGCTTCAAGGCGAAGCTCACGAAGTTCCTCGCCGTCGCGGCCGGCTTCTGGATCCTTGCCATGGGCGTCCTCTTCGGCGTGCCGGTGGTCTACGGGTTCATGACCGACAGCCAGAAGACCGACACCAAGCGCCACCACTCGCGTTTCCTTGAGGTGAAGAAGATGGTCGACAAGGTGAACCTCGTGCGCAAGTACTCGGACCACGACCACAGCGCGCTCGAGATCCTAAAGGCCGTGTCCGACCGACTGCCGGAGGATGTGACGCTGTCGGACTGGGACTACCGCCGCGACAAGGGAATCGTCCTGAAGGGCGACGCCGCCCAGTCTTCGGACATATACGAGCTCAAGGACCGCATGGAGGCCATGGCCTTCGGCGAGGGTGAGGACGCGGAACGCGTCTTCGGAGAGGTCAAGATGGGGTCGGTCGGTTCGTCTCGCGGCGGGCGCTACCGCTTCACGCTGGAGCTCAACTACCCGAAGGAGGACTGGCAGTGAGCGCGATGGGCCTGAAGCAGAAGGCGGTCTTGGCAGTCCTTGTCGTCATCGTCCTCTACGCGGTGGCGGTCGGGACGTGGTTCATGCACTCCGAACGGGCGTGGAAGATGGCGCAGCGCCGCTACGACGAGGCGAAGAAGACGTGCGAGCGCGAGCGCAAGCTCATCGGCGAGAAGTCGAAGTGGGAGTCCGCCTACCAGGAGGAGAAGGCGCAGATGCCGACCTTCGACGAGGGCAAGTCCACCGACACCGCGTGGATGCGCAAGATGGAGGACATCGCGCAGCGCAACCTGATTCTGCTCGGCCAGCACCAGGCCGAAGCCGAGATCGACGCCGACGACGTGAAGGAGCTGCCGGTGAAGGTCTCAGGCTGCGAGGGCTCGCTCGAGGCCCTTGTGAAGTTCATGCACGAGCTCGAGAACACCGACGACGGCATGTTCAGCATAACGCAGCTTCGGGCGAAGCCGAGCCGCAAGCAGGGCTACCTCAACATAGACTTTACGCTCAACTGCGCCTACATGAGGGAGAAGTGAAAAGTTGAAGGGTTGAAAAGTTGAAGGGTTGAAAGGTTGAAAAGTTGAAGGGTGAAAGAGCAAAAGCGTTGAAGGGAGATGACATGAGAGACTTGAGAGACGCGGGCAACGAGAGGGTTGGCAACGCGAGGGGCGCGAGAGGCATGGGGGGCGCGTGGTCCCTCGTCTCACGAGTCTCTCTCGTCTCTCTCGTCGCCTCCCTGTTGGCGTTTGTCGCGGCGGAGTCGGCTTCGGCGCAGAGCCTGCTGAACCGCAACAACCGCAATCTGCGCGGCAATAACAACCGCAACGCTGCGACGAGTCGCCTGCGCGCGTCTGCTCCGGTGCAGGCCGAGGCGCCGGCGGCGGACGAGAACGCCGACCCTTCGGCGATAAACTGGGACGCGACGCCCGTCGACATCGTGCTGCAGGCGTACGGCGAGCGCGTCGGGAAGACCGTCCTCAAGGATCCGGCGTGCCCGAGCGCGACGATCTCGCTCAAGTCCCGCCCCGGCCAGAAGCTCACGGACGAAGAGTACATCGACGCGATCGAGACGATCCTCGAGATGAACGGCGTCCACCTCGAGCCGTACGGCGAGAGCTTCATACGCGCACTTCCTCGCAAGGACGTCCGCAAGGAGGGCATCCCGCTCATCATGGACCAGGAGACGAAGCTCGGCGAGTCGACTCGCGTCGTGTCGATGATGATTCGATTCAACAACATCTCCACGGAGGAGGCGCAGAAAGTCCTGGAGGGCCTGAAGTCCAACAACGGCGTGCTGCTCGTGTTCGAGCGCACGAACTCGATCCTCGCGACCGACACCGAGCAGAACATCAACCGGATGCTCGAGATCGCCAAGGCCGTCGACGTGGAGACGCCCGTGCTGGAGAACGTCTACGTGCGCCAGATCAAGAACGCGTCCGCCCAGGAGATACTTGAGGCAATCCAGAAGATAGTCGAGGAGTCGCAGAAGGAGCAGGAGAAGAACGGAAAGACCCCAAGCAACAACTCGCAGAGGAACCGCGAGCAGGAGCGCCCGGCGTCTCGGCTCCTTGGAGGCCTGCGCCGCCCGGGCCAGAACAACGCCCCGCAGCCCGCCTCGGCCGTCAACAACGAGTCGATCGTGATGTCCGTCTCCGACGCGGACCGCGGCATGATCCGCGGCAAGGTCGTCATCGTGCCCGACGAGCGGTCGAACAAGCTCATATTCGTGACGTCGAAGTCGAACATGGACTTCTTCGACAAGGTGATCGAGTCGCTGGACGTCGAGACGACGCCCGACACCGTGGTCAAGGTGTACCGCCTCAAGTACGCCCTGGCCGAGGACGTGTCGGACATGATAAACGACCTCATCGGCAACGCCCCGTCGTCGAAGAGCTCCAGCAAGTCGAACCAGAACCAGAACGCCAGGCAGGGCTCCAGCGGCAACCTCACGCGACCCTCCACGGCCTCCGCGCCGAGGAAGTCCGCCAACCAGCGCACGGGCGAGGCGAAGGCCGGGGAGCTCTCGAAGGAGAACACGACGGTCCTTTCCGACAAGCGCATCAACGGCCTCGTAGTGATGACGCAGAAGGAGCTCGTGCCGACGCTGGAGCAGATAATCGAGTCGATGGACATCAAGCTCTCCCAGGTGCTCATCGAGACCGTCATCATCGAAGTGGGGCTCGGCGACGGCATAGAGACGGGCATGGACTGGGTGCAGAAGGGCCGCCAGAAGTACCAGACGCAGGTGCAGAACGCCAAGAACCAGGACATGTTCTACAGGACGCGCACGACCACCGTGACCGATTCCGACGGCAACTCGCGCACGACGACTTCCGTTCTCGACGATCTGGTGCCGGCCGGCTACTCCTACTCGCACACTTACAAGAGCGATGACGGCAAGACCACGTATTCCATCTCCGACACGGCCAGCGAAGTCGCCGGCACCATGGCCGCCGTGGCGCGCGACGGAGCGATGAACTACTATGGAGGCGGCCTCGCGACGGCGCTCGGCGGAGGCAGCGGCGGCGGCTCTCAGGCGCACGACATAGCCGCCGGCTTGACGTCCAACGTGTTCGGAAAGGCTTTTACGTTCGTGTTCGACTCGGACAGGCTCGGCCTTTCCGCGATCCTGCAGGCGTCCAAGACGGACAGCCACTCGAAGTACATAGCCTCGCCTGTCGTGATGACGGTCGACAACAAAGAGGCTACGGTCGACGCAACGGAAAACAGGCAGTTCATCACTGGCTGGACGGCGCAGTCCGGCAGCTACGGAAACAGCGGCCAGCCCACTCCTAACTACACGGCGAAGGACATCGGCATCAAGCTCAAGATGACGCCTAAGATCAATCCGAACGGAACGGTAATGCTGACCGTCGAGGAGGAGTATTCGCAGGTCAACATAGGCGGGCAGTCGATGCTCGTGCCGATGAACGGCGTCTACGTGTCGCAGAACGTCGACATTGCCGTGGAGCGCAAGATGACGGCGGACGTCCTGCTCGAGGACGGCCAGACCGTCGTGTTCGGCGGGCTGGTCGAGACGGTCAACGCCGAGGCGGAGACGGGCATCCCCTTCCTAAAGGACATACCGTTCATCGGCAAGTGGCTGTTCGGAACCGTCAGCAGGCAGGAGACCCGAAAGGAGCTGCTTGTGTTCCTTACTCCCTATGTTCTTGACGACGCGCAGGCCGCGCAGGCCGAGGCGCTCCGCCGCAAGAAGACGCTGTCCGACTCGAGGCCGTGGGACGACCATGGCTGGTCTGCGTCGAAGTTGGCCGATCCCGTCAGCAGACGCGAGCAGCTCCGCCGCCTGAAGGACGAGTGGAAGAAGCAGGACGAGGAGCGCAAGACGAAGATCGCCATCGAGACGGAGAAGGTTAACCGCGCGAAGATGCTGAAGAACCTCTCGAAGGAGGAGCGCGACCTCTGGATCAAGATGCACAAGGAGGAGCTCGACGAGGAGAAGCAGAAGGAGCTCGAGGAGAAGCTGCTCGACGACGAAAGCCAGGAGGAGCTGAAGAAGCTCGCCGCAGAGGTGCGCGCCAAGAAGCTCGCCGCAGCCGAGAAGGAAATCAAGGCAAACGAGGATCTGACGCACGCCGAGAACGAGCGGGCGAAGCTCGATGCGGAGAAAGAGGGAAGAGGGAAGAGGGAAGAAGTAAGAGCATAGCCAGCAGTGCCCTCTTCAACTGAAACCTAAAACCTGCAACCTGAAAC